>NZ_JBKFTN010000001.1:0-484350 GCF_050432945.1 Pseudomonas sp. 18173
CACTCATCTTTCTTACCTCGGTGGAATAGTTGTTTTTGTATGACCCTGTTGTAGCCCGGGCCGGGCCTATAGAACCATTCGACGATGGTAGTAACAAGTCCCTACAAAATGTCGTGAATAGCTCTACTCCGCCCACAGCTCCCTGTAGGAGCGAGCCCTGCTCGCGATGGTCGTCAACGATAACGCGCCAAGCCTGACACCCCGCGGAACCCTCAGGTTCATCGCGGCCAAGCCCGCTCCTACAACGTTATTCGGGGATTGTTACAGGATCTGTCAAAGGTGTTTATCAAAACCACGTCTATATGAACGTATCCGCCCCCCCTAAAATCTGCCACGCCAACCCGGCAACCTGAGTTAACCAAGTTACAGCCCCCACGAAGGCAGTTAACCCAAACCCAGTAGTTCAGCTCCACACGCAACCCCAAAAAGGTTGCGTGAACCCACTCGACCTTAGAAAGGTAAAACTCAAATGAAAGCTTTATTGGTTCTGGCCCTCAGCAGCGTGTGCGTAAGTGCCATGGCAAGCGAGGTCCCGACTGATGTCGCGCAGCAACAACCACCCATTGAGGAATACACTTACTCGATGAACCTGGACATCGCCAAAGTGATCTCCATGAGCGAAGCCCCGAATGTTTGTGAAGTTGTGCCAATGAAAATGGAATACGAAGATTCCAACGGTCAACGGCATATCCTGCGTTACAGCGCGATGGGCAACGGCTGCTCTAACGGCTGACCTCCTGCTACACCCCTCCCCCGAAAAGGTTCGACCCACCCGCCGCAATCAGGCAGATGAAGCGCCGAACCTTTATGATCGATTAATTCGATTATTTTAAGCATTTATTTGCGCTTTTTAATCGAAATAGTCGGCGTAGTATCAATTGCAACCCAAGACAAACGACGCCCAAGAATCTGGAGCACTGACCATGAAAACCCAACTGATCCTCGCCCTTACCCTCTCCGTGCTGGCTGCCAACACCTTCGCCGCCGATGGTTACGATCGCACCGGCTCGGCCGCCTACACCAGCGAAGCCTCCGTCGCTTCCGACGGTTACGACCACACCGGCTCAGCATCCTTCGCAGCCGATGGCGCAGACCACATTGGCGCAGGCAAACTCGCTTCCGACGGCGCTGACCACACCGGCGCCGCCCGCCTCGCCGCCGATGGTGCCGATCACGTCGGTGCCGCTCGCCTGAGCTGAGCCACCAGCGTGACTTCATGGCCCGGCTTCGGCCGGGCCTAGTTGTGTCTGGAGTCGCCGAAAAGCCATCCAAAACACAACATGTAGTAAAAAATCGCTTTTTCTGCTCATTTTTTAAGCAAAACCTGAGTCAAGCCATTTTTACGAAAAAAAATCTTCCCCCGGCAAAGCCCCATAAACCCTCGCTCTGACCGAAAAACCTGCCCTCTCGGCCGCTCCATGCGCGGATTCGCCCCACCACGACCGGAAAAATTTCCCTATAATGCCGCCTTAAACGGGCCTGCAATATTCCCTTACAGGGACAACAGCCAGTCTGAAGCCCACGCCGAAATCCTCACCGATTTCCGCGCCCCTCAGAGGCTCTCGGAACCCCGTACAAAATCAGGTTTATTTGCCTGCGTGCACCGCGGCAAAAAACGACATCCAACGCGGCCAGTAAGGCCGTGTGAAAAACCGACCTATCCAATTTCACACGGGCACACTGGCCCTCACGCAGGAGACGACACGTCATGCTGAGCTGGGACGAATTCGACAAAGAAGACACGGAAGTAGCAGTCAAGAGCGCCAACGCTGGCCACGCCGCCGAAGCCAACATGGACCGTCTCGACAGCGCTGGCGGTGCCGCCGCCCTGGAAGCCCGTGCCGTGACCGCCGCTGACTCCGCCGCCGTTGCCCGCGCCAAGGCCGCCCTGGATTCCCTCGACGTTGCCGAAGGCCTCGCCGAACTCGAAGGCGCCTCCGCCCGTGTCGCCGTTGACGAAAAACGCATGATCAACTGCCGCGCCGACCTCAACCAACTCGTACCCTTCAAGTACGACTGGGCCTGGCAGAAGTACCTGGACGGCTGCGCAAACCACTGGATGCCGCAAGAAGTCAACATGACCGCCGACATCGCCCTCTGGAAAAACCCGGAAGGCCTGACCGACGACGAGCGCCGCATCGTGATGCGCAACCTCGGCTTCTTCTCCACCGCCGACTCCCTGGTTGCCAACAACCTGGTCCTGGCCGTGTACCGCCTGATCACCAACCCGGAATGCCGCCAGTACATCCTGCGCCAGGCTTTCGAAGAAGCGATCCACACCCACGCCTACCAGTACTGCATCGAATCGCTGGCCATGGATGAAGGCGAGATCTTCAACATGTACCACGAGATCCCGTCGGTCGCGAAAAAAGCCACCTGGGGCCTGAAATACACCCGTTCGATCTCCGATCCGAAGTTCGAAACCGGCACCGTCGAAACCGACAAAGAACTGCTGCGCAACCTGATCGCCTACTACTGCGTTCTGGAAGGCATCTTCTTCTACTGCGGCTTCACCCAGATCCTCTCCATGGGCCGCCGTAACAAAATGACCGGCGTCGCCGAGCAGTTCCAATACATCCTGCGCGACGAATCCATGCACCTGAACTTCGGCATCGACGTGATCAACCAGATCAAAATCGAAAACCCACACCTGTGGGACGCCGAAATGAAGGAAGAAGCTTCGCAGATGATCCTGCAGGGCACTCAGCTGGAGATCGAATACGCGCGTGACACCATGCCTCGCGGCGTGTTGGGCATGAACGCGGCGATGATGGAGGACTACCTGAAGTTCATCGCTAACCGTCGTCTGTCGCAGATTGGGTTGAAGGAAGAGTACCCAGGGACCACTAACCCGTTCCCTTGGATGAGCGAGATCATGGACTTGAAGAAGGAGAAGAACTTCTTTGAGACTCGGGTTATTGAGTATCAGACTGGTGGGGCTTTGAGCTGGGATTGATTCCTAAGCTAGCCGCGATTTGACGACTTGAGTCGACAAATCGAAAACCAAAAAGCCCCGATCTGATCGGGGCTTTTTGGTGGGGTAGGAAAACTCTTACTTGCAGCTCCAGCAATCGTTAAAACTCCTACGGAAACTCCAGCTCCTTCCGCATTGAAGACCATTCAAAGCGACTCTAAGATCTATCCCAGGTGCCTAAGAAACGCCCAACGTAGAAGCTAACTTCGCCACACAGACCGCATGCTGTCATCAGCTATAAATGCGTATTCCTGTGTCCGAAGGGGATAGCTTGTTGGGATTTCTTAGATCCTCTACGTCGGGTTCGGCCCTCATCAACTTCATACGTAGGGGTAATGGAAATGCCAGCCGACACGCACCACCGCTCTGCGGCACCTCAAAGATCAGTCATATCTGATCCGTACATTTCGACATTTTTCACTCGCCACAACCTCCCTCTACACGCCCTCCTCCTTGAAAACCAGCCTTGGTTCTGCGCCCGTGATATCGGCCGCTTGATGGGTTTCCATCTAAGTGAGCGAATGGTCAACAAGCTAGACAAGGACCAGCACCGGACATTGTGGATTGAATATTACCGGCAACCGGAAAAACAGTTGATGCTCAGTGAATCTGGCGTGTATGCACTGTTGGTGTATCACTACGCGCCTGGAAATCGGTTGCTGCGTGAGTGGATCACCCATCAAGTGGTGCCGGCCTTACGTGACGCGGAGCAGTCGGACAATTCGGATCGGCCGATGCTGAGTTTGTTGGATTGGCCGGAGATGTCGTTGAGCTTGCTGCATTGGCAGGATGAGCCGTGGATACGGTTGCGGGATATGCCTTGTTTACTGCTGGGCCAGCAGCAGACGTCTTGGTGGCGGAAGGTTTCGCAGTTTTTTCTGTTTTAACAGGCTGTCACAAAAAGGGTGCAACCTTCCGCACCCTATATAGATTTGGCCCGCCGAACGTCCAATCGACTAACCACTGGCCGTCTGTGACCACTGAGATTGCAGCGGCAATCCCTCAGGCCCACCCATCAAAATGCCCTGCTCCAAATCAAATGGCAGCACCCAGAGCTTGAGTTGTGGTGTGAACTCGAACACCTGCAATGGAGCATCAAACGCAGCTCGCCTAGGGTAGATCAGCACCAACTCTCCATCCCCCGCTAGGTATTTATGACCATAAGCGAACAACTGATAAAAGTCGGACTGCTTCAAACCGTAATTTTTATCCCCTCCCGTAGAACTCAGTCGCTTCCATTTTGTGTCGAGCACCCAGATTTTCTGCTGATGGTGGATCATCAGGTCCGGCCGCAGCTGGAAGAAGTTTTCACCCCTGTGCTGACACAGATGTTCGCTGCGGGTTTGGGTGAGCAGTCGCGCATCGTGCAGCAAATCCCTATTTAGGCTCGCAGCTACATATCGCTCAAATAGCTTTTCCATAGGGAATAACAAGCTCATGCCGTGCCAATCCCCAGCGACCGCTAAAGGCATTTGTTGATTGATGATCAGCTCGCACCATGGTTTCACCGGTACGTAGTGCGCCATCAGTCTCTCGTTACTCCATTGCTTGAAGTCCTGCTGCACGTCGCAGCTTGTTGGAACCTCTAACAACACACTTCTTAGCTCGTGAGCCAGTCGCCAGTTACCAGCGTCTTTTGTGGCTTTGCAGACCTGATCTAACGCGAATTTGAGTAAGCGATTTTCCGGTCGGTCAGGCAAATAGATATCGTGCCGGATCTGAAAATGATGCTGGTGCCCAGGTGGCTGGCGCATTTGCTTGACCACATCCAATTGGCCACGCAGAAAGCGTTGCTCCTCCTCCACTCGCTGGTAATCAAAACGTAGGCCTCGTTTAATCAAGTGATCCAGAGCCAATAGGAATCGGCCCATGACCCACTCGCTCAACGGCGCATCGAAACTTTGAAGATCCGCCGCACCGACTTCACGGGTGGGCAAATCTAGGGAGGCTTGGATCATGCGCCTCAGCAACGCTCTGCTCTGCTTGATGCAGTCCTCGCTCTCGAAATGCTTGGGAAGAATTTCAAGACGCGTACCACAGGGTGTTTCCAATACGCCGATGTAGTTGTCGAGCTTGAGCAAACAACGGTTTTCGAGCTGGACAAGCCCCGCCCCAGCGTTGCTGAAGGAGGTATTTAATTTACACAACCAGTCAAAAGCTGAAACCGATACTTGAGCAAGATCTAGCGTAGGCACAGCGATGTAATCTGTCGTCAGCCTCGCGTATTCGCGAACCGTGATGACGGGTTTCACGCCGTCACGCCTTTTTCAAGCTGATGAATCTGGATGTCACCTTTTTCAGTTTCAATAGCGTCTTGCAGCTGTGGAAGCACTGCTTGGTGATCGATGACACCCCAATAAGACTCGATCCGGGAAAAGGCCTTTTCGTTGATCAGCCATTGATTATTTTGGTTGTTGAGAACTACTTGATCGCCAAACAGCGAATCTGGCTTGAATGACGGCTGTTCGATAAAGCAATTTTCAGGGGACTTGCGATGATCATTAAATACCCACTGAATCCGCTGCCAATCTTCAAAAAAATACTCTTGCAGCAGCGGGAGAACTTGCTCGCGAAAGATTTGCCCCAATCGTTCCAGCGTACGGTCGCTGTCTAGCGGCATAAAGTACGCGTGTCCTAGGCAATGATCTCGATCTAGCAGCATTTCGATTCGCTGGTTCATCACTCTCAGGAGCTTGCCAATATTGAGTTCACCCACGGTAATGTGTTCCAACAGCTCAGGCTTAGGCGGCATTTCGCGGAAAGTGAAACGACGACGTAAAGCGACATCTAGACCGGACAATGAACGGTCAGCGGTGTTCATGGTGCCAATGAGATAGACATTGTTCGGTACGCTGAAATGCTTCTTCGAATACGGCAGCGTTACTTTCAAAGCCTCGTCAGCCCCGGCACGTTTGGACGGTTCAATTAGCGTAATCAATTCACCGAAGATCCGAGAAATATTGCCGCGATTTATTTCATCGATGATGAGTACATGAGCATTGTAAGGTTGAGTTTTAGGCTCAACCTCGGTGACTTTGGATCGCCCATCCAATATGCGCGCCACCAAAAGCGGCAAAATATTGTTGTAGCCATTGATGAGATACGGCTCCAGCATAGTCTCTGGCACCTTGTCAAAAACCTGCTTGTTGCGAATATCTGCGACGGTTAAACGTCCTGCGCGCACATATTCAGCAAGCGTGTTAAGCATGTTCATGCCAACCGGCAACTCTTTACCGTTGGGCTTAACTAAGTTGAGTAACTCTGTGGATGAGCTTGTGACTACGTACCCTGAACCAAAGGTTTCGCCCTTAGTAAAGAGAGCACCATGACTCACTTCTGCTGCGGGCGCTTGTTGGGTTACTTTGGCAGTGGTACATAATTTTTTGAACACACCATCAACAACTTTATAGCGCAATTGTCCGTCGTCTCCGCTTTCCGCGCGTAGGCCTTCAACGAAGTCTTCGTAGCTGAAGCTTTGATGAAAGGTGACGAACTCGACATGTCCGTCTGCAGCTAATTCATCGAAGCGCTTCTTCAGCGCAGCCCGATTTTCTTTGTTGGTCTGAAGAAACTCAGGGGCGAGGATTTCTAGCGCTGCCTCAATGGTGGCGAAAGTCTTCCCGGTACCGGGGGGGCCAAACAAAATCTGGTTGAGTGCAGGCGAGGTCATCGAGTCGCTTTCCTTGGCTACGTGAGCAAAAAAGGGGCATCGCGTGGTGGCGGCTCGATCAAAGTCGGTAGGAGTTATAGGAACCAAAACCCGACAATGGAAACAGGCTACAGCCGCAGGAGATTAATCCTACAACGGTAACTACATTGCCATCACGGGTAAAGCAGTACAGATAGGTAGATCTGCTGCGGAGATTGGAAGCATTCGACCACTGGTTATCAAGCAGACGTTCTGCGGGACGAACTCCACTCGGGGATTCCAGTTACTGGTTTTGTTTATGCGTCAAATTCACCGGTGCCATCACGAGCAGGCTCGATCCCACAGGGGTTCAGCGGCTGGCTTGGAAACGTCTATGTATCAGGGCCGCAGGATTATCCTGCGACCCTATTCTTTGGCTGTGATTGCGGTTACGAGATCACCTCCCCAACCCACTAATCCGCCAAGGACAAACCGCCCCCCTAACCCCACTAGGCCCAACAACCTCCGGCGTCTGCCCCAACGACCTCGCGCTCAACACACTCCCCACTCGCTCAATCAACTGATCAAACCCCAACGTCGCATCCTCCTGATGCAACTTGCGCAGTTGTTCAACCAGGGCATAGGTGAAGGCGCCGTAGTGGTTGGAGCCCACCACACATTCACTGGCCTTTTCGTTCTCCCGCGCGGCATAGAGCATCAGCGGCATGTAGGGCCCGTGGTGGCCGTAGAGTCTGGTTTGGCGCAGCAATTGGGCTTTTTTCTCGGGGCGCAGGCCGGTGGCGGCGCCTTGGGTGGTGCGGGTGCGGGTGAGGCCGCGGGTTTTGTTGTCTTGTTCGCTGAAGTCGCGGCGGTCGGCGTCGGTGGCGTAGACGCGGCGGTCCCAGTCGCCGGCGTAGGGGTCCCAGCGCAGCATGCGGTGGCGGATGTCGCTGGGTGGGGTGATGCCGCGCACGCGGCCATTGCCGCGGGTCATGCCGCCGGCGTAGCAGCAGTCGAACATGACGGTGAGTTTGGCGCCATGGCCGTCCGGGTCGAATGGCAGGTGGCTGTAGAACTGGCGGAACAGTTTGTCGGTGAAGTGGGTGCTTTCGTCGTCCCAGTCGAAGTCGTGGAGCACCAGGGTCTCGTCCATGCAGTCGGCTTCGCCGCTGCTGCTGTAGACGGGCAACTGGGTGCCGTGACCGGAGTAGAACAACACGCGCTCGTCGCCGGCACGAGCGCCTTCCACCAGCCATTCGAGGCGTTCGACGAAGTTGGCCCGGGTCGCCCGGGCGTCGTGCAGCAAGCGGATGTCGCCGGCGTCGTAGCCGCTTTCCTGAAGCATGCGGCTGATCAGGTAGGTGTCGTTGATGCAGCCCTCGAGGCGTGCGCTCGGGTCGAGGTAGTCGTTGATGCCGACCACCAGGGCGCGGCGTTTGCGTTGGCCGCTACGGGACAGGAACGCCGGCACTTCCAGCGCTCGCGCCGCCACCACATCGCGGGCCAGTTGCGGCCACAGGTCGGTCTGGCTGGTGGGTGAGGACAAGTAGGCCTGGGCGGCGTGATTGAGGTCGAGCAGGTCATCGCGCAGCGGCACGATGAACTCGGTTTGCAGGTCGACCCGCGCTGAATCCGGCGAGGTGATCGGCCGGGTCAGCAAGCCGTCGTTGGGGTTGTGGAGGTGGAACCAGCGGCGGATGCCTCGGCCGTTTTCGCTCAGGCGCAGCACCCGCCCTCCCCACACTTCGCGCATCACCAGCGGCAGTGCGATCGGTGAGCCGAAGCTGACGAACACTCGGCCATCGATGCGCTTGAGGGCCGAGCCTTTTTTTGCCACCGAGCGGCGCAGGGCGTCGTAGCCGATCAGGCTGCCCAGCCCTTGGGCGAAGATGATCTGCGGATTGAATGCCTCGACCTTCGCCAACAGATGTTGCGTCAGCTCAGTGCGCAACTCGGCGTCTTCGATCCATTGCACGATGGCGCCGACGGTGGTGCGCAACATCTGGTTGACCGGCAGGCCCCAACTGCCGAAATTCTCGTCGGCCTTGCCCCTGGCGTCGGAGCTCAGCATTGCCAGGCCTCGGGTGATCTGGGCGAAGTCCGGCCCCTCCTTGAGTTGCTCGTCGAAGGACAGGAAGTCGATGTCCTGGTCATCGATGGGGCGACCGTTCTGTGCCAGTTGAGTACGGATCAATGTGCGCCATTGGTCCTGCCAGTTCGCATCGATGCCGCCCTGCCCCTGGCCGGCTGGCGTGTAGCCGACACCCGGCAGGCACAGGACGCGCAGCCGTGTTGGTGCGATTTCCGCTCCCGGTTCTGCCAAGGCTCTGCTCGCAGGTACTGCAACAGGTCGAACGGTTTGACCTTGGGCGGTGACCATCAAATCCTGCAGGCGCCGCAGTTTCGCCTCCAGGCTGTCCGCACTGGGCGCGGCCGGCGTGAGCGCGGCCTGAGCCGGATCAGCCAAGGCGCGGCTGCGGTTGCCGAGAAAACCGCTGACCCATTGCGCGCTGCTCTTCCAGATCTGCTCTGGGTCGAGGCCGTCGAGGTAACCGGTGGCGCTGTCCACCACTTGCCGACTCTGGGTCGCCAGTTCGGACTCGATCAACGGCAATCCAACACGACTTGGCACCACGGTGGCCGCCAGTTTTGGCGCAGCCGTTACGCCCGGTGCAGCGCGCCAGATGGGCGCATTGCCGAAGTGCTGCGCGGCGACCACCCGTGGACCGAGGGCACTGCGCGGCAATTTGAAATGATCGCAAAGAAACGCCAGCAGGCTGGTGTGATCGTAATGCTGGGCCTGGACGTTGCCCGTCCAGGGAATCAAGCCTGGCTTGAGCCACGGCGAAGCCAGGATCGCCGGCACCCGAACGCCGAGACGGGTGAAGGGATTTTTCCACGGGACATCGGCCGTTGAACCGGTCGCCACGCAAGTTGGCGGCACCACGTGGTCATGGAAGCCGCCATGTTCGTCGTACAGCAGCACGAACAGGGTTTTGTTCCAGACAGCGGTATTGGCCGACAAGGCGTTGAACACCTCACCGACAAACTGATCGCCGAAGCGCAGATCTTCGGGTGGATGATGCGACACATTGGGCCCGAGCTTGCCATTGAGCAGGCCATAGCTCGGCTCGATCCAGGACAGTTCAGGGAGCCTGTCACCGGCGACGTCCGACTTGAAGTCGTCGATGCTCAGGTGCTGCAAACCACCCTTGACCAGCGCCGCCAGCGGGATCGCGCCATCGGAATAAATGCGCGCGTCGTGGCCGTTGTTGCGCAGCAGCGAAAAAATACTCTCGCCACCGAACTGCGCGATCAGGCTTTTGATGCCGGCCAACACCGTGCCGGTGGAAGGCATCAGCAGGTGGCCATTGCAGCTGCCGAGCATGGCAAAAAAACGGTTCGGCCAGGTCGGGCCCGGCACTGAGGAAAACCAGCGATCACACACGGTGAAATTACGCGCCAGTCCCTGGATGGCCGGCAACGTATCCTGCGCTGGCGTGGCGCCGAACGGGATGTAGTTCATCGCCCGTTGGGCCATGGACTGCGACCAGGTTTTGTACACCTTCAGGTCGCTGCGGGCCTTGTCGTAGGCGTCCTGGGCAAAGCCGGCGAGCGTGGGGTTGGCCGGGCTGGTCTTGAAGGACACGCCCAGTTGCTTCTCCACGTTGACGAACTCGTGGCCAAGGTCGAAACCCTCGCTGTTGCCCGGCGGCAGCGCCGGAGGCAGAGGGGGCGGCGGCGCCCACAGGCTGTAGTTCTCCGGGAACTCCGACGCCTGGGTGATCACCGTCGAACTGCCGTTGGCCAGCTTCAGCGGGTTGGTGCTGGGCGCCTTGCGGTTGATACCGTCACACGCGGGATTGATGCTTGTGTAGTCCCCCAGCAAATGGTCGAACGAACGGTTTTCCATCATCAGCACGACGACGTGTTCAATCCCGGCGGGCCAGTTGTTCGGCATGGTTCGCTCCTTGATGTGAAGTTTCTATTTCGATCTCGCGGGTTTCACGGCAATCACTTCCCTTCATCCTCCCGCTCCCTGTCATCCACCTGGTAATTCGCCACATAGCTCTCCACAGCCGTCCCGATCGTAGGAAAAAACGCCGTCTCCCCCAGTCGCGCAAACAGCCCGAAGCGCTTGAGCTTGTCCTTGACCGGGTCTTTCATCTCGGCAATGCACAACTCGATTCCCGCCGCGTGCAGGGTGTCGTCCAGCTCGGCCAGCATGTCGGCGGAGGTCACGTCCACACTGGTGACCGGCTCTGCGGCGACCACCAGCCAGCGCACGGGTGTGGGCGATGCCGCCACGGCGTCCAGCACGCGGTCGTTGAACAGCTCGGCGTTGGCGAAAAACAAGGGCGCATCCCAGCGAAACAGGACCAGGCCGGGTATCAGGTGTGCGTCGGGATAGCGTGTGATGTCGTGGTAGCCCTTGACCCCCTCGGCGCGGCCCAATACCGCGGAATACGGGCGCCAGGCATCCCAGAGGAATTCAACGATTGCGATGACGATGGCCAGGCCGATGCCCTCGATCGCGCCAAACACGGCCACGCCGACCGTGCAGACAATCGACAGCCAGCATTCCCAGCGCTGGATGCGATAGATCCGGCGCAGGTCGCTGATCTCGATCAGGCCGATGGCCGAGGCGATCACGACCGCCGCCAGTGCGCTGGACGGCAGGTGTTGCAGCAGGTCCGGTGCCACCACCAGCAGCAAGGCCACCGCCAGTGCGCCGACGACCCCGGTCATTTGGGTCTTGGCACCGGCGGCCTCGGCCACGGGCGTCCGTGACGAACTGCTGCTGATCGGGAAGCCTTGAAAAAAACCGGCTGCGAGGTTGGCGATGCCGAGGCCCACCATTTCCTGGTTCGGGTTGACGTAGGTACGGGTGCGCGCCGCGTAGACACGGGACAGCACGCTGGTGTCGGCGAACGAGACGAGCGCGACGGCGCAGCCGCCGATCACGACCGGAACGATATCGGCGCGGGTGATCCAGGGGATGGCGAAGCCCGGCAAGCCTTGCGGGAGCGAACCGAGGACCGACACACCGGCGCGTGTCGCAAGGTCGAATACACCCACGGCGACCGTCGCGCCTGCCACGGCGATCAGGATGCCCGGCAATTGCGGTCTTCTTTTGAGCAGCAGGATCACTGCCAGGGTGAGCCCGCCGACCGTGAAGGTGGTCCAGTTGACCTTTCCTTCCATTACCGCCGAAGCGATGGCCCACAGGCTGCTCAAAGGACCGTCAGACTCAATCGAAAAACCGAACAGCTTGGGCAGCTGGCTGATCAATACGGTCAGTGCGATGCCGTTCATGTAGCCGTAGCGGATCGGCTTGGACAGCAGCTCGGTGATAAAACCCAGGCGCGCGATGCCGGCCAGGATACACACCGCTCCCGAAACGATCGCCATCATCCCCGCCAGGGCGACGGCTCGCTGCGGGTCGCCGCCGGAGAGTGGAATGATGACCGCAAGGATGACAGCCACCAGGGAGGAGTCCGGCCCCATCACCAGAATCCGGCTGGGGCCGAACAAGGCATAGAACAGCAGCGGAACGATGGTCGCGTACAGGCCATAAATACCGGGCACGCCCGACGCCACTGCATAGGCGATACCGACCGGCACCAGCATCGTGGTCAGCACCAGGCCGGCCACGATGTCGTAACGCAACCATGCCGCTTGGTATTCGCGCAGCATGCCCAGCCCCGGTAGCCAGCGGCGCCATCCGGTCTGTTCATCCCGGCGTGCTATCCGGCCCGGCTCCGGGAGGGGCGGCGAAGCATCTGATTGGCTCATGAAACCGCCCTCTTTGGGGGACTGTGCAGACCTGGCGATCTTGAAGTGATCTCAGTGTAGCTATTGCTTCGAATGCGTCAGCACTGGAAGCTGTTCATCTAAAGGACCTGGAACCCGACATGAAATTCGACCTCGCCTACTGCCTCAGCCTTGACGACAAGTTGTCGATCTATGACGTTCGGGACCTGAATTTCGACGAGACGATGGCGTTCGATTCGTCCAGGGAGCATTTCCAGTGCCCCAACGATGCCTGTCGTCTGGCGTTCGATGCGAGCAATGAGCTGGGCACCTTCAACGCGAAGAATGTGAATTACGTGCGCACGCCACACTTCAAGAACCTGCCGAGTACGCGGCATGTCGAGGGGTGCCCTTATGCGAGCCTGAAGACGCCGGCGTCGGGTGTGGAGGATGCGGAAACGGATGACATTCGCGAGGAGCATTTCCCGTCAGAATTGTTACTGACCAGACGCGAGTATGTGCGCAAGCCGTCCAGCCCGAAGCTCGCGGCGGATGGGGGGCGGGATGCGTCGCTGACGCCTTCGGCGCCAGGCAATGTCGAGCAACCGGGCAGGGAATCGGCACCGGACAAGACCAGCGTTTTCGCCCACCCGGTGGAGTGTTTTGTGTCGAACTTCGACGACAAGGATTTGCTCAAGCGCGTGCCGCTGAAGGTTGGCGAGCACACCGCGCCCTACGGCTCGTTTTTCAAGAAGATCGAATATCTGCAGGACAACAAGGGGCTGATCTACTGGGGCAAGGTCAAGGAGATCAAGGACTACACCCTGAGTTTGCGCATCGACTTCGAGAAGAAGGTCTGGTTCGAGAAGAAGCCTTATTCGGTCAATGTCTACCTGAGCAAAAAGCTGATCGACAGCTACCGCAAGCGCAAGGCGTTCCTGGAGGAGATCAAGCACGCCATCGAGAGCGGGCGGGCGTTGTACTGCTTCTTTTATGGGGTGACGCCGGAACTGAAGCAGGTGCCGAGCAAGAAAAACCCCGAGCAGACGTTCGGGGTGTTCAGCGCCAACATCGAGAATCTGGATCACTTTATCGTGCGGGAGGCGCCGGGGTTGGCGGGCAAGTAAGCGCAGCGCCGTTCGTCTGCCTGAAAAGACAAATCAAAAAATGCGTTTGATCCGGGCTCAAAACAACTGTACAAAAACACAGTACATTTTGAACCAGCACTCTCGAGCCCGGAGAACACCATGGCCTCTCAAGCGATGAAAATCACCCTGGAACGTATCGCCCTCTTCCAATTCACCCCGACCCACTGCGCCCAGGCCCGAGCGATGCTGGGTTGGAGCGTGCAAGAGCTGTCGCGGGAGTCCCGGGTCTCGGTGGAGGCCATTCAACGCTTCGAGGCACGCCAGGAGGTGCTGGATGTCACGCGCCTGGCGCTGGCCTATCGGCTTGAAGCCGAAGGGTTGGTGTTCTTCCCGGGGTTTGCGCCGGGGCGAGGGATGAATGTGAGAGGGTCGACGCCGAATCCGGTTGGGCGGGCGGATTTTGCGATGGTGGAGTGAGCCAACTCACTGACCGACCATAAATGCCCCCCTGTAGGAGCGAGCTCGCTCGCGATGGACGTTAACGATAACGCGTGTTGTCTGAATGATCGCGTTGTCCTGATGTTTTTCGCGAGCAAGCTCGCTCCTACAGAGGCCCATCTCTCTACGCGTTCTGCACCACCACACGATCACTCTCCCCTTCCACTGCCAGCCACCACGCCCCACCACGCTGCGGATGCATCAGGTTGAACGCTTCTCCCATCTGCGGTGTGGTGATCGATACGTTGCGCTCCCAGGCCAGGGCCAGGATGCGGTCGAAGGGTTCGTACCAGGCATGCATCGACAGGTCGAACGTGCCGTTGTGGATCGGCAGTAGCCAGCGGCCCTTGAGGTCGAGGTGGGCTTGCAGGGTTTGTTCGGGTTGCATGTGCACGTGCGGCCAGTCGACGTTGTAGGCGCCGGTTTCCATCAGGGTCAGGTCAAACGGGCCGTACTGTTCGCCGATGCGTTTGAAGCCGTCGAAGTAGCCACTGTCGCCACTGAAGAAGATGCGCGTGTCGCCGTCGATCATCACCCACGACGCCCAAAGGGTGCTGTTGCTGTCGAACAGGCCACGGCCGGAGAAGTGCTGCGACGGGGTGGCGATGAACTGGATGCCATCGACTTCCGTGCCTTGCCACCAATCCAGTTGGCGGACCTTGCTGGCGTCGATGCCCCACTTGATCAGGGTATCGCCTACGCCCAGCGGGGTCAGGAAGTGTTTGGTCTTGTCCGCGAGCTTCAACACCGCCTGATGATCCAGGTGGTCGTAGTGATCGTGGGACAGGATCACCGCTTCGATCGGTGGCAATTGTTCCAGGCTGATCGGTGGCTGGTGGAAACGCTTGGGGCCGGCCCATTGCACAGGCGAGGCCCGCTCGGCGAAGACCGGGTCGGTGATCCAGAACTTGTCGCGCAGCTTGAGCAACACGGTGGAGTGGCCCAGGCGATAGACGCTGTGGTTGGGCGCTGCGATCAGTGCGGCTTGAGTCAGGGCTTGCACCGGGACGGGCGCGCTCGGGCGGGTGTTTTGCGGTTTGTGGAACAACGCGTTCCACAGGATGCCCATGGTTTTGCCAAAGCCTAAACGCTGGATCGGCGTGAAGTTCTGATACTGCCCTTGAGCCTGTCGGGACGCTTCAGGCGTGGAGGCGTTGTCCGCCGGGGAGTTTGAATTGGCCATGTCTGAATGACTCCAGAAAAACCGCGCACAACGCGATTTTCCGCTTTGGGACGATAAATGGCCAAGGCACGCACGCATCAGCCGGACTTTCTATTTTTGACTGGGCAGGATTAACAAAACATTACACTGCACAGTGTAGTTTCTAGGTTGCATCAAAGTCGGTGACAAGTAAACTACCGAGTGTAATTCCACCCTTCTTCCTGCCGAAGCGTACTTATGACAGCTCCACAGCGCCTCACCGACCGAAAACGCCAAGCGATCATTCAGGCGGCGATCAACGAATTCCGTGACAACGGTTTCGAGATCACCAGCATGGACAAGATTGCGGCCACTGCCGGGGTGTCCAAGCGCACGGTGTACAACCATTTCCCCAGCAAGGAAGAGTTGTTCGCCGAGATCCTCAAACAGTTATGGACCCGGGTAACGGCAAAACAGGAAACGTCCTACCGTCCCGACCTGCCGCTGCGCGATCAACTGCGCGTGTTGCTGATGGCCAAACTGCAAATGTTGGGCGATGACAACTTTCTTGACCTGGCTCGGGTGGCGATAGCGGCGGCGATTCATTCCCCGGGGCGCGCGCAGGACATGGTGGCGCGAATGGGCGAACGCGAAGAAGGGCTGACGGTGTGGATTCGCGCCGCCCAGGCCGATGGCCGATTGAAGGCCGTGGCTCCCGAATTCGCCGCTCAGCAGATCCATGGCCTGCTCAAGTCCTTTGCATTCTGGCCACAGATTTCCATGGGGCAGCCCAGCTTGTCAGCCGAGGAGCAAACCACGGTGGCGGATTCCGCACTGGACATGTTCCTGGCCTGTTACCAGCTCTAGATCCCCGGCTTGCAGCACTTGCCACAACCCGATGGCTTCGAAGTACGCTGATTATTTCGGCTGGAATAAGTGACAATGTGCGCCGTTTTTACCGGTGAACGGTAATACTGGGTCCCATGCTATAAAGTGTTTCAGAATGAATCTGGCGCAGGAAATTATGGATAAACAACACGGCAAGGGCTTGTCATTCGCCAGACGCATCTACATGCCTCGAACCATCGGTTTGGGCATCGGCAGCGTCAGTGTGGCCGCCGCACTGTATCCGCTGCACCTGCCAGCCTGGATCTGGGTTGTGCTGGCGCTCAATGGTTTTGTCTGGCCTCATCTCGCGTATCAACTGTCGAGTCGCTCGGCGTTTCCCTACAAGGCCGAACGGCGCAATCTGCTTTACGATTCGCTGTGCGGAGGCTTTTGGGTCGCGACCTTTCAGTTCAATCCGCTTTGCACCGTGACCATTCTGGCGATGATGGCGATGAACAACGTCGCTGCCGGTGGCCAACGGGTGTTCCTGCTGGGCAGTCTCAGCCAGGCGGCGGGCGTAATGATTTCCTGGTCGCTGTTTGGCGCGGCATACACCCTGTCGACCACGCAATTGCAGGTGTGGGCGTGCTTGCCGATGCTGACGCTCTACCCGTTGGTGTTGGGCATGGTCTGCTATCGGTTGACGATCAAATTATCGGAGCATAAACGCACGCTCAGCGCCTTGAGCCGCACCGACAGCTTGACCGGGCTTCTGAACCACGGTGCCTGGAAGGACTTGCTGCAACTGAAGTTTCGCGAGTGCAGCCAGCGTCAGGAGCAAGCCTGCATCGCACTGATCGACATCGACCACTTCAAGGCCATCAATGACTCCTACGGTCACATCATTGGTGACTCGGTATTGCGTCAGTTGAGCATCGAGCTCCAATGCAACCTGCGTGAAGGTGATCTGGCCGGTCGCTATGGCGGTGACGAGTTTTGCGTGATTCTGCCCAACATGCCGCTGAATCAGGCCATGGACGTCATGGAACGTTTGCGCAAAGTGCTGCAGGACTATCGGCATCGGGAAGTGCCCGAATTGCGGGTCAGCCTGAGTATCGGCCTGGCGGCCTATCAAGCGTCTTTTACCGATGCAACGGCCTGGCTCGATGACGCTGACAAAGCCCTGTACACCGCGAAGAACACCGGGCGCAACAAGGTCAGTGTCAACACCGGCAACACCTGCCTGCAAACGTCGGCCGTATGATGCAATCCGGGTGATAGCACTGCCTGAATGACGCTGGAGCTATAGTGAGCCTCAGTCCCAGCGACAATCAGAGAGCATCATGACCACCACGAACCACGCAACCGCCGCCGTCGATCACCTGCGTTTCCATCGCCCCCATGCCCACCTGGCGCCGACCTTTGGCAATGACAAGTTTGCCCTGCGCGCCGAAGCCTTTGCCCGATTCTTTGGCACCCCGACCTTTCTTGGCGCACAAACGCTGATCGTGGTGGCCTGGGTGTGCCTCAACCTGTCCGGTTTCACCCACTTCGATGCGTACCCGTTCATCCTGCTCAACCTGGCTTTCAGCCTGCAATCGGCCTATGCCGCGCCATTGATCCTGTTGGCCCAGACTCGCCAGGCCGCGCGGGACAAAGCCCAGACCGATGCCGATGCACAGCATCGCGAAGCGCTGGCAATCGCCAACAGCGAACGGCAGGCGGAAGCTGCGAAAAACACCGCGCAACTGTTGGAACTGCTTGAGCAGAACACCCGCCTCACGGAGATGACCAAGGCCCTCACCGAGCGCATCGAAAACCTGACCAGCGAAATGCATCAACACTTCGTGCGCCAGGATGAGCCAAAAGCCTGAACGGCTTCACGGCAGTTTCAGCGCCCGCCCCAACTCGTCGAACAAGGTGACCACCGAGCGCAAGGCGCGGCAGTCGGGACGGGTCAGCAGCCACAGCGCGGTGTCGTATCCGTGCAGCGGCTCGCCCAGCGGCTGTAATTCGTCGCCGATCAGAAAGTCCGGCAAGGCCGCGACACCCAGCCCCGCCCTGACCAGTTCGGTCACCGACAGCATGCTGTTGCAGCGGTAGCCCGGCGTTACGCCCGGCAAGGCCTGGCGGCGCCAGGTAACGGTGGGGTGATCGGGCAGGAAGTCGTCCGGGGCGATCCAGGTCAATGCGGCCAGGTCTGTGTTGTTGATCGATTGCAGGTATCGCTCGCTGGCGCACACGCGGTAGGAAATATCCGCCAGTCGCCGTCCCACCAGGTGCTCCGGTGGCGTGCGGGTCAGGCGCAGGGCGATATCGGCATCCCGACGGCTAAGGTTGGCAAAATCATTGGACGTGCTGAGTTCCAGCGTCAGCGCCGGATAGTTCGGCATGAACTGCGCCAGCGCCGGCAACAGCAAACCTTGCAGGACCGAATCGGTACAGGTCAGGCGCACGATGCCGCTGATCACTTCACCGCCCTGCTCCACACCGATGCGCGCCGCCTCCAGCGCCTGCTCGGCGCGCTCGGCCTGTTCAGCCAGGGACTGCGCCAGGGTGGTGGGCAGGTAACCGGCGCGACTCTTTTCGAACAGTTGCTGACCCAGTGCAGCCTCCAGCCGGCGAACCGCTCGAAACACCGTCGAGACATCCACCTTCAACAGCTGCGCAGCCCGGGCCAGAGAGCCGCCGCGCACCAGCGCAAGGATCAGGGCCAGGTCCGGGTAGTCCAGTCGATAGTGCGTCGCTGCATTGATCACTTGGGAAAACGCCAATATTGAGTGCGTGAGCGCCAATCTATAGTGGGCACCAGGAATCAACAAGTGCAGAGGCCCCCCATGGAAAACAGCCCGATTCGCATCGCCCTGATCGGCGACCACGACCCACAGGTCACCGCCCACCAGGCCATACCCATCGCCCTCGAAAAGGTCGCCGCACACACCGGCCTGAACCTGCAATGGCAGTGGCTGGCCACCGATGAAATCCATACCGGGACACCGCTGCACACCTACGACGGCTTCTGGTGTGTACCGGCCAGCCCGTATCGCAACATGGACGGCGCATTACACGCGATCCGTTTTGCCCGCGAACAACGGCGACCTTTCCTCGGCACCTGCGGCGGTTTTCAACACGCGGTGCTGGAATATGCGCGCAATGTGCTGGGCTGGTCGGATGCCGAGCACGGCGAGATGGCGCCCGATGCAACGCGGGCGCTGCTGACACCGCTGACGTGCGCGCTGGTGGAAGCCGTCGATAGCATTCATTTGCGTGAAGGCTCATTGATCGCCGAGGCGTACGGATGCGCCGAGATTCGTGAAGGCTATCGCTGTCGTTATGGGGTGAATCCACAGTTCGAAGGGGAGCTGCTCAAGCGTGAACTTCACGCCGTCGGCCACGATTCGGAGCAAGGCCTGCGCGCAGTCGAACTCAGCGGCCATCCGTTTTTTGTCGCGACCTTGTTCCAGCCTGAGCGAGAGGCGCTCAAGGGCGTCTTGCCGCCATTGGTTGGTGCCTTTGTCGCCGCCTGTGCAGGGCAGCCAGCATGATCGCCGATACGCCGGCGACGCCTTATTACGCGGTGATCTTCACCTCGGTGCGCACCGAGGGCGACCTGGGTTACGCAGAAGCGGCCGCACGGATGCTGGAACTGGCCCGTGAACAGCCGGGGTTCCTCGGGGTGGAATCGGCTCGGGGCGAGGACGGGCTGGGCATCACCGTGTCGTACTGGGCCAGTGAGGCGGCGATTCTGGCGTGGAAGCATCACCCGGAGCACAGTGCGATTCGCGAGCGTGGGCGCTCGACCTGGTATGCGCGGTGTCATACGCGGGTGTGTCGGGTTGAGCGGGTCTACGGGTTCAGCTTGTAAATGATGTGGTGTGCTTGAGGCCGTCTTCGCGAGCAAGCCCGCTCCCACAGGTTTCGTGTGCTGCCATCAGACTTGTGGGAGCGGGCTTGCTCGCGAAGGGCCCGTCAAATCACCGCAAAAACTCAGCCCTGAACAAGGCTGCGAACCGCTGAAATCTCCGGCACATCCCGCCGGTTCATGTACACCCGCAAAGGCTCGGTGATGTTGACCCGCTCATCGATGTTCTGCTCCAGCAACAACTGAATCAATTCGCGCTTGAGTGTCATGGCCTGCCCGGGCCCCGCAACCCAGACGAACTCGCTGGTCGGGATGATGCCGTCGTCCGCCACGTCCATGCCGAACGAGTCTTCACTGAAGCGCACGATGTAGTGCCCGGTCTTGCGGTTGAGGCCGACGAAGCCCTTGAGTTGGTCGGCCGCCTGGCAGATGAGCTGGGAAGTGATGCGCATGGTAAACCTCACATAAGGTCGCAACGGACCGCTGATCGATGGTCTACACGCAAGGCAGGTGCATGGGTTTCCCTCTGCCGGGGAAATGGCCGAGGCCAAGATTACTGCAAAGAAGCGCACAAATGCGCTGAAAAAGTGCCGCGTTGAACAGGTTTGTGTCGCTATCGCGATAGCGCGTGCAATGATCAGTTGTTAAAAGGAACCGCCCCCTCATTGCGAAAGGAACTCGACCATGCCTGCACCCTTTACCAGAAGCGCCCTGTTACTGAGCCTGTTGCTCGGCTTCGGCCAGGCCCAGGCCGCCAGCGAACCCGGCCCCACGGCACTGGCAAGCCGTTTGGGGATTCCGCACCCCGCGGTGATCGCCCACCGTGGCGCGTCTTTCGATGCTCCGGAATCCACTGCCGCCGCCTACAAGGCTGCCCGCGACCTGGGTGCCGACTACCTGGAAATGGACCTGCAACGCAGCAAGGATGGCGTGCTGTTTGCCCTGCATGACAACAACCTGCAACGCACCACCGACGTCGCCAGCAAATTCCCCGAGCGCAAGGACAGCCCGGCCAATGCCTTCACCATGGCCGAGCTGAAAACCCTGGATGCGGGCAGCTGGTTCAACGCCGCGTACCCGGATCGCGCGCGCCCGGCCTTCGCCGGCCTGAAGATCCTGACCCTTGATGAAATCATCGACATCGCCGAGGGCAATGCCCTGCACAAGCCCGGCCTGTACATCGAGACCAAGGAGCCGAAGCAGTTTCCCGGCATCGAACATGACCTCAGGGAAAAACTTCAGGACCGCGGCTGGCTGAGCCCGACCGGTTCGAAACTGGCGAAAAGCGAGCTGGCGGTCGGCCAGGGTAAAGGCAAGGTAGTCCTGCAGACCTTCGAGAAGAGCAGCCTGGAACTGCTGCAAAAGGAAATGCCGGCGGTGCCGAAGATCCTGCTGTTGTGGGTCGGTGAAGGCAGTATCGAGCCCAAGTCCAAGGTGACATTTGCCGAGTCCGGCGCAAAGGACAAAGCCGCTTACTACGCCGCACAGGAACCGAAGGACAAAGCCGAGTTCCAGCAGTGGATCGACTACGCCAAGGCCCAGGGTGCCATCGGCACCGGACCGTCCGCCGCACTGACCCAGGGTGGCGACCAGAGCTATTCGGACCTGGTGCAACCGTGGATGAACCAGTACACCCACGCTCAGGGGCTGCTGGTGCACGTCTACACCATCGACGAGGCGGTGGACTACCGGAAAGTCATGGACGCCGGGGTCGACGGCATTTTCACCAACCGCGCCAGTGAGTTGTTGAAGTTTTATAAACGTCCGGTGGCGAGTGTCGATCAGGTGTTGAAGAGCAACGGCTTTTGATCCGCAACTGCACAAAACCTGTGGGAGCGGGCTTGCTCGCGAAAGCGGTTTGCCGGCCAACATCGATGTCGAATGTAAGTCCGTCTTCGCGAGCAAGCCCGCTCCCACAGGTTATGCGTGTGCCAGCAAAATTTGCGGCGAACACACATTCCCACAGGGATTGATGCAGGACATGCAGGGGGTTTTAAGGGTGGATTAAGTTACTCACGCTAACCTGATCTCACTTGAACGGATCGCCCAAGGAAAGAATCCCATGAAAACCCTGACTGTTTTGTTGACCGCTGCAACCCTGACCCTCACCGCGGGCCTGGCCCAGGCCGATGTGCGGGTCGATGAGATCCCGCAACTGGTCAAGGACGGCAAGATCAAGCCGCTGGAAGACTTGAACAAGATCGCGCTGGAGCTGCACCCGGGTGCAACGATCACCAAGACCGAACTGGACAACCATTTCAACGGTTACGAGTACGAAATCGAACTGCGCGACGCCAAGAACGTCGAGTGGGATGTGGACATCGATGCCTCCAACGGCAAGGTCCTGAAAAACAAACAGGACACCTGATCCCGAAACACAAAAAAGCCGCACGATTGAGCAATCGTGCGGCTTTTTTGTGTTCGGGATTCAGGCGCTCAGGCGCGCCGTCACCTCGTTCAACTGCCCCGACAAACCGTGCAGGTTGCTGCTGGCCGCTTCAGTGCGCTGTACGTTGTCCAGGTTGGTGCTGGCGATGCTGGTGATCTCGGTGAGGTTGCGCGAGATGTCTTCAGCCACCGAGGTCTGCTCTTCGGCGGCCGTGGCGATCTGGCGGTTCATGTCGCGGATGGCTTCCACGGCCAGGGTGATGCGTTCGAGCATGGCGCCAGCCTCGGTCACTTGCTGCACGCTTTCTTCGCTGCGCGATTGACCGCTTTCAATCGCCTGGGCTGCTTCCACCGCGCCGGTCTGCACGGTCTGGATGATCTGGTTGATCTCGATGATCGACGCCGCCGTGCGTTGGGCCAGGCTGCGCACTTCATCGGCCACCACCGCGAAGCCGCGCCCGGCCTCACCGGCGCGGGCCGCTTCGATGGCTGCGTTGAGCGCCAGCAGATTGGTCTGTTCGGCGATGCCGCGAATCACTTCCAGGACCTTGCCGATGCGCCCACTGTCGGTTTCCAGTTGGCGGATGACCGTGGCGGTGTTGGCGATTTCACCGCGCATCCGGGTGATGGTGTGGATGGTGCCCTGCATGACTTTTTCGCCCTGCTGGGCGGACTGGTCGGCATCGTCGGCGGCCCGCGCCGCTTCGGCGGCATGCCGGGCAACTTCCTGTGCCGTGGCGGACATTTCGTTCATCGCCGTGGCCACCTGATCGGTGCGGTTGAACTGCTCGTTGGTGCCGCCCGCCATCACGGTGGCAATCGAATTCAACTCGCCGCTGGCGCTGTCCAGGTCCGACGCGCTGCGCTGCAAGCGGCTGAAAGTGTCGGCGAGGAAATCGCGCAGTGTGTTGGCGGCCATCGCCAGTTTGCCCAACTCGTCCTGACGGGTACTGGCCACGCGCTCGGCAACACGCCCCTGGCTGAGCTGCGCCACATATTCGATCAGCTTGCGGATCGGCTCGACCAGATTGCGGTTGACCAGCCACAGGCTCAGCAGGCCGATCAGCAGCCCCGACACCAGCATCACGACAAGCCCCAGCAACACCGTGCGATCGGCACTGGCGCTGATCAGGGTCGATTGCTCGGCGCCCTGCTTGCGCAACTCGCTGACCAGTTCACTCATCTGGTCGCTGGTGGCGCGGTCCACGCCCTTGACTGCCGTGTCGCCCGCCGTCGGGTCGCCGCCTGCGGCAACGAACGCGTCCCGGCCCTTCTGATAGGCCGCGCCCAACTGACGATGTTCGTCACGCAGGCGTTCAATGCGGCGCTTGAGTTGCGGGTCGATACCCTTCTGCCCGGCCAGTTCGCCAAGGATGTTTTGCACATCGCGCTGACGCTCTTCGAATTGCCCCCAGTACTTGCTCAGGTCCGCCGGTTGCTTGCCGCGCAACAACACGTTTTTCCATTCCTGAACTTGCACCTTGAATTGCAGGTTGGCTTCATCGATCAATTGCGAAGTATGCAGCGGGCCTTCAATCAGATTGGCGTAGCGCTGCACGCCACTGGACAGCAAGTGAAAGCACGCCAGGGCAATCAACAGCATCGCCAGCAGGCTGCCGCTCAACAGGGCGAGAATTTGTGCTCTCAGGGACTTTTGCAAAAGCATCGGAGGGTACTCATGACAGGAATGAGGCACGCCCAGGCAAGGCGTGAAAGGTGTCCGGACATCCCTGTCTGCGATCACGGCCGAGGCCTGCGGCGCGCAACTGAACCCAAGCGTGATCGGAGTGCCAGAGCGGTTCTTGAGAAAAATCCGACCGCCGGTAGAGCAATCGTTTACGTTATTTTCCTGTCACAAAAACGTCATCACGGCTTGCGATCATGCCGCTCAAGTGAACCTGTAAAACACGTGACAGGCGCCTCCCCTTGCGAGTCCTCATGAACCACAGCATCGATCAAAGCCATCGCGACACGGATCTGTTCGGCCTGCTCTACGGTTTCAGTTTTCGCCCCGGTGAGGCCGGCCGGGAAATCAATTCCGCCGAGGCCTTGCAGTACCTGCAACAACCGGAGAGCGACGAGCAATTCCTGTGGCTGCACCTGAACCTCGCCCACGCTGCGTGCGAACGCTGGATGAAGAGCCATCTGGAATTGCCCGAGGAGTTTTTCGAAGCCCTGCACGAGGGCTCGCGCTCTACACGCATCGAGCATGTCGACTCCGCGTTGCTGGCGGTGGTCAACGACGTGGTGTTCAACCTCAGCAACATGGTGTCCTCGGATGTCTCGACCCTGTGGGTGTGCGCCCGTAGCCGGCTGATCATCAGCGCCCGCCTGCAACCGCTGCACTCGGTGGACAAATTGCGCTCGTCGGTGAAAGCCCGGGAATGCTTTCGCTCGCCGCTGGAACTGCTGGTGCATCTGCTGCGCGATCAGGGGGAAGTGCTGACCCAGATCGTGCGCAGGACCAGCCAGAGCGTGGATCAGATCGAAGACGAATTGCTCTCCTCGCGGCTGTCGACCAACCGCGCCGAGTTGGGCGCCAATCGCCGGGTGCTGGTGCGATTGCAACGGCTGCTGGCACTGGAGCCAGGCTCGTTGCTGCGCCTGCTCAACCGACCCCCGCAATGGCTGCAAAAGGAAGACGTGAAGGAATTGCGCAAATCCACCGAAGAGTTTGCGCTGATCATCAACGACCTCACGGCGCTGGGTGAGCGGATCAAGCTGCTGCAGGAAGAGATCGCCGCCAACATCAACGAGCAGACCAACCGCACGCTGTTCACCCTGACGGTGGTGACGGTGCTGGCGCTGCCGATCAATATCATCGCCGGTTTCTTCGGCATGAACGTCGGCGGCATTCCGCTGGCCGGTGACCCGGAAGGTTTCTGGATCCTGGTGGCGCTGGTCGCGACCTTTACCGTGATCGCCGGACGCTGGGCGTTTCGCAAGCAGCAGGATTACTGAACGCAACTGCAGTCCCTGTGGGAGCGGGCTTGCTCGCGAAGGCGTCGGCAAATCCAACATTGTTGTCGGCTGACACACCGCTTTCGCGAGCAAGCCCGCTCCCACAGTTTTCCGCGCTCGACTTCAGATCAGCGGCCCTGCAAAAAAAACCAAATACTGACCCAGAGCAGTCTCCCTGTAACAATTGGCAACGATTATCACTGGTACTCCTTCCCTCCTCAGGAATGTCTGTGATGGCTACGCCCTCCTTCACCGCCGCCCCGACACCCGCCAGTAGCGCCAGACTGCAATTCGACAAAAAACCCAGCCTGATCACCGTCGTGGTGTTTGTGGCCGTGCTGGCCATCGGCTTGTTGTTTACCGCCTACAGCCTGATGCACGACATGAACGAACTCGGCACGGTGGTGACCACCTGGACGCCGTTCCTGCTGCTCGGCGTGGCGCTGCTGATCGCCCTGGGCTTCGAGTTCGTCAACGGCTTCCACGACACCGCCAACGCGGTGGCCACGGTGATCTACACCCACTCGCTGCCGCCGAACGTGGCGGTGGTCTGGTCCGGGTTCTTCAACTTCCTCGGGGTGCTGCTGTCCAGCGGCGCGGTGGCGTTCGGCATCATCGCCCTGCTGCCGGTGGAGCTGATCCTGCAAGTCGGCTCGTCCGCCGGGTTCGCGATGATCTTCGCCCTGCTGATCGCCGCGATCCTGTGGAACCTCGGCACCTGGTGGCTGGGGCTGCCGGCGTCGTCATCGCACACCCTGATCGGCTCGATCATCGGGGTCGGCGTGGCCAATGCCCTGATGCACGGCCGCGACGGCACCAGCGGTGTGGACTGGGCCCAGGCGACCAAGATCGGTTACGCCCTGCTGCTCTCGCCGCTGGTCGGCTTCGGCTGCGCCGCGCTGCTGTTGCTGGCCCTGCGCGCGTTCGTCAAGAATCGTGCGCTGTACAAGGAGCCAAAGGGCCAGACCCCGCCGCCATGGTGGATTCGCGGCCTGCTGATCATGACCTGCACCGGTGTGTCGTTTGCCCACGGCTCGAACGACGGCCAGAAAGGCATGGGCCTGATCATGCTGATCCTGGTCGGCACGCTGCCAATGGCGTATGCGTTGAACCGCACCATGCCGGCGGATCAAGCGTTGCAGTTCGCCGCGGTCGCCGAAGTCACCCAGCAAGCATTGGTGAAAGCTGCGCCGCTGCCAGCACCCGCCGACCCGCGGCCGGTGCTGTCCGAATACGTGCGCTCCAAGCAGGCGACCCCGCAATTGGTGCCGGCGCTGGCCGCGCTGACCGGCAGCATCGGCGCCCAGGTGAAAAGCTATGGCTCGCTGTCCAAAGTCCCGGCCGAAGCCGTGGGCAACGTGCGTAACGACATGTATTTGAGCAGCGAAACCATTCGCCTGATGGACAAGAACAAGGTCGGCAATTTCGACGCCGACACCAACGGCAAGCTGCAACTGTTCAAGCAACAGATCGACAACGCCACGCGGTTCATTCCGTTGTGGGTGAAGATCGCCGTGGCCATCGCCCTGGGCCTGGGCACCATGGTCGGCTGGAAGCGCATCGTGGTGACCGTCGGCGAGAAAATCGGCAAGACCCACCTGACCTACGCCCAGGGCGCCTCGGCAGAAACCGTGGCGATGCTGACCATCGGCGCCGCCGACATGTTCGGCCTGCCGGTGTCGACCACGCATGTGCTGTCCTCGGGTGTGGCCGGGACCATGGTCGCCAACGGTGGCGGTTTGCAGATGAAGACCATCCGCAACCTGCTGATGGCCTGGGTGCTGACCTTGCCCGCGGCGATCCTGCTGTCGGGCAGCCTGTACTGGTTGTTCACGCAGTTGTTCTGATTGTGGGAGCGGGCTTGCTCGCGAAGACGGCGTGTCAGTCGACATCGATGCTGAAGGTCAGACCGCCTTCGCGAGCAAGCCCGCTCCCACAGGGTACAGGTTCGAAGCACATCATCCCGGCGGGTTTTCCCGCCGGGATTTTTTTCGTCCAGCGGCACGGCATTTGCTCACAAACTCGAGGGCTTGCGCTTTATTGACGCACCACGCCTCCGGCAACCCTTCAGTTTGTTAGCGCGATGCCGACTCATAAGACACTCGATGTATTCAGGAGAGGAACCGTGAATCTGTACATCAATCAGCTGCAACAGAAAGCTGACTTTAAAGAAGCCATTTACGCGGGCGATATTTTCCTGAACACGCAGTTACGCGCAGCCAAAGAACTCTGTGCTTTCGCGCAGGCAAGCATCACGGCCGCCTTCGATGGCGAAACCAACCACCAGGCGCTGCACACGCTGATGCCGGTGGAAGAGTTCGTGGTATTGGTCACCCGCCTCAAGGGCCAGTTCACCAACAGCCTGCGGGCCAAGGAGCTGATCCGCAGCTTCACCGACGAAATCGGTGCCGCTCCCGAGGAATTCATTTTCGACGTACCGCGCATCCGTGTCGTGCCCAACTACGACTACCTGCACGCCGGCGTCAGCTATGCCTACAAGCCCCATCGCGATACCTGGTACGGCGGTGTCGACTGCCAGATCAATACCTGGATGCCGGTCTACACCATCCAGCCGGACCAGACGATGATGATCAACCCGGCCTACTTCGATGTCCCGGTGAAAAACACCTCGGCGCAGTGGAGCCTGTCTGACTGGATCGACGTACAACGCCAGCGCGCCAAGGACAACGTCAAGGAAGAGGCACGCCAGCACCCGGTGCCCACCGAATCGATCAACGATGCCAGCGAACTGCGCATTGCCGGCAACACCGCCGAGATGCTGGTGTTCTCCGGTTCGCACCTGCACGGCACCGTGCCCAATTACACGCAACAAACCCGCTTCAGCGTGGATTTTCGCCTGATGCACCTCGACGACCTCAAGCACCGGCGCGGCGCGATCAACGTCGACAGCGCCTGCCCGGATGTCGGCGCCGGCTTCAAAGACTACTTCCACGTCCACGACTTTTCGAACTTCCAAGGAATCCCGCAATGACCAAGCGTCGCATCACGCCTGCCGAGGCCCAGTACAACGAAACCCGTTCCGGCGTCCTGAAACGAGTCGATGCCGAATACGTGGCCGACGCCCCATTCGTCTTCGCCAACCGCATTGGCGTGACCGCTGCGCTGTCGCGCATGGAGCTGTTCAAGAAGGTCGCTGAAGTACCGGGCGCAATCATCGAGTGCGGCGTGTACAAGGGCAACTCGTTGATGCTCTACATGCACCTGTCGATGATTCTCGAGCCGTATGCGATCAACCGCTCGATCGTCGGCTTCGACACCTTCGAAGGCTTCCAGAGCATCGACAAGAAAGAAGATCCGGCCGACGTCAACGAAACCATGTTCGCCGACACCGACCAGTCGCTGATCCAGGACATGATCGACGCCAACGACCTGCTGCGCCCGGTCAACCGCATTCCGCGTTGCGAGCTGGTCAAGGGCGACATCGTCAAGACCGTACCGGAGTGGGTCAAGACCCGTCCCGATCTGGTCGTGGCCATGCTGATCCTCGACACCGACCTGTACGAGTCGACCAAAGTCGCGCTGGAAACCTTCCTGCCGTACATGCCCAAAGGCGCGATCGTGGTGCTCGACGAAGTGGCCTACCGCAACTTCCCGGGCGAAACCAAGGCCCTGCGTGAAGTGCTCGACCTGAACAAGATCGAACTCAAACGCCTGCCGTTCGATTCGTGCGTGGGTTACTTCCACGTCTGATCCAAAGGCCTGGAACCAACCCAAAACCCTGTGGGAGCGGGCTTGCTCGCGAAGACGGAGTGTCAGTCGCCATCATTGCTGAATGACATACCGCTTTCGCGAGCAAGCCCGCTCCCACAAAAAGCCCGGGTTCAGGCTTGCGAGCGGATCACCTCCCCCAGCCAGTCCATGAACACCCTCACCCGCAACGGCAAATGCCGCTGCCGGGCGTAGAGCAGTGATGCCTCCATGGACGGCGCGTTGAATTGCGGCAACACCTCCACCAATTCACCGTTTTGCAGGTATTGCTGCATGCCCATCCTCGGCGCCTGGATCAGGCCGAAACCACCCAGGCAGGCGGCCTCGTAGGCATCAGTGCTGTTGACCGTGACACTGCCGGCCATCGGCATTCGCTGCACCTGCCCCTTGTCGACGTACACAAACCCTTCCGAACGCCCGCCCAGTACGCCGACGTAGTGCACCAGCCGATGCTGTGCCAGGTCTTCCAGGCGCTCGGGCACGCCATAGCGCTGCACATACGCAGGGCTGGCGCAGTTGACCATGGTGAAGTCACACAGGTGTCGCGCCACCACCGATTGATCCGGTTGGGCGCCGATGCGCAGCACGCAATCGAAGCCTTCGGCGAGCAGATCGACCCGGCGGTCGGTGCTGCTGATTTCCAGTTCAAGCAACGGGTGCCGCGCCATGAACTGCGGCAAGCGCGGCATCACCACCCGGCGCGCGAGAATGTTCGGCAGGTCGATGCGAATCCGCCCGACCAGCGACGCCTCGTCCTGGCGAAACAATCCCTCGATTTCGTCCATGTGCGACAACAGGTCCTTGCTGCGCTCGTACAACACCAGGCCATCCTGGGTCGCCTGCACTTTGCGCGTGGTGCGTTGCAACAGGCGAGTGCCGAGCAAGACCTCCAGGGCCTTCACATGCTCGGACACCGTTGAGCGTGGCAGGCCCAGGCTTTCGCCAGCCAGGGTGAAGCTCGACATCTCGCTGACACGGACAAAGGTGCGCAACAGTTCCAGTTTGTTCATCGGCCTGCTCTTTTATTGTTCGGATTAACCGACCAGTGATTCCGGTTTCACTCTGTTTATCACCACCAAGCGGATAAATAAACTTCCTCACATCAACCGCCCACTGCACCTGAGGAAGTCCCATGAACCGTAAAATCGCACTGATCACCGGCGCCAGCCGAGGCCTCGGCAAAAACGCAGCCCTGCACCTGGTCGCCCAAGGCATCGACATCATCGGCACCTACAACAGCCGCGCCGATGAGGCGCAGGCACTGGTGGCCGAGATCGAAAGCCTCGGCGGTCGCGCCGTCATGCTGCAACTGGACGTCGCCCGGAGTGAGCAGTTCGACGCCTTCGCCAGCGACGTGGCAAAGGTCCTGCACAGCCACTTCGAACGCGAGCGCTTCGACTTTCTGGTCAACAACGCCGGGATCGGCCTGCACGCCAACTTCGTCGACACCACCGTCGAACAGTTCGACCTGTTGGTGAACATCCACTTCAAGGGGCCGTTTTTCCTGACGCAGACGCTGTTGCCATTGCTTAATGACGGCGGGCGCATCGTCAACATTTCCAGTGGCCTGGCCCGCTTCAGCCTGCCGGGGCACAGTGCCTACGCGGCGATGAAAGGCGCGATGGAAGTGCTGACCCGCTACCAGGCCAAGGAACTCGGCGCGCGCAACATCGCGGTGAACATCCTGGCACCGGGGGCGATAGAAACGGATTTCAGTGGCGGCGCCGTGCGCGACAACCCCGAGTTGAACACGCTGGTGGCGAACAACACCGCCCTGGGGCGCGCCGGCTTGCCGGATGACATCGGTGCCGCGATTGCGCTGCTGTTGGCGCCGGGTAGCCAGTGGATCAATGGCCAGCGCATCGAGGCGTCGGGAGGGATGTTTCTATAAGACGCCTAACAACGGCGATTGGAATACCCTGTGGCGAGGGGGCTTGCCCCCGTTGGAGCGCGAAGCGGTCCCAAGCTTTGCGGCTGCTTCGCAGCCGAAACGGGGGCAAGCCCCCTCGCCACAAAACCTGGTTCGCTATTTAGCAAACCTCGCGAGCCACCACCATCCGCTCGCGGACCACGTCATACACCCAGTGATAGACGTAGGTGTACGGCAGGAAGAACAGCAGCACGCCGATATCCAGCAGGAACGCCTGCCACAGGCTGACATTCAGCCACCAGGCAATCAGCGGCACGCCGAGGGCGACCAGGCCGCCTTCGAACAACAGCGCATGCACCACCCGGACCCAGGCGTTGTGCACGATGGCGAAGCGCTTGAGCACCCGGTCGAACAGGCCGTTGAAGACCACGTTCCAGGCGAGGGCCAGCGCTGCAATGAGGAGGGTGACCATGCCCATTTCCAGCATCGGTTTGTTCATGATCCAGGCCAGCAACGGGGTACAGATCAGGATCGCCAGCAGTTCGAAACCGATGGCCTGGAAAATACGTTCAGTAATGGATTTGTTGGCGCTCATGGCCGAACTCCCTTGAGTGACTGTGGTTGCCATGATCTGTCATCACACCGATACTTCATAACCAATAACCATCGATCAAGGCGATAGTTCATGGCCTCTCACGAAGTGTTGCTGGCGTTTGTCGAAGCCGCGACCCAAGGCTCGTTTTCCGCGGCGGCGCGCAAGCTGGGCCGCAGTCAGTCGACCATCAGCGCGGCGGTGGCCAGCCTGGAAATCGACTTGAACCTGACGCTGTTCGACCGCAGCAGCCGCAAGCCCGGGCTGACCCCGGCCGGGCGCGTGATGCTGCAACGGGCCGAGGACATCCTGGCCGCCACCAGTCGCCTGGAAATGACCGCCAGCCAATTGTCCCAAGGGGTGGAGGCGAAGCTGACGGTGGCGCTGTCAGACACCTATCAGTCGGACCGCTTCGAGGCGTCACTCAGTGCCTTCGAGCAGCGTTACCCGGACCTGGAACTCGAATGCCTGATCGCCGAATGCGATGACCTGGTGTCCCTGGTGCAAAGCGGCCGGGCGCAGATCGCCTTCGCCGAAATGCAGGACAGCTACCCGCCGGACCTGGTCAGCTCGACGGTGGACGAACGCACGGAAATCGCCCTGTTCGTGTCCCCGGCACACCCGTTGGCAACTTTGGACTACGTCGATCAGGACGCACTGCAGCAGCACCGCGAGCTGCGCCTGGCCACCATCATCAATCCCTATGAAAGCCGGGCGAAGGGTCGCGTCTGGTCGGCCCCGAGCTACCTGATGCTGTTGGAAATGGCCCAGGGCGGATTCGGCTGGGCGCCGCTGCCCCGCTGGCTGGTCGAGCGCTTCGGGCCTGGTTCGTTACAGGAACTGGTGGTGCGTGGATGGCCGAAAACGGTGTCGGTGGATGCGTTGTGGTCGCGGCTGAATCCACCGGGGCCGGCGGGAAGCTGGTTGCTGGGCAAGATGCTGGAATAGTGGTGCGGCCATTCGCGAGCAAGCCCGCTCCCACAGGTCATTGTGTCGATCACAAAATCTGTGTGCACCACCGTCATTGTGGGAGCGGGCTTGCTCGCGAAGAGGCCAGTAAGATCACATCAATCCAAGTCCTTGAGCCGCCCTTCGATAAACCGCCGCTCCGGCTCTTGCCGGGTCAACGCCAGCGCCCGCTCCCACGCTACCCGCGCCTCTTGCTTGCGGCCCAGTTGCCGACAAAACTCCGCCCGCGCCGAATACACCAGGTGATAGTCGAGCAGCTCTCCGCGCTCCAGAATGGCGTCCACCAACGTCAGCCCCGCCAGTGGTCCATCCCGTTTCGAAATCGCCGCCGCCCGATTCAGCTCGATCACTGGCGACGGCACAGCCCGCAGCAGCACGTCATACAGGCCGACAATCTGCGGCCAATCGGTTTCCCCCGCCGTCGGGGCTTCGGCATGCACCGCCGCGATGGCCGCTTGCAGGCAATAGGGTCCGAATCGCCCCATGCCCAACGCCTGCTCGATCAGCGTGCAGCCTTCAGTGATCAAGCCGGCGTCCCACAGCGAACGGTCCTGTTCATCCAGCACAATCAACTCGCCGCTCGCCGAGGTCCTGGCCGGGCGGCGCGACTCGTGCAACAGCATCAACGCCAGCAAGCCCATCACCTCCGGCTCCGGCAACAGCTCCACCAGCAACCGGCCGAGACGGATCGCCTCGCGGGTCAATTCCTCGCGGATCAGCTCGGCCCCGACGGACGCCGAATAGCCCTCGTTGAACACCAGGTAAATCACCCACAATACGCTGTCCAGACGCTCGGGCAACTCAGCCAGCGTCGGCACCTGATAAGGGATTTTCGCGTCGCGGATCTTCGCCTTGGCGCGCACGATGCGCTGGGCGATGGTGGCCGGGGCCGAGAGAAAGGCCCGGGCGATTTCTTCCGTGGTCAGGTCGCAGACTTCCCGCAGCGTCAACGGCACTTGCGCGTCCGCGGCCAGGGCCGGGTGGCAGCAAGTGAAGATCAGCCGCAGGCGATCGTCTTCCACGTCTTCATCACTCCAGTCGGCCTGTTCCAGCGCCTCCAGCTGCGCGATCAACAGGGGTTGCGACGCGGCAAAACGCGCACGCCGGCGCAAGGCATCGATGGCCTTGAAGCGCCCGGTGGACACCAGCCAGGCCCGCGGATTGTCCGGCACGCCATCACGCTGCCAGCGTTCGACCGCGATGAAAAACGCCTCGTGCAAGGCTTCTTCGGCGAGGTCGAAATCCCCCAGCAAGCGAATCAGGGTCGCGAGAATCCGCCGCGAGTCTTCACGATAGACCCGCTCGACCTGGGCCTGAACCGGCAACCCCGGCATCTAAGGATTCAACTGCCGAACGGGGCGCACTTCGACACTGCCGACCCGGGCCGCCGGAATGTTGCCGGCGACTTGAATGGCTTCGTTGAGATCCCTGGCATCGATCAGGTAGAAGCCGGCCAGTTGCTCCTTGGTCTCGGCGAACGGACCATCGGTGATCGACATCTTGCCGTTGCGCATGCGCACCGTGGTGGCGGTCTGCACCGATTCCAGCGCCTCGGCGGCGACCATCCGGCCGCTGCCCTGGATCGATTCGGCGTAGGCCATGCACTCCGCGTCCTTGGGGCTTTCCGGTAGCGAATGCAGCAGATGCTCATCGCTGTAGACCAGGCATAAGTACTTCATCACGCGCTCCTTTTCGAACGATCAACTATGGCCGCCGATTGGCATTGCGGCTCGGCTTCCCGACGATCAGGGCTTGAGGTCGAACAGCGCCGCGCCGCTGGCCATGTCGAATGGCGCCGACCAATGTTCGTGGACAATCTGCCACAGCCCGTCTTCCTGGCGATAGCACGCACTGCCGCGCATCCAGCAGGCCTGGGTTTCGCCCTTGTCGTTGGTACCGCCGCAGTGGGCCAGCCAATGGGCGAAGGCGATTTCCTGGGACGCCTCGATGCGGATGTCATGGAATTCGAAAATGTGCGGGCCGGGGCACATCTTCATGCAATCCTCCCAATGCGCGCGATACGCCGGTTTGCCTTTGAATTGCAGGGCCTTGACCGCGTCGAAGGAGACGATGTCGTCGGCATACAGGGTCATGACTTTATCCACGTCCTTGGCCATCACGGCCTGACGATAGGTCTCGATCAGGTTCTGGATCTGGGTTTGCGAGTTCATGGTGGTTCTCCGTGGTTTTTATAGTGAAGACACCCTTAGTCGTCCGGCGATCCGGCAAATCGACAGGTGAAATAAAAATAATCCAAACCACCAGACTCGCTAGAATCCGGGATTCATTCATGTAGGAAAAAGGACAATCCCGTGACAGCTCGACTCGTGCCTTATGAAAGCCTGAACGCGCTGCAACGCCAACAGGTCGAGGCCATCGAAGTGCACCCGGAGCAAATCAGGTTCTGCGGTGATATCCACGGTGCCCTGCACACCCTGCTGTCTCGGCCCGGCCCCGGCGTCAAGGGATTCGCCCTGCTGGCCGAAGGTGTGCCCGTCGCGTTCCTGCTGCTCAAGCGCCCGCCGGTGTTGCCGGCCTGGGCCGATGAACACAGCGCCACCCTGCATGCCCTGCAAGTCGATCAACGCGCGCAGGGCAAAGGCTACGGCAAGGCCTGCCTGCAGGCACTGCCCGAGGCGGCGCGCCGAGCCTGGCCGGAAATCAAGGGGCTGGAGCTGTCGGTGGATGCCGACAACGAGGCGGCCATCGCCCTGTATGCCAGGTTTGGCTTTGTCGACAGCGGCGAGGCGTACAAGGGCCGGATCGGCTATGAGCGGCGGATGGGCCTGACCTTTTGAGATGACCGAATGTGGGAGCGGGCTTGCTCGCGAAAGCGGTCTGCCTGACACATTGATGTTGGATGTGCCGACCCCTTCGCGAGCAAGCCCGCTCCCACAAGGGATCTCCAACAGTCTTACAACTTCAATACCATCTCATGCCACGCCATGCCGCCGTGGTCGGACGCCGAGGGTTTGATGTAGGCAAAACCGAACCCGGCGTACAGCGGAATGTGCCGTTCCTTGCACATCAGGTTGATGCTGACCTTGCCCAGCGCGCGCATGCGCTCGATGAAATCGCCCATCAGCCGTTTGGCCAGGCCCTGCCCCTGGAAATCCGGATGCACCACTACCGACATGATCACCACGTGCGGCCCGGCCGGGTCGTGGCCGATCAGTTCCTTGAACGCCTCGTCCGACATTTCCACCTGAAACGCCGCCCCGGAATTGATGAAACCGGCGACGACTCCGTCCACTTCAGCGACGATAAAACCCTCGGGCCAGGTGGCGATGCGGGTGGCGATCTTCTCGCGGGTCGCGGCTTCGTCACCTTCATAGGCGAGGGTTTCGATGGCAAAGCAGCGGTCAAGATCGGCAGGGGTGACGTTGCGGATGACGGTGTTCATGGCAGCTCGGGATCAGCGTGGGTAAGGCTGGGGATGATAAATCAGCTGCCGTGGGACATCGAGAGACGAATCGGCTGATCCGCCTCCCGCTGCCGGTGTCAGGCCTTGATCGGCAACCAGATTTCCAGCTTGCCGGTGTTGAGCCTGGGGTTGAAGTCTTCGCTGTAGCGTTCGAACTCCGGGGCCGCCAACAGCTCGTGGCCGGACTGCGGCAGCCACGTACCATGGATGTACTGGAAGGTTTGCGGCAGGGTGTCCAGCGGTCCCTTGTGTTCAAACACCACGTACTGCTGCGGCTGAATTTCCACCCAGCGATAGGTTTCCGGCAAGTCGTCGAGTTTGCTGATCTCGACGCCAGCGATGTAATCGAAGCCGCCCTTGCCGTCGAAATTGCAGCAGACGCCGTAGGTGACTTCGCCCTTCTGTCCCGGAACATTGCCGATGTGGGGGATGAACTTCTCCCAGAGTTCGGGAATGCCTTGTATGGTTTGCTGGGTGAATGCTCCGCCCAGCCCCGCAATCAGCAGGAAGTGTCCGTGTTCGAAGCGTGGTTCCGTCACTTCAACGCGTGTTTGCTCATCCATGGCTCGACTCCTGACGCATGAAAATGGGTTCGGCTGGGAGTATAGAAGCCAAACCCGATTCGCCCAATTACAGCGCGTGCAGCTGCTCTACGGCGGCGGCACCGACGAACTCGTTGTAGCCAGATAGAATCACGTAGACCGCGAAATAGCAGAAGATCGCCGCCGATGCCATGTAGGAATAGCGCAGCAGTTTGTCACCGAGCAACTTGCCGCCGTGGCTCGCGGCGAAGCACAAGCCTGCCGACCAGAGCAGCCCGGCACAGAGGAAACCACCGAGAAACAGTGCCGAACTGAGCGGGCCACCGCCACCGGAACGGGCGATCAGCGTGCCGCCAACGGCCGCGAACCAGAGAATGGCGCTGGGCGAGGACATGGCGAGAAAAATCCCACGGAAGAATTCCTTGCGGTGGGAATTGTTCCCCACCTCCGCCGTCTCGGCCAGCAACGCCTCGTGGTGAATCGCCGAATAGATCATCTTCGCCGCGAAGTACACCAGCAGCGCCGAGCCACCGATCCACAACACCCAGCGCACGCTTTCGTACTGCAGCAACACGGTCATGCCGGCCAGTGCCAATACGGCGTAGATCAGGTCGCCGACGCAAGTCCCCAGCCCCAGCGCAAAGCCCTGGAAATAACCGCGCTGCATGGCCAGGGTGATCATCGCGATGTTGGCGACGCCTATGTCCAGGCACAGCGAAAGGCTCAGCAAGAAGCCACTGGAAAATTCCATCGACCCAATTCCTTCGGAAAAATTTGTTTACATGGAGGCTGGACAGTCTGCCACAGCTGCCCGTACATTCCGCCACAGGTCACCGCAGTGACCTGCGTCGCTCGGACGGTTCCGGGCGCTTACGTTATCCGAGGCAACAATGGCCGAACAAGGTTCGCCGCGCCGCTTTGCGCGCATCGATCGACTCCCCCCTTACGTTTTCAACATCACTGCCGAGCTGAAGATGGCCGCCCGTCGTCGTGGCGAAGACATCATCGACTTGAGCATGGGCAACCCCGACGGCGCCACGCCGCCGCACATCGTCGAAAAACTGGTGACGGTGGCCCAACGCGAAGACACCCACGGTTACTCCACCTCCAAGGGCATTCCGCGTCTGCGCCGGGCGATTTCCAACTGGTACAAGGAACGCTACGAGGTCGACATCGACCCGGAAAGCGAAGCCATTGTCACCATCGGTTCCAAGGAAGGCCTGGCGCACTTGATGCTGGCCACCCTGGACCAGGGCGACACCGTGCTGGTGCCGAACCCGAGCTACCCGATCCACATCTACGGTGCCGTGATTGCCGGCGCCCAGGTGCGGTCGGTGCCGCTGGTGCCGGGCGTGGATTTCTTCGCCGAACTGGAGCGGGCCATTCGCGGCTCGATCCCGAAGCCGAAGATGATGATCCTCGGCTTTCCGTCCAACCCCACCGCCCAGTGCGTGGAGCTGGATTTCTTCGAACGGGTGATCGCCCTCGCCAAGCAGTACGACGTGCTGGTGGTGCATGACCTGGCCTACGCCGACATCGTCTACGACGGCTGGAAAGCCCCGTCGATCATGCAGGTGCCGGGCGCCAAGGACATTGCGGTGGAGTTTTTCACCCTGTCCAAGAGCTACAACATGGCCGGCTGGCGCATCGGTTTCATGGTCGGCAACCCGGAACTGGTCAACGCCCTGGCGCGGATCAAGAGCTACCACGACTACGGCACCTTCACCCCGCTGCAAGTGGCGGCGATTGCCGCGCTCGAAGGCGACCAGCAGTGCGTGCGCGACATCGCCGAGCAGTATCGGCAGCGACGCAACGTGCTGGTCAAGGGCCTGCATGAGCTGGGCTGGATGGTCGAAAACCCGAAGGCGTCGATGTACGTCTGGGCGAAGATTCCCGAGGCCTACGCGCACCTGGGTTCGCTGGAGTTCGCCAAGAAACTGCTGGCCGAGGCCAAGGTGTGTGTCTCGCCGGGCGTCGGGTTTGGCGAGTACGGCGATGATCACGTGCGCTTTGCACTGATCGAAAACCAGGACCGGATCCGTCAGGCCGTACGCGGGATTCGCGGGATGTTCCGGGCGGATGGACTAGTAACCAAATCCTGACACCCTGCACAAAACACTGTGGGAGCGGGCTTGCTCGCGAAAGCGGACTTACATTCAACATCTTCATTGAATATTAAGCCCTCTTCGCGAGCAAGCCCGCTCCCACATTGGGTTTTGCGGTGACGCTTAGACGAACAACGACAACAGCAGGATAAAGCCCAGGCCCACCACCGACAGGATGGTTTCCATCGCAGTCCAGGTCTTGAAGGTTTCCGCCACGGTCATGTTGAAGTACTGCTTGACCAGCCAGAACCCGGCGTCATTCACGTGAGACAGGATCAACGAACCGGCACCGGTGGCCAGCACCAGCAGCTCACGGTTCACACCCGGCATCATCCCCACCACCGGCACCACGATGCCAGCGCCGGTAATGGTCGCCACGGTCGCCGAACCTGTGGCGATACGAATCACCGCCGCCACCAGCCAGGCCAGCAGGATCGGCGAGATCTGCGCGGCCACCGCCATGTGGCCGATCACGTCACCCACGCCGCTGGTGACCAGCATCTGCTTGAAGCCACCACCGGCACCGATGATCAGGATGATCGCGGCGGTCGGTGCCAGGCTCGCATCCAGCCATTTCAGGATCTGTTGCGAACCGATGCCCTGCTTGTGACCGAAGGTGTACAGCGACAGCAGCAACGCCAGCAGCAGCGCCGAGATCGGGTGACCGATCAGGTCCATGAAGGTGCGGAAGAAGTTGCCGTCCGGCAGTACGACGTCGGCAAAGGTCTTGAGCAGCATCAGGAACACCGGCGACAGCACGGTCACCAGGGTGATGCCGAAGCTCGGCAGATCGGCGGAATCCGACTCGCGCGCCAGTTGATCCACCAGCTCCTGATTCGGATGACCGGGGATGTGCTTGGCAATGAAGGTACCGAAGATCGGACCGGCAATGATGGCCGTCGGCAGCGCCACGATCAGGCCGTACAGAATGGTCTTGCCGATGTCGGCACCGAACACGCCGATGGCCAGCAACGGACCCGGGTGCGGTGGCACCAGGCCGTGTACCGCCGACAGGCCGGCCAGCAGCGGGATGCCGATCTTGATGATCGACACACCGGTACGGCGGGCCACGATGAACACCAGCGGAATCAGCAACACGAAGCCGATTTCGAAGAACAGCGGGATGCCGACCAGGAACGCGGCGAACATCATCGCCCACTGCACCTTGTCCTTGCCGAAGGCACGGATCAACGTCTGTGCAATCTGATCCGCACCGCCCGATTCGGCCATCATTTTGCCGAGCATCGTGCCCAGCGCGAGGATGATGCCGACAAAACCGAGTACGCCACCAAAACCGTCCTGGAACGCCTTGATGATGGTACCGATCGGCATGCCGGAGGTGAGCCCGAGGAAAGCAGCGGCAATGGTCAGGGCAATGAACGGGTGAAGCTTGAACTTGGTGATCAGGACGATAAGCCCGATCACCGTGACCACTGCATCGAGCAGCAGGAACGTCTCGTGGGACATGCCAAACATTGGGGGTGTCTCCTGGTTGTTGTTGTTATTAAAGCGGGTTAATCAGAAGCCGTGAGGACAGCGCTGTCTTTGCAAGCACGCTCATACCGCCTGCTTCAGGCCATTCGCCTGCCACCAGACATGAGCCTGCGCGGCCAGTTGCTCGACGCTGTGGGTCGAGGCATCCAGCGCCAGGGTCAACGGCTCGCCGACGGGCGATTCGAGGGTGGCGAACTGGCTGGCGATCAGGGTCGACGGCATGAAGTGGCCCGGCCGATGGGACACACGATCAGCGGCCACCTCGGGGGTCAGCTCAAGGAACACGAAACCCAGGCCCGGCAAGGCACTGCGCAGACGTTCGCGATAGATATGCTTGAGCGCCGAACAGGTCAGCACCGGGCGCTGGCCCAGGGCGTCGACACGGCGCAGCTCATCGCACAGGCTGTCGAGCCAGCCGGCGCGGTCTTCGTCGTTCAGGGGGATTCCCGCGCTCATCTTTTCGATATTGGCGGCAGGGTGGAAAGAGTCGCCTTCAATGGCAGTGGCGCCGCTCAGTTGGCACAGGGCCTCGCTGACGCACGTCTTGCCGCAACCGGCAACGCCCATGATGACCAGGGCGGTGATGGGATGATTCATGTAACACCTCAGCGCGCAGACAGCGCTACCTTTGCCAGTTATGACACTAGACCAAAAGCAGGAGTTGCCGACGCCTTTCTTGTCATTTTGTGGGTTGCAGCAGGTTAAGTCTCAACGCCAGAAAGCGAGGATCAGGCGAACCCCCGCTCACGCATTTGCAGCTGCATCGAGACAGCGCTACCTTAGTGCCTTGAATTTTGTTTGGCAAGCCGTCGATGAACACAACCAAGAACGATAAAAATACCCGTACCACTGGCCGCCCTACCCTGAACGAAGTTGCCCGACTGGCCGGCGTCAGCCCGATTACCGCCTCCCGCGCCCTGCGTGGCGTCAGCACCGTGGCCACCGAACTGGTGGAAAAAGTGCAGAAAGCGGCGCTGGATCTCAACTACGTCGTCAACCCAGCCGCCCGCGCCCTGGCCTCGGCCCAGAGCCATTCGGTGGTGGTGTTGGTGCCGTCGCTGTCCAACCTGCTGTTCATCGACACCCTGGAAGCCATTCATCAGGTTTTGCGGCCCAAGGGCTTCGAAGTGCTGATCGGCAACTTCCATTATTCACGCGATGAAGAAGAAAACCTGCTGCGCAACTACATGGCCTATCAGCCTCGCGGTTTGTTGCTGACGGGTTTCGACCGCACCGAAAGTTCACGGCGGATGATCGAAGCCAGCAACATTCCTTGCGTGTACATGATGGAGCTGGACAGTGCGGCCGGGCTCAATTGCGTTGGCTTTTCGCAACTGGCGGCCGGCGAAACGGCCGCCGAACACTTGCTCTCTCGCGGTCGCAAGCGCCTGGCCTACATCGGCGCGCAACTGGACCAGCGCACCTTGCTGCGCGGCGAAGGCTTCCGCAAAGCCCTGCAAAAAGCCGGTTTGTATGACCCGGACCTGGAAGTGCTGACGCCGCGCTCGTCTTCGGTCGGCCTGGGTGGGGAACTGTTCCTGCAACTGCTCGCCAGTCATCCCGATGTCGATGCGATCTTCTTCGGCAACGACGACCTGGCCCAGGGCGCCCTGCTTGAAGCCATGCGCAATGGCATCAGGATTCCCGAGCAGGTGGCGATCCTTGGTTTCAACGACTTGCCCATGTCCGAACACATGGTCCCGCGCCTGAGCAGCATCAATACCCCGCGCGAGGCCATCGGCCGCCGTGCGGCGGAGCAGATGCTTACGCTGATGGCCGGCAATACCGTGGCCAAGCCGGTGCAGGACATGGGGTTTGAGTTGAAGGTGCGCGAGAGTACATAGGCACCCACATCAATTTAGTCAGGCAAGGGACATTGTGGTGAGGGGGCTCGCCCCCGTTCGGCTGCGGAGCAGTCGTTATCCAGTTCACTTGGTTTAACGGTATGACCGCAGTTTCTGTTTTGGGGTCGCTTCGCAACCCAACGGGGGCAAGCCCCCTCGCCACAGGGAAAGCCTCTCGCCCCCGCTCAGTGTTCAGTCCTGCGGATCAAGGTTATCCAGTACGCGATTCACCGCCAGCTCGGCCAGCATGATGATCTGTGCAATTGCCAGCGCCGTGTTGCGCTGACTGCCTTCCAGAAACGTAGCAAAGTCATTGGTCATGACACTCGCCGAGGCCAGTGATTCGCAGGCGTGCGCCAACAGCGTTTCGTTGTTGATGCCAGGCGAGATGGAGAACATGGGGCTGGGATTGCGTGGGGGGTTGGGCGTAGGCTTGAACATGGCAATGCTCCTAGAGTGATGGAGCTGCCACGATTCGCTGCTAGACGAAATTAAGGTGGCAGCCGTGCGTGGGCTAGCAGACCAGGACTCTAGAACCCGGTAGACCCGAAGGTCTTCCCACACACAGCCGCCATAACGTGAACCAATCACGAACGGTGGACGCCATGCGTCTAAAGTATCCAGGCTGCTAGACCCGATCGCTGAATTTGCAGCGACACGGAACGATAGAGTCCGGATACCAGGCGCACAAGTCGGCGGATTCTGGCGTAGTCGTAGGCAATTCTGCAAGAAACCACTGCCTGCGCAAATTCTCTGAAACCCCTTTCCTTCAGACCACTCCTACAATTACAGACACGCCATTCGCGATGGAGCTGCTCAAATGGAACACACCCTGAAGATTCTCGGCAAAGCCTCGTCCATCAATGTCAGAAAAGTCCTGTGGACCTGCGAAGAACTGGGCATAACCTACGAACGCGAGGACTGGGGTAGCGGCTTCGCGTCCACCCACAGCCCCGAGTTTCTCAGGTACAACCCCAACGCCCAGGTGCCGGTGATCATCGACGACGCCGGTGTACTGTGGGAATCCAATACCATCTGCCGTTACCTGGTCGGCAAACACCACCACCATCACAGCGAGTTGCTGCCCACTGAACCGGCGGCACGCGCCCGGGTGGAACAGTGGATGGACTGGCAAGCCACCGAGCTCAATCCGTCCTGGCGATACCCGTTCATGGCACTGGTGCGCAAGGACCCGGAATTCCAGGACCCCCATGGCCTTGAAGTCGGCGTCCGCGGCTGGAACCAGAAGATGGGCATCCTCGAGCATCAACTCGCGACCACCAAGGCCTATGTTGCCGGACCGCGCTTTACCCTGGCCGACATCGTCATCGGCCTGTCGGTCAACCGCTGGCTGATGACCCCGATCGAGCGCCCGGACTACCCCGCCGTCGATGAATACTTCAAACGCCTGGCGCAACACCGCGGGTTCCTCAAGCATTGCTGCAACGGCTTGCCCTGAATGGCCGCAGGTTGCCGCCCGGCGGCAACCGCTGACCGATGCTGCATGACCATGCTTACTCCAACCATTTGATTTTGTGGGCTTTTATCCGCGAGGCACGCTATTTGCTCAGGCCACGTACCGCCATCACCCACAAGGTCTCTTCATCATGTTGGTCAGTGCAAAACAATCATTGGTGACCCCACTCCCCAAGCGTCCCGGTGACGAGCCGTCCGCCGATGCCGCCGCGGGTCTTCAGGGCGGCATGCAGGCCGTCATCGCCCAGGCCATGCAAAACAATGTGCAGGCGCAGACCACGGCCACCCGACAAGTGCAGGACTCCGCCACTCAAATCGCCACTCAGCAAGTCAGTGGGGCGAGCAAGATCAGCGACAACGTCGACGAAGCGTTCGCCAAGACCCGCGTGAACCTGCAAGCGACAGACGTCACCAGGCTCAGCGACGGCTCGGCCACCGCCGAATTCAAGGACTACATGAGCAAAACGCCTGAACAGCGCCTGCGCGACAGTATCCTGAAAGAGATGGGCATTACCGAGGAAGACTTGAAAGCCATGCCGCCGGAGAAACAGCAGGCGGTCGCTCAGGAAATTGCCGATCGCATGAAAGACAAAATGCAATTGGCGCAGGCCGACAAAGACAACGGCAGCGCAGAAAAAGGCAGTACCCAGGTGGTCGACAAGTTCCTCGCCTCGCTTTAATCCAGGCGCAAAAAAAAGGGTCCCTCTACCGGGACCCGTGGTTAATTGCCGCGCTTTTTTTTTGTAGGAGCGAGCTTGCTCGCGATGCACTCAAGAGCGCCACGTTCACCCCGGAAAACCGCGTAAGCGTTATCGACCATCGCGAGCAAGCTCGCTCCTACAGTGGATCAGCGTTTGAGCTTGCTCGCGATGCACTCAAGGGCGCCACGTTCAACCAGGAAACCCGCGTAATCGTTATCGACCATCGCGAGCAAGCTCGCTCCTACAGTGGATCAGCGTTTGAGCTTGCTCGCGATGCACTCAAGAGCGCCACGTGCAACCAGGAAACCCGCGGAATCGTTAACGACCATCGCGAGCAAGCTCGCTCCTACAGTGGATCAGCGTTTGAGCTTGCTCGCGATGCACTCAAGCGCGCCACGTTCAACCAGGAAACCCGCGTAATCGTTAACGACCATCGCGAGCAAGCTCGCTCCTACAATTGCTCCACCTAGTTCAATTGCAACGTCGAATTGAACTGACTGATCGCATCCACCACATGCCGCGAGCCCTGCTGGATTTCCAGGATCACCTCCCCCGCCTCGTTCGCCAGTTCCACGCCCAGGCCGGTTCGGCTCAAACTCGATTGCATGCTCGACACCGCGCTGAGCGACAAATCGTGGTTCTTGCGCACCACCTCGACAATCTCCAGCGTCGCCTGGCTGGTGCGCGCCGCGAGGCTACGCACTTCATCGGCCACCACCGCAAACCCGCGCCCGTGCTCACCGGCCCGTGCCGCTTCAATCGCCGCGTTGAGTGCCAGCAGGTTGGTCTGATCGGCAATGCCACGAATGGTCTGCACGATGGTGCCGATGATGTCGGACTGTTTGCTCACGGCATCGATGCTCAGCGCCGCTTCGTTCAGGTCCCGGGAAATGTCCTGGATGATCTGCACCGTCTGCTGCACCACCTCGGAACCCTTGCGTGCACAGACGTCGTTTTGCACCGAGGTGCTGTGGGCCGATTCGGCGGCGGTTTGCAGGGTGGTCATCTGGTTGGTGATGTCGCTGGCGAACTTGACCACTTTGTACAACCGCCCCTTGGCGTCGAACAACGGGTTGTAGGACGCTTCGAGGAAAACGGTCTGCCCCTGTTTGTTTCGGCGCTCGAAACGATGGGAGTGATATTCGCCGCGGTTGAGTGATGCCCAGAAGTTCCGGTAATTCTGCGACTCGGCTTCGGCACGGTGGCAGAACAGGCTGTGATGCTGCCCCACCACTTCGTTGAGCGAATACTGCATGGTTTTCAGGAAGTTTTCGTTGGCGCTGATGACCTTGCCTTCGGGCGTGAATTCGATCACGGCCATGGAGCGACCGATCGCGGACAGCCGGCTTTCGTTTTCGTGTTCCCTGTTGACCCGGGCGGTGATGTCGGTGGCGACCTTGATCACGCTCTTGACTTGCCGGTCGGGGCCCAGCACCGGCATGTAGCTGGCTTCGAGCCAGATCTCCCGGCCGCTTTTGTGCAAGCGCAGGAAGGTCCCGCTCAGCGGCTCGCCCCGCGCCAGGTCGCGCCATAACCGGGTGTAGTCATCGCTGCGGTAATACTGCTCTTCGCAAAAGATCCGGTGATGCTTGCCGCGCACTTCTTCGGCGCTGTAACCCATGGCACTGCAAAAGTTTTCATTGGCGTCGATGACGATGCCGTCCGGGGTGAATTCAATCATCGCCATCGAACGACTGACCGCTGCCAGCTTGGCGTTGGCCTCGCTCAGCGCACAGCTGAATCGTTCGATTTCCAGCAGGTCAGCCTTGTGATGTAGGTTGAACATGGTTGTATCACCTTCCGCGCGGTTTTTTGATTGATGAAAGTTGCAGGTCTTTCAAATCCACCACTACGTTCCGTGGAACAGGCACACGCATCCCTCCAAAAAGAAGGACTAGTCAGGTGATAAATGATGATCAATCGGAGGGTCCTTATAGCGACTCGCTCATCAAGACATCCTTCTCTTGATAGCCCGCACGCGGGCCAGCCCTAACAGATTCAAAACAAATTCCATTTAGCGGACAGCTCCCTGTCATCAAGTGTCGGTGCCTTCGATTGCGCACTCTTGCGGCCTGACATCGACCGCCTCACGACGGTCGACACAGTTAGTTACACCTGATCATAGACAGCAAGATAGGGCTTGCAAGGCCACTAGTCGGCCAGTATTGAGGACAAAAACGGTTCAGCGGATTGTCGGCGGGGGTATTGTTCGCGATGGCAACCTTGCGGATATCAAAAAACTACAAGCTGGCACTCACCCTGGTCGCCACCTCCCCCGGTACCCAGCCCTTCCACACCTGCGGTTGCTCACGCAAGAACGCTTCGGCGACTTCACGGGGTTTCTGGCGCTTTTCACTCATCTGGCCCAGGGTCTGGTTCAACAGATCAATCGGCAGGTCGACCTTTTCAAAGAACGTCACCAGATCCGGGTACTGCGCCTTGAACGGCGCCGATACGCCGATGGCCAGGCTGGCGGGCATCGAACGTGTGCCTTTGGGGTTCGGGTTGTTGACGTCGGCCAAAGTTTTCCAGGCCTCGGCGTCGAACGGCGGTTCATCGAGTTTCACCAGTTTGAATCGCCCCAGCAGCGGGGTCGGCGACCAGTAGTAGAACAGCACCGGTTTGCCACGGCGGATCGACGACGCCACCTCGGCATCCAGTGCCGCACCGGACCCCGTGCGGAAGTTGACGTAGCTGGCGGTCAGGTCGTACGCCTTGAGTTTCTGGCTGTTGACGATTTCCGAGGTCCAGCCGGTCGGGCTGTTGAGGAAGCGCCCGCGACTCGGGTCTTCGGGGTCGCGAAACACGTCCTTGTACTTCGCCAGATCAGTAACGGATTTCAGCTCCGGGGCCAACGCCTTGATGCCGCGCTCGGGGTCGCCCTTGATCACGTACTCCGGCACCCACCAACCTTCGGTGGCGCCCTTGACCGTATCGCCGAGGCCGAACACCTTGCCCTCCGCGGCAGCCTTGACCCAGGCCGGGCTGCGTCCGGCCCACTCTTCGCCGATGACCTGGATATCGTTTTTGGCCAGCGCCGCTTCAAGGCTGACGGTGCTGCCCGGCAGCGTATCGGTCGGGTAGCCGTAACCTTTTTCAACGATCAGGCGCAGGATTTCGGTGATCAGGCTGCCGCTTTCCCAGGTGATGTCGCCGAAGTGAATGGGGGCGGCTTTTTCCGCGGCCGAGGCCGGGTGGGACAACAGGCTCAGGGCCAGCAGCGAACTGCCGAGCAGGGTTTTGATCGATCTCATGCGGACCTCTTGTTCTGGAGTGGACGGTTCAGGGATTGGTTGGCGCTGTGCCGGTCGCACAGGGCCTGGGAACGGGTCATGTAGTCGCTGACCGAACGCAGCGAGATGCCCAGCGCAGCGGCAATTTGCGGATAGGTCAGGCCCTCGATCCGCGACAGCAGGAAGGTCGAGCGCACTTTGCCCGGCAGCCGCTGGAGACTGCGCTCGACACGGGTCAGGGTCTGGGACAGCTGAGCCAGTTCTTCCGGCGATTCGGCGTGGATCGGCCCGGCCTGTTGCAGTTGCTGAAGATACTGGCGCTCCAGATCACCTCGGCGCCAACGCTGATACAGCAGGCGTTGGGCGATGGTGGTGAGCAAGGCACGGGGTTCGCGGATGGCCGTCAGGCCTGGGGCTTCAAGCAGTTGCACGAAGGTTTCGCAGGCAATGTCTTCGACACCGGCGGCATCGTTCAGGGACTGGCGCAGGCGTGTGCAGAGCCAGTGGTAGTGAGCGCGGAACAGTTCGTCCACGTGTTTGCGATGAAGAATATCGGCGCCGGACATAGGGGCTCCTGGGTTAGGGGTCGCTGAATGTCCGGTGGTCCGGTGAGGTGGATCCTAGCAAGGAGCCTTATTCTTTAATAATACTTAAAGCTTATTTTTATATTTCCATATGGAATTAAAAGAAAGTACCTATAGATCGCTATCGCAAATTCCCATAGCCCAGCGCCTCGGCTTCATGCTGATAGTCGAGCACCACCTGATAGTCGCTTTCGCTGGCCGGCAACACCTCAGGCAAGCCGAGGATTTCGGCGACCTCAGGCAACTCACGCAATGCTTGATTCATCGCCTGCAGTAGCGCATCAGCCTGCTGATCGCTGACGGTGGCTGAGGTGATGTAGGGCAACGTCGGGCTGAAAGCACTGCGAGTGATCACGCGCAAACCGGCCACTTCTTCGGCGGCGTGGCGCGCCAGGTAGGCAAAGGTCACGCTGTCGATGGCCGCCAGATCGGCGAGGTCTTCGCGCAACCAGCGCAGGCTTTCGCGATGGCTGCCGCTGATGCCGACCTGCGCAAAAAAACGGCCGTCACGCTGCAACGGCGCCAAGCGGTGGCGCAACAGATTCATGCCGCTGTTGGAGTCCTGGCCATTGATCACGCCTCGGCTGTCGCGAAAGTCCGGCAAGGTTCGCCGCGCATCTTCGATGCGCCCCAGAATCAGGCTGCAATGATTGCCGCCACGGCTGTCCGGCAGTTCATAACGAGGACGCCCCAGCACCCGGACCTTGCCGCGCAATGCGGTCATCAGCGGATAGCCGCAGGTTTGTGTGAGCAGCAGTTGCGGCGACAGCCATAGCTCCGGTAATGACAGGCCTTGGGCATCAAGGCGGGTGTCGCCCAAGTGCTCGAGGATGCGCGCCAGCCAGTGCTCGTTGGCCTGGTGGATGGGGTCGGGGGCGGTGTACATCTGTAGTTCGGCGATGTGTCGGGTCATCGAAATAATCCCATGCGGCAAATTTCCAATGTGGGAGCGGGCTTGCTCGCGAATGCGGTGTACCAGTCAACTCAGATGTTGGATGTCCAACCGCATTCGCGAGCAAGCCCGCTCCCACAGTAGATCAGTGGCGATTCAAAGATCAGTGAAACGGATGCCTCGGGCTGTCGATGGCCTTGACGCCGTGTTCACGCCACAACTGCCCATAACCCTGCACCAGAAACCCGCCACTGCGCGCCAGCCACTGCTCGCGGCGGGCCCTGTAGGCGTGGGGCAAGTCGTACCAGGGCAACCCCGGCAACTCGTGATGCACCAGGTGGAAATTGAGGTTCAGGAACAGCCAGCGCCACGGCCAGGCGGCTTCATTGAGCACGGTGCGTTGCTCCGGCGCCGCCTGAGGTCGATGTTCATAGTAGGAGCGAATCATGGCGATCGACAGCGCCGGCACGCTGATCAAAAACAGGTAATGCCAAACCGGTAAAACACTGAAGTTTGTAATAAACAGCAGCATCAACCCGGTCATCGCGCCGTGACTCAGCCACATCAGCCAGGCCTGGCGCTCACCGGCTCTCAGGCGTTGCAGTTCTTCGTGGGCCAGCGTCAGCAAGGCCAGCGGCGCACCAAAGGCAAAGCGGCCGAGCACGGTTTTGTTCAGCCAGTGCAGGCTGCGCACCCACCGTGAACTGCCCTGCCACTGCCCGGCGCTCAGGTAACGGCTTTCCGGATCGCGACCGGGGATCGTCAGGTCTTCGTCGCGGTGATGCAGCAAATGGCTATCGCGGTACAAGGTGTACGGATACCAAACGGCAAACGGCGCGTAGCCAAGGATTTTGTTCAGGGTTACCCAGCGCGTGGGGTGACCGTGCAGCAGTTCGTGTTGCACGGACAACCACAGCACCAGCAACGGAATCAGCAACAGCGTGCTCCACCACAAACCCAGCCGATGGCTGTTCAACACGATGCCAAACCAGCCGCCATACACACCGATCAACAGCAACCAGGTCGGCCATTCGGTGCGTGCGGTGAAGCGTCGACGCAGGGTTTCGATTTCCTGTTGGTGGGCGCTATCGAAGTAATGGGGCATGGCGTTGCTCAGATCGGGACCAATCCCTTTCTGTGCAATGGCCTTGGCAAATCTTGCAGATTATTTTCAGGAGGATCGCTCCCATGTTGCATGGGAGCGATCAATCAACGCCGGATCAGTGACCGAACACGCCGACCTTTTTGGCTTTCTTGTCCGCACGCTTTTCAATGGCGGTTTTCACTGGTTTCTTTTTTGCCGCTTTCTTTGAATCCAGACCTTTGGACATGATGCGTACTCCACTCATGGGGATGTGAAATCAGGTATACACCTATCCCGGCGCGTGTGTTCTTTTATAATCGCCCGCTTTGCCTACCGACCATCCAAAACCATGTCCGACACCCAATACACTTTGCTCGATGAGCCGTTATGGCCATTGATGAACAAGTTCTACCGCGCTCACCAGTCGTCGATGAAAGCCGTGCGCGACGCGCAATTGTGGGTGGCCCGGCGTGACCGGATTGTGGCCGCGCTGTGCTTGCGGCCGGTGTCCGGCGGGCATTGGCTGACCGGGTTGTTTGTCGATCCGGGGTGTCGCGAACAAGGGCTTGCCGCCGGGTTGATTGCGGCTGCGGTGAAGGATTGCGAACTGCCGGTGTGGTTGTTCTGTCATCCGGATTTGCGGGGGTTTTATGAGCGCCGCGGCTTTACGTTCGATCCGCCGATGCCTTACGCGATGGTTGAACGCTTTAGCCGGTATGCGCGCAGCAAGCCGATGATTGCGATGGGGCTGGAGCCAGGCGTTTAACTCACACCTGATGGGGATCAACTGTGGGAGCGGGCTTGCTCGCGAAGGCGGTGGGTCAGTCAATTTAGGTGTTGAATATCAAGCCGTCTTCGCGAGCAAGCCCGCTCCCACATTGGTTTTGTAGTGGATTGGGGTCAGTCGTCCGCGTTGGGGTCCAGGTCCGGGAACATCACCTCGGTGAAGCCAAACTTGCTGAAGTCGGTGATGCGCGACGGGTACAGGCGGCCGATCAGGTGATCGCATTCATGCTGCACCACCCGTGCGTGAAACCCCGAGGCAATGCGCACGATGGGCTCGCCCTTGGGGTCGACGCCTTCGTAGCGAATCTGCTGGTAACGCTGCACCGCGCCGCGCAGGCCCGGCACGGACAAACAGCCTTCGAAACCTTCTTCCAGGGTCGGGCTCAACGGCGTGATCAACGGGTTGATCAGGATCGTCTGCGGCACGGCCTCGGCATCCGGGTAGCGCTCGCTGTGCTCGAAACCGAAGATCACCAGCTGCAGGTCGACACCGATCTGCGGAGCCGCCAAGCCAACGCCGCCCACACTTTCCATGGTCTGGAACATGTCATCGATCAGTTGCCACAGCTCGGGGCTGTCGAACATCTCGGCCGGCACTGGGGGGGCAATGCGCAGCAGGCGCTCGTCGCCCATTTTCAGAATTTCACGAATCATGATCAGGTTTCATCAATGGTCGGTTTGTGTGAGTGATCGCGCCCCAGTCCCGATACGTGGTGTTTTTCCTCATGGACGGGACCATGCTCGCCAGCCACTTTTTCGCCAGGGTCCTTGCCCCCTCGCGACATGTGCTCGATCACCGCGTTCATCTCCGCGCCCAGCAACAGCACCGCGGCGGAAATGTAGAAGTACAGCAACAGCACGATGATCGCACCGATACTGCCATACATGGCGTTGTAGTTGGCGAACTCCTTGACGTACAAGCCGAAGCCCAGGGAAGCGATGATCCACACGACCACCGCCAGCACCGAGCCTGGGGTGATGAAGCGAAACTCCTGTTTGACGTCGGGCATGACGTAGTAGATCAACGCCACCGCGACCATCAGCAGAATCACGATCACCGGCCAGCGCGCGATGGTCCAGAGCGTGACGATAAAGTACTCAAGGCCGACTTGTTTGGCGATCCACTCCATCACCTGCGGCCCGAGCACCATCAGCGCTGCGGCGATCAGCAGCATGCCGGCAATGCCGACGGTGTAGATGATCGACAACGGAAAGCGTTTCCACAGAGGGCGCCCTTCGACCACGTCGTAGGCAGCGTTCATCGCGCTCATCATCAGCCGCACGCCAGCGGAGGCGGTATAGAGCGCAATTACAATACCCACCGAGAGCAAGCCGCCCTTGGATTGCTGAAGCTGGTCGATCACCGGGTTGACCTGCTCCAGTGCCTGGGGCGGCAATACCAGTTCCGATTGCAGGCGCAGCCAGGAGAAGAAATCCGGCAGATGCAGGAAGCCGATCAGGGCAATCAGGAACAGGATGAACGGAAACAGCGAAAACAGCATTTGATAGGCCAGCGCCGAGGCATAGGTCGACATCTCGTCGGCGATGAACTCGGTGACCGTGCGCATCATCACACGGTGCAGGGGCAAGCCTCTCATGTCCGGAAAAATCATTAGCGTCTCCATTCGCCGCATACGTATCTGGGTTGAAGTCATGGCGACTCTGGGGCCGTTTCCTTCACCAAGGTAGCCCAGTTGGCGACTTTGAAACAAATTCAGTGCGCAAGTTCAGGCTGACACAAAAATGGCCATCCGGGGATGACCGCTTCTTCTTTTATTAAAGGCATTTCAACGGGAGGAAAAGACGTTACACAAGGTTGACCGGGGGCTTTTGCAGGGAGTTTCATTTATTTGCGCCACAGCATTTCATCGTTCAGTGCAGGTTGCGCTTTATGTTTGCCGGCCAACCCCTGAGAATGCGCAACACATTCAGGCCATGGCGCTGAAGATCCAACCCCGTAGGAATGTTATGAAACTCGATAAAAAGCAGGCCATTGCCCGCAGAAACCAGGAACTCGGCGGTGCTGTGCTTGGCGTCAACAACTGCCACTTCACCGAATTGAACCGCAACCGCAATATCTGGTGGTTCGACATCCCGGTATCGCGCCTGGCCGTGGGTCAGTACGAGTGGATTCACCTGCTGATGCACACGCCGGACACCGACGAGCTGCTGCACCTGAAAGTGCCGACCGTGTTCCTGCGCGAGAAGCTCGAAGGCCTGGTGGTGCGCAATGAAGGCAAGCGCAAGGCGGCATTGAGCCTGGAACTGAGCGCTGACAAGGACTCCTTCCTGCAGGACATGCGCCCGGCGGGCACCAACGTCAACTTCGCGCCGTTTCGCCAATAACCATCATTCCTGTAGGAGCGAGCTGGCTCCGGGCGGCGTTCCGACGATGGACGTAAACGATAACGCGGGGTGCCTGGATGCCCGCGTTGTCTGTACCTTTTTCGCGAGCATGCTCGCTCCTACAGAGGATCGGTGTTGCCAGCCGACCAATAAAAAGCCCCGCATCGGCGGGGCTTTTTGTTGATTACGCGGTGGCTTTCTTCGCGTTGATCTTCTTCAGCTCTTCATCGCGCAATTCACGGCGCAGGATCTTGCCGACGTTGGTGGTCGGCAGTGCATCGCGGAACTCCACGGAGCGCGGGACCTTGTAGCCGGTGACGTTGGCGCGCATGTGCTCCATCACCTGTTCCTTGGTCAGGGTCACGCCCGGCTTGGCAACGATGAAAATCTTGATCGCCTCGCCCGACTTTTCGTCCGGCACGCCGATGGCCGCGCATTGCAGCACGCCCGGCAAGGTAGCCAGCACGTCTTCGAGCTCGTTCGGGTACACGTTGAAACCGGACACCAGGATCATGTCTTTCTTGCGATCGACAATGCGCATGTAGCCATCGGGCTGGATCAGCGCGATGTCGCCGGTCTTCAACCAGCCTTCGCTGTCGAGGATCTCGTCGGTGGCTTCCTGGCGCTGCCAGTAACCCTTCATGACTTGCGGGCCCTTCACGCACAGTTCGCCGATGTCGCCCAGCGGCTGCTCGACACCCGCATCGTTGATGACTTTGCACTGGGTCGACGGCACCGGAATGCCAATGGTGCCGACCTGGATGTGCTGGATCGGGTTCACCGTCGCCACCGGGCTGGTTTCGGTCATGCCGTAGCCTTCGCAGATGGCGCAACCGGTCACCGCTTTCCAGCGTTCGGCCGCGGCCAGTTGCAGGGCCATGCCGCCCGACAAGGTCACTTTCAGCGCAGAGAAGTCCAGCTTGCGGAAACCTTCGTTGTTGCACAGGGCCACGAACAGTGTGTTCAAGCCGACAAAGCCGCTGAACTTCCACTTCGACAGTTCCTTGACCATCGCCGGCAGGTCGCGCGGGTTGCTGATCAGGATGTTGTGGTTGCCCGCCAGCATCATTGCCATGCAGTGAAAGGTGAACGCATAGATGTGGTACAGCGGCAGCGGCGTGATCAGGATCTCGCAACCTTCATTGAGGTTGGAACCCATCAGCGCCTTGCATTGCAGCATGTTCGCCACCAGGTTGCGGTGGGTCAGCATCGCGCCCTTGGCCACGCCTGTGGTGCCGCCGGTGTATTGCAGCACCGCGACATCGCTGCTGGCCGGGTTGGCTTCCGCCACTGGCTGGCCCAGGCCTTTGCTCAGCACGTCGTTGAACTTGACGGCTTTTGGCAAGTGATAGGCCGGCACCATCTTCTTCACGTACTTGATGACGCTGTTGACCAGCAAGCGCTTGAGCGGCGGCAGCAGGTCGGCGACTTCAGTGACGATCACGTGCTTGACGCCGGTTTTCGGCACCACGGTTTCAGCCAGGTGCGCCATGTTGGCCAGGCAGACCAGGGCCTTGGCACCGGAGTCGTTGAATTGGTGTTCCATTTCCCGCGCGGTGTACAGCGGGTTGGTGTTGACCACGATCAGCCCGGCGCGGATGGCACCGAAGACGGCAACCGGGTACTGCAACACGTTGGGCAGTTGCACGGCAATTCGATCGCCGGGCTGCAAGTCGGTATGCTGTTGCAGATAAGCGGCAAACGCACCGGACAATTCGTACAGTTCACCGTAGGTGAGCGTCTTGCCCAGGTTGCTGAATGCCGGCTTGTTGGCGAAGCGTTGGCAGGATTGCTTCAACACTGCCTGAATATTCGGGTACTCGTCGGGATTGATGTCGGCAGCAATCCCGGCTGGGTACTTATCCTTCCAAAAGTCTTCGATCATGGAAGCCCACTCCTCAGCAACGCGAATTCAGCACCGCATTTGATGCGATTATTATTGGTGTTTGGCCATTGGTGAATCTGGCTGATAGAAGGCCGAGAAGTCACAAAGCGCGCCGAGAGTAGCAGCTTTGCAAAGGGTCGACTAGAGCCAAAAGCAGCCTCTACGGTCACAATTGTGACTCAAGAATGACAAGCGGTCATTTTAGAGCAAAAAACCTATATGTCGCTGAAAGCCCCGAAATCCGGGGCTTTAACGCTAAAACTGTAGGAGCGAGCTTGCTCGCGAAAAACGCCCGGGCAACGCGATCATTCAGACAGCGCGCGTTATCGTTGACGTCCATCGCGAGCAAGCTCGCTCCTACAGGTTTAAGCGAAGCGCGGCCATTCACCGGTCAGGCGATATCACGCAACTCCCGCCGCAGGATCTTGCCCACCGGTGTCATCGGCAGCGACTCGCGCAGCACGATGTGCTTGGGTACCTTGTACGCCGTGAAGTTCTCCTTGCAGTAAGCCTTCAGCTCTTCAAGGCTGACACCCGCTTCGCGGGCCACCACGAACAGCTTCACCGCCTCCCCCGACCGCTCGTCGGGTACACCGATGACCGCACAGTTGGCGACTTTCGGGTGGGCCATCACCACGTCTTCGATCTCGTTGGGGTACACGTTGAAGCCCGAGACAATGATCATGTCCTTCTTGCGATCGACGATTCGCACGAAACCGTCCGGGTCGATCACCGCGATATCACCGGACTTGAACCAGCCCTCGGCATCCAGCACTTCGGCCGTGGCCTCAGGTTTCTGCCAGTAACCCTTCATGATCTGCGGGCCCTTGATGCACAGCTCGCCACGTTCGCCCAAAGGTTGTTCTACGCCGTCATCGCTGATGACTTTCAGCGCCGTACCCGGCACCGGCAGGCCGACCGTGCCGATCCGCGACTGGTCGCCATACGGGTTGGTACAGGCCACCGGCGATGTTTCGGTCAGGCCGTAGCCTTCGGTGATGCGGCAACCGGTCAATTGCTCCCAGCGTTCGGCTGTCGCCTTGACCAGCGCAGTGCCGCCGGAGTTGGTGAGCTTGAGGCTGGAGAAGTCCAGGGTCTTGAAGTCCGGGTGATCCATCAGCGCGACGAACAGCGTGTTGAGCCCCAGCAGCGCCGAGAACCGCCAGTTCTTCAGCTCCTTGATGAAGCCGCCGATGTCGCGCGGGTTGGTGATCAGCACGTTGTGGTTGCCCGTCACCATCATGCACATGCAGTTCGCCGTGAAGGCATAGATGTGGTACAGCGGCAGCGGCGCGATCATGACTTCCTGACCTTCGCGCAACAACGGTTGCCCATCGCTGCCGAACTGTCCCAGACAGGCCCGTGCCTGCTGCATGTTCGCCACCAGGTTGCCGTGGCTGAGCATCGCGCCCTTGGCCAGGCCCGTGGTGCCGCCGGTGTATTGCAGCACGGCAATGTCGTCGAGGCCGACGTTCAGCGGCTTGATGCCCAGGCCACGACCCATGCGCAACGCGCTCTTGAAGGAAACGGCCTGGGGCAAGGAATAGTCCGGGACCATTTTCTTGACCTTGCTCACCATCGTGTTGACCAGCCACCCCTTGGCGGTGGGCATCAGGTCGCCCATCTTCGCTTCGATCAGGTACTGGATGTCGGTGTCGGGGAGCACTTCCTGGACTTTCTGGCCGAACACGTTCAGGTACACCAGCGCCCGGGCACCGGAATCCTTGAACTGGTGGCGCATTTCCCGCGCGGTGTACAGCGGGTTGGTGTTAACCACGATCAACCCGGCGCGCAAGGCCCCGAACACGGCAATCGGGTAATGCAGGACGTTGGGCATCTGCACCGCGATGCGGTCCCCCGCCACCAGGTCGGTGTGGGCTTGCAGATAACCGGCGAAGGCCGCGCTTTGGCGTTCCAGCTCCGCGTAGGTCAGGGTCACGCCCATGTTGCTGAACGCCGGGCGGTCAGCAAACTTCTTGCAGGAACGCTCGAACACCTCGATCACCGACTTGTAGGCCCCCAGATCGATATCCAGGGGTACACCGGCAGGGCGTTTGTCATTCCAGAAATCAGGTTGCATTGTTCTTGTCCTCTTTACCTGAATCTATCCGGGGCCACTGTTCTGTCATTTTTCAAGAAAAATGCAAAAAGCGGAGCTTCACGGACACTAGCAGTTATGGCGTAGCAGGCAAATATGCCCACCGCCGTCATTGATCCCATGAATCTTCTTGCCGTGGCGCAAGCTGATCAGACGCCCGGCCGAGGATGCGCTATAAACTGCAACGAGCTGTTTACGACCAGGCAGCCTCATGCAAAGGAACCGCCATGATTCACGACACTTTCTGGCTGACCACGAGCGACCACAGCCGCCTCTTCGTCAACCAGTGGCTACCCGAGGGCAGCCTCAAGGCAATGATTCTGCTGGCCCACGGCATGGCCGAGCACAGCGGTCGCTATGGCCCGCTGGCGCAAAAGTTCTGTGACCAGGGCTATGGCGTGTGCGCGCCGGATCTGCGTGGACATGGCAAAACTGCCGAAAACGGGACACTGGGGCATTTCGCCGATGAGCATGGCTGGTCCAAGGTCGTGAGCGACCTGGCCTGCCTCAACCAGCACATCGGCCAGCAGCACCCTGGCGTACCGATCGTATTGCTCGGTCACAGCATGGGCAGCTACGTTGCCCAGGCTTATCTGCTGCACCACAGTGCCAGCCTGCACGGGGCGATCCTCAGCGGCTCGAACTTCCAGCCTGTGGCGCTGTATCGCGTGGCACGGCAAATCGCTCGTTTCGAACGCCTGCGCCAGGGCGGCAAAGGCCGCAGCGCATTGATCGAATGGCTGTCGTTCGGCTCGTTCAACAACAGGTTCAAACCGGCACGCACGCCGTTCGACTGGCTCAGCCGCGACCCGGCGCAGGTCGATCTTTACGTCAACGACCCGCTCTGCGGTTTCCGTTGCACCAATCAACTGTGGATCGATTTGCTCGGCGGCTTGCAGCAAATCAGCAAAGCGTCCAATCTCGCACAGATCGACCCGGGCCTGCCGTTGCTGGTGATTGGCGGTGAATGTGATCCGGTGAGCGAAGGCAAACGTCTCAAGGATCTGGCCGACGCACTGCGGGCGGCCGGCAGCCGGCACCTGCAGCTGACCGTTTACCCGCAGGCACGCCACGAACTGTTCAACGAGAGCAACCGCGATGAAATCATCGCCGATGTGCTGAACTGGATCGCGCAGGCCTTGAGCACGCCTCGGCCGCACCGATCCGAATAGTTTTTTTTGTGAATTTTTTAATTCGTCACAGGAATTGAGACAGATGACCCAGGTTACCAACACCCCTTACGAAGCCCTCGAAATCGGCCAGACCGCCAGCTTCAGCAAGACCGTCGAAGAGCGCGACATCCAGTTGTTCGCCGCGATGTCCGGCGATCACAACCCGGTGCACCTGGATGCCGAATACGCCGCCAACACCATGTTCAAGGAACGCATTGCCCACGGCATGTTCAGCGGCGCACTGATCAGCGCGGCGGTCGCCTGCGAGTTGCCTGGACCGGGGACTATCTACATCGGCCAGACAATGAGCTTTCAAAAACCGGTGAAGATCGGCGACACCCTGACCGTGCGCCTGGAAATTCTGGAAAAGCTGCCGAAGTTTCGCGTGCGCATTGCCACTCGCGTGTTCAACCAGCGCGATGAACTGGTGGTGGACGGCGAGGCGGAAATCCTCGCGCCACGCAAGCAACAGAGCGTGACGTTGACGGAGTTGCCGGCGATCAGCATTGGCTAATTGACTGGTCAAAAACAAACAATGTGGGAGCGGGCTTGCTCGCGAAGGCGGTCTGACAGTCACCATTGATAGTGACTGACACGCCGCCTTCGCGAGCAAGCCCGCCCCCACAGTTGTTTCAACCAGGCATTACGAACGGGCACGCGCCTGGTTACGCAAGGCCTTGACCTGATCGTGATTGCGTTGCGCGCCATGGTACTGGCGCTCAACCAAGTCACGAATGCCCACCAGGTTGTGCTTGTTGATTTTCTCCATGGCGTCCCGGTAAGCCTTCAACGCATGGTCTTCACCACGCTCGGCTTCATTGAGTACCGCCTCCTCGCCCTTGCCGGTGAACATCGACTTCACGTCGACCCAGCGACGGTGCAAATCACCGCTGACACTGGTGGAGGTTTGCGGATCGCCACCCATCGAACGCACGGCAGACTGCAGTTCCGTAGCGGCTGCAGCACAATCGGCCGAACGCGCGATGAACAGGTTTTTCAGCTCTGGGTGCTTGATGTCTTCAGCGCAGGTCTTGAACCCGGCCTGACCGTCCTTGCTGGTTTCAATCAGGTCGTTGAGTACGGAAATCGCTTCTTTATTCATGTCGGTCATTTTTCAGTTCCTCGCGGTTGATGAAAGATGCAATGAGTGGTGCACCCTGCATGCCAGGCTGGACCTGTATATTTATCCGTTATCTTTCAAATACTTATCTATTATCCAGAAATCTGTATCCGTTTTATTTGCATGATCTGTCAATTGGCCTGCATGCAGAATGCCTGTATTTTCCAGACTGACTGAATCAAGACGACCGACCGATGAATCCTGAAAAGCTCGAACTGCTGATCACCCGCGAAATGCCCTTCGGCAAGTACAAGGGTCGAATCATTGCCGACCTGCCCGGCCCTTACCTGAACTGGTTCGCCCGGGAGGGTTTCCCTCAAGGCGAGTTGGGCGGCCTGCTGGCCCTGATGCAGGAAATCGATCACAACGGTTTATCGGACCTGCTCGAACCGCTACGCGCCAAACACGGCAAACCGGCTCCGCGCCACTGAATCACCTACCGAGTAGCCCATGCCCGACAACACCCGCCGCGCCCGTGATGAAGCCTTCTGGCGAACCTTTGCCGACCGCTACGATGTCGAACCCGGCCCGCTCAACCTGGAGAACGGTTACTTCGCACGCATGTCGCGCACGGTGGTCGAGGAATACCAGCGCAACATCGAGCTCATCAATCGCAGCAATTCGGTCTACGTGCGCCAGCGCTTCGAGCAGGGCGACAGCCTGAAGATCCGCGCGCAACTGGCCAGGCTGGCAGGCGTACCCGCCGACAGCATCGCCCTGACCCGCAACGCGTCGGAAGGTTTGCAGTCGCTGATCCGCAACTACAACCGGCTCCAGCCCGGCGATCAGGTACTGTTTTGCGATCTGGAATACGACACGGTCAAAGGCGCCATGCGCTGGCTGGCACGCAATCGCGGTGTCGAAGTGATCGAGATCGAACACCCGCACCCGGCCACCTTCGACAGCCTGCTCAATGGCTATCGGGAAGCCTTCGCACGGCTCCCGCGGCTGAAGCTGATGGCCCTGACCCACGTCACCCATCGCACGGGCCTGGTGATGCCGGTGCAGGCGATTGCCGCGGCGGCGAAGGAACATGGGATCGACGTCATCCTCGACGGGGCCCATGCCCTCGGCCAGCTCGAATTTGACCTGACCGAACTGGGCATCGCCTTCGCCGGCTACAACCTGCACAAGTGGATCGGCGCCCCGCTGACGCTCGGTTTTATCTACATCGCCCCCGAACGCCTGGCCGACATCGACCCGGACATGGGCGAGATGCATTTCCCGGCCACTGATATCCGTGCCCGTACCTCGTACAGCACCCCCAACATCCCGGCGTTGCTGACCCTGCCGCTGGTGCTCGAGGAGCATCACGCCATGGGTGGCGCTGCGGCCAAAGGTTCGCGGCTCAATTACCTGCGCAATCGGTGGGTCCGCCCCGTGCGCGAACTGCCGGGCATCGAAGTCCTGACCCCGGACGACCCGCGCCTGTACTGCGGCATCACGGCCCTGCGTTTCACCGCACAGGCCGATCAGCAGGCGATGGTCGAGCGGCTGCTCAAGGACTACAACCTGTTCACCGTGGTACGCACTGGCGCGGCATGCGGTCCGTGCATCCGCATTACACCGGGGCTCACCACCACGGCGGCCGACATGGATGCGCTGGCCAGCGCACTGACTGAACTGACCTGACGTCAGACGGTGTACTTGTCAAAGTCCTCGGGCTTGATCTGGGTCGACACGGCGAAGGTGTCGATGCCGATGGTCATCTTCCCGAAGTATCCGTCTTCAGCCGAATCGCGCCCCAGGGTGTGCACACTCAAGGTCGATTCTTCGCCACCCATGGTTGTGTAGAAAAAGTCCTGATCGTTGGTCAGCACCGGCACGGTTCGGCCGCTGTAGGGGCGGCTGTTGAGTACCGGGCGCGAGGCCACCTCGGGCAGGTAAAGCTGCCCGACCCAGGCGACATGTCGTTCTTGCAAATAGTTGTTGCCGGCCGTGATGCGCACGGCGACATGAATGTGCAAGGCACGGCCAGCGTAAAAACCCGGATAGATCGTGGTGAAGCGCACGATGCCCGCCTTGTCGGTGAATTGCCCGCCGCGCAGGTAGGTATCGTCGTCGGTTCGCGGGACTGCGCCAATGTCACCGGAATCGACCTCGACATCCGGGTTGATCTTGCTCCAGCCCGAATAGGCACCGCGAGCATTGCAGTGCCAGATATCCACCAGCGCATCGGGGACCGGTTCACCGGTCATCGCATCGACAATGGTCAGGCGCAATACCAAAGGAACGCCTTCGGCACCTTCGCTGATGTTTCTGCGGATCAATTTCGGGTTGCGAAAATAAGGGCCGGCAATCTGTTCGGGGGACAACAGGCAGACCGGTGCTGCGGGTGCAACTGAGGTGGTAGCGTCCATGACGTTCTCTCTTCCATAAGATGAACGCAGGTTAACGCCTGGCAATTTCCGGTATGCGGTAACTATGTATCGCACGATGTCCTTGTGGCAGAGAGCTGGCTCCGGGCGGCGTTCCGACGATGGTCGTGAACGATAACGCTGAAACCCGGTAACCAGCGGTGCCTGTAGGAGCGAGCTTGCTCGCGATGGTCGTGAACGACGACGCGAGAACCTGGTAGCCAGCGGTGCCTGTAGGAGTGAGCTTGCTCGCGAGGGTCGTGAACGATGACGCGGGAACCTGGTAGCCAGCGGTGCCTGTAGGAGCGAGCTTGCTCGCGATGGTCGTGAACGATGACGCGGGAACCTGGTAGCCAGCGGTGCCTGGAGGTTTTTCGCGAGCGAGCTCGCTCCTACAGAGGTGTTGATTGCCGCACGTTTTCGCGGGCAAAAAAAAACGGTGCACCGACCAAGCGCACCGTAAAGCCGTAGAACACACAACGAGGTGTCGGGTGAAGCGATCAGTCCAGCAGCGCCAAGGCCTCGGCGGTGCATTCCTGAATGCGGGCCCAGTCGCCGTTCTTGATCCACTCCGGATCAAGCATCCAGCTACCGCCCACGCACATGACATTTTTCAACGCCATGTAGCTCTTGATATTGGCCGGGCCGACGCCGCCGGTCGGGCAGAATTTCACTTCGCCGAACGGGCCGCCCAAAGCCTTGATGGCTGCAACGCCGCCGCTGACTTCGGCCGGGAACAACTTGAAGCGGCGGTAACCCAGGCCGTAGCCTTCCATGATGCCCGAGGCATTGCTGATGCCTGGCAACAGTGGAATCGGGCTGGCGACGCTGGCTTCCAGCAGGTCGCGGGTGATGCCCGGCGTAACGATGAATTGCGAGCCCGCCGCTTCCGCTGCCGCCAGCATCTGGCGATCGAGCACGGTGCCGGCACCAGTCACCAGCTCTGGACGCTGCTCGCGCAGAATCTGGATGGCCTTGAGGCCGAATTGCGAACGCAGGGTCACTTCCAGGGCCGTCAGGCCACCGGCCGCGAGCGCGTCGGCCAGCGGCAGAACGTCCTGCTCGCGGGCAATGGTGATCACCGGCAAAATCCGCGCTTTCGTGCAGAGGCTGTCGATCAGGGCAACTTTATCCGCCATGGAAACGGTCGGGGATGGGTTTGTCATAGCGGCTGTTCCTTGGCTCATGGGCACCAGTAAATCTCTAACGTGGGTTGCAGAAATGCGCGCACCGGCATTTCGGCGACATCGTCACCGGCCAGCGCGAAACTCAGGGTGGTCAGCTTGGACTGACCGGAAATCGACAGAATCTTGTGTTTGGCCGAAGCCAGCAGCGCGCGGCTCATGGTCAGGCGCTGACGCGGCACGGTCGGCGCCAGCATCGGCCAGCAACGACGTGTGCCGTCGACTTTCAAGGCCTCGGCCAGGTTCGGGCTGTCGGGGAACAGCGACGCGGTGTGGCCGTCATCGCCCATGCCGAGGATCAGCACGTCGATCACCGGCAACTCGGACAGCAAACGGTCGGCCTGCTCGGCTGCCTGCTCAAGGTTGGCACTGGCGCTGTACAGGCTCAGGAACTGCGCCTTGGCCGCCGGGCCCTGCAACAGATATTTCTTGAGCAGGCCAGCGTTACTGTCGGCATGCTCCACCGGTACCCAACGCTCGTCGGCCAGGCTGACCACCACGTTGGACCAGTCCAGCGCCTGCTTGGCCAGGTGCTGGAAAAACGCCACCGGGCTGCGGCCACCGGACACCACCAGCGTTGCTGTACCCTGGGCGTCGATTGCATCGCTCAATTGTCGGGCCACCTTCAGTGCCAGGCTTTCGGCCAGCAGCACCGGGCTCTTGAACGCATGGGCGCTGACGCCCTGCGGCAGTTTCAAATCAGATATCGCCATACCACGACCTCCCGTCCCGCGTGATCAGAGCAATGGAGCTCATCGGTCCCCAGGACCCGGCCGCGTACGGCTTGGGCGCATCGCCGGATTTTTTCCACCCGGCGATCAACTGGTCACACCACTTCCACGCGGCTTCGATTTCATCTTTACGGACAAACAGGTTCTGATTGCCGCGCATCACTTCCAGCAACAACCGTTCGTAGGCATCGGGAATCCGTGCGCTACTCCAGGTGTCGGAAAAATTCAGCTGCAACGGACCGCTGCGCAGCTGCATGCCTTTGTCCAGGCCTTGATCCTTGGTCATCACGCGCAAGGAAATGCCTTCGTCCGGTTGCAGGCGGATAATCAGCTTGTTGCTGATTTGCAGGCGCTGCTCGGGAGCGAAGATGTAGTGCGACGGTTCCTTGAAGTGGATGACGATCTGCGACAGCTTCTGCGGCATACGCTTGCCGGTACGCAGGTAGAACGGCACGCCGGCCCAGCGCCAGTTGCGGATGTCGGCACGCAGGGCAACGAAGGTCTCGGTGTCGCTCTGGGTGTTGGAATTGGGTTCTTCCAGGTATCCCGGTACCGCCTTGCCTTCGCTGTAGCCGGCGATGTACTGGCCGCGCACCACTTGAGTGGTCAGGCCTTCCGGGCTGATCGGCGCCAGGGCCTTGAGCACCTTGACCTTCTCGTCACGGATGCTGTCGGCGGACAGGTCGGCCGGCGGGTCCATGGCGATCAGGCAGAGCAGTTGCAGCAGGTGGTTCTGGATCATGTCGCGCAGCTGGCCGGCCTTGTCGAAGTAACCCCAACGGCCTTCGATACCGACCTTCTCGGCCACGGTGATTTCCACGTGGGAGATGTAGTTCTGGTTCCACTGGGTTTCGAACAGGCTGTTGGCGAAACGCAGGGCGATCAGGTTCTGGACGGTCTCCTTGCCCAGGTAGTGGTCGATGCGGTAGGTGCGGTTCTCCGGGAAGAATTGCGCCACGGCGTCGTTGACCTTGCGCGAGGATTCCAGGTCCGAACCGATGGGCTTTTCCAGCACCACACGGGTGTTTTGCGCCAGGCCGACCTTGGCCAGGTTTTCGCAAATCGCGCCGTAGACGGCGGCCGGGGTCGCAAAGTAGGCGATGACTCGCTGTGCGCTACCGGCGGCTTCGGCCAGGGCCACATAATCGTCGGGATTGAGGAAGTCGACGTGCAGGTAGCTCAGGCGCGCCAGGAAACGCTCGATCACGGCTTCGTCCAGCTCTTTGGCACCGACATAGCGGCGCAGCTCGGAGGCTATGAACGACAGGTGTTCCTGCTCGCTGCCAGACTCACGGGCCAGCGCGATAATACGCGTGTCCTCGTGCAGCAGGCCGGCGCCGTCGAGTTGATAGAGGGCAGGAAACAGCTTGCGCAAGGCCAGATCGCCCAGGGCGCCGAACAAGGCAAAGGTGCACGGTTCAACCGTAATCGAGAGCATGATGTTTGTTCTTTTATCAAGTTAAGCTACAAATACCTTTTTTCAAGGCATCACTCAAGGGAAAATGTAGTAATAACCACAACATTTTCGCAAAATACAGATTCCGAGTGGTGGTCGGTCGGAGCCATCAGTAGGATAGGCCACCGTTACGGGCCTCACCAAAGGCCCTTTTTGCATTAGCCGCGCGCTTATCGGTGCCGGTGAATCAAGGAATCCCATATGGACCGCGTGCGAAATTTACTGGAACAAATCCAGAATCGCCTTGAAGAGCTGAACAAGGCCGAGCGCAAAGTCGCCGAGGTGATCCTGCTCAACCCGCAGCAGGCCACCCGGTTCAGCATCGCTGCCCTCGCCCAGGCGGCTTCGGTCAGCGAACCGACGGTCAACCGTTTCTGCCGTTCGTTCGGCGTCAGCGGCTACCCCGAGCTCAAACTGCAACTGGCCCAGAGCCTGGCCAGTGGCGCCGCGTACGTCAGCCGTGCGGTGGAAGCCGACGACAATCCGGAAGCCTATACCCAGAAGATCTTCGGCAGCGCCATCGCCTCGCTGGACAGCGCTTGCCAGGCCCTGGACCCGAACCTGATCAGCCGCGCCGTCGATTTGTTGATCCAGGCCCGGCAAATCCACTTCTTCGGCCTCGGCGCCTCGGCTCCCGTGGCGCTGGATGCACAGCACAAGTTCTTCCGTTTCAACCTCGCCGTCACGGCCCACGCCGACGTGCTGATGCAACGCATGATTGCCTCGGTGGCCCACACCGGCGAGCTGTTCGTGATCATTTCCTATACCGGTCGCACCCGCGAACTGGTGGAAGTCGCGCGCATCGCCCGGGAAAACGGCGCATCGGTGCTGGGCCTGACCGCCGAGAACTCGCCACTGGCCAAGGCCAGCACCCTGAGCCTGAACATTCCGCTGCCGGAAGACACCGACATCTACATGCCGATGACCTCGCGGATCATTCAGCTGACCGTGCTGGACGTACTCGCCACCGGCATGACCCTGCGCCGGGGCGTGGATTTCCAGCCGCACTTGCGCAAGATCAAGGAGAGCTTGAATGCCAGCCGGTATCCGGTTGGGGATGAGTTCAACTAGGTCGAGATCTTTATTGCCTGATCTGGCCTCTTCGCGGGCAAGCCCGCTCCCACAGGTTCAATGACTGCCGCAAGTTTTGTGCTCGACGCGGACACTGTGGGAGCTGGCTTGCCAGCGAAGGGGCCAGTCCAGACACCGAGAATTTTGAACTAACCCCCCACCCGCGCCTGCAAACTCAAATGCGCCCGCTCCCCAGGTTTCAGGCACAGGCTGTCGGTACCGCCACTTGCGGCCTCTACGCAAACGAACTCGGATATCTCGTTCCAGGTCACGCCAAGCAACGGCCGTGAGCCGGGATGCCAAACCACCGTGTCGGCCGTTTCGCCAGTGTCGATGCACAACGCCCGCTGCCAGGCATGGTCATTGAGCTGCAATTCGCCGTCATGCTGGAACACCCGCTGACAACCGCCGTCCACGCGCAACTCGCCTTCCTGCTGACAAACCTGTCGGCTCAACTGGTCATAACCCTGCGCACCTTCCAGCCCAGACAGCGCTATCTCACTGACATCGCCAATACGCCAGTAAGCATGCAAAGCCTGGCTCAACTGGCACGGCATGTCGTCCTGATGCTCGGTGCTCAGGCGCAACTCCATGCGCTCGCCCAGATGCGCGTGCAGGTCCACCTGCCAGTCGCACAACTTCAGTTGCCAGTGCAACCGCACGCCATCGTCATCACTGTTGCTGTCGAGCAGCTTCCAGTCGAGCAACCGTGCCCAGCCATGGGACGGCCAGGCGTTTTCACTCGGATGCCGGCCATACCATGGCCAACACACCGGCACGCCACCGCGAATGGCACCGACCTGCGGCCATTTCGCCGCGCACCACAGCCAGGGTTTCTGGCCCTTGGGTTGAAAGTGCAACAACTGCGCGCCCTGACGGCTGAACACCGCCTGACACAGCGGATGATCGATCACCAGCACATCGCGCATCTGATAGCGCTCCCACGCGAACACCGGACGCTCGCGCAAGGATTTGAAGAAGCGTTGTAGCGGATGCTCAAGCATGTGCCACGGTCCTGAAAAACATGGGTGTACTCAACATTCTCACAATCCTGTAGAGCGCTTTTTGTGGCGAGGGGGCTTGTCGGAATGCCGCATCACCCCGTTGGGTCGCGAAGCGGCCCCAAAATGGGACTGCTGCGCAGTCCAACGGGGGCGAGCCCCCTCGCCACACAAAAAAAAGCGGACAGCCAGGGCTGTCCGCAAAAATGCGCACATGGAGGAGAGCTTATCGCAACAGCGTTAGAACACCGACTGAATTTTCAGGCCGGCCACCACAGCGTTGTCGACTTGATCGACGCCGCCCGGGTGCGTGATGTATTGCAGGTTCGGACGTACGGTCAGCCAGTTGGTCACGTGGAAACCATAGTTGAGCTCGTAGTTGTATTCAGTTTCACGAATGGGCGAGAACACCGGATCGTTGTAATCCGAAACACCGTTGGCCGCGTTGGTCAGCTCGGCGTTTTTCTTCACGTCATCGTTGACATGGATACGGGCGAAACCGATGCCCACGTCATCCTTCGGACGCGCGTCGAACGGCCCCTTGTACACGAACATCAGCGACTGGTAGTTGTCGATGAAGTTGGTGTCCTTGTCGTGGAAAGTGGCGTTGGCCGCGATGTTCAGACCGCGAGAAGCGTCGCCGTTGTGGCTGGTCAGTTGCTGCTGCGCGACGAACCAGTAGCCGTGCTTGCTATCGTGGACACGCAATGGATTGCCGCTGGTCGCTGCGTCCTGACCGTTGTCGTCCTTGAGAACGTCGTCGGCATCGGAGGTACTTTTGTAGTAACCGACACGGTATTCACCCGGCAGGTTGTTGACCTTCGGCGACCAGACCAGCTCGATCGGCAGGACGGTGCCATTGGTACCGCTGCCGCTGAGCTTGAAGCCGTTACCGTGCTCCAGTTGCGAGGTGTTCTGGTTGTACGCGCCGATCTGCGCGTAGAGCTCGTCGTTGATGTTGTACTTGACGCGGATCGCCGCTTGCATCACCGGCCAGTTGTACCAGATGTTGGTCGCCCAGTTGCCCACCTGGGATCCGCAGAACGCCAGGTTCTGGAATTCGCACGGGAAGGTGTTGAAGTCTTCACCTTCACCGAAGTAACCGGCCTTGACGTCCAGTTTGTTGTCGAGGAACTGATGCTGGATCCACAACTGGGTCAGACGCACCATGTGGCCACGTCCGAAGACTTCCTGGGAGGAGCTCAGGGTGCCGGCACGCGGATCGCCGATACGGTCGTTGGAGATGTTCTCACCGTTACGGTTGGTGAGCTGGATCTTGGCCTGGGTGTTGTCCCAGCCCAGCAGTTTCTCCAGGTCCAGCGCCGCCCCCAGGCCGAACTGGTCGGAGTAGCGCGCGGTCTTGTCATCGTTGAAACCGCCATGCAGGTTGGCGCCGACTTCACCGACGTAATCCATCTTGATGTCGATACCCTGCTCGATCAGCCTGGTTCGCTCACCACCCCAATCGCCCGTCATCCATTTGGAGTCGGAGCTGAACGCTTCAGCGGCCATCGCATTACCGGCCAGAACCAGTGCTGCCGCTGCTGACACTTGGCAGATCAACCGGGCCTTGTTCTTCATCTTCATCCCTACATCCTCGTTTTATTGTTATTAACTTTTCTTCTTTAACGCGGTTACATCAGTTGCGACGGATGTCTCCACCCGCCACATGTCCCCCGTGGGAATGGCTTTTGTGGCGAGGGGGCTTGCCCCCGTTCGACTGCGCAGCGGTCGTAAAAACCGTCACCACCTTCAGGCTTGAGTTTGCGGTGACAGGTTTCAGGGGCGCTTCGCACCCCAACGGGGGCAAGCCCCCTCGCCACAAAAGCTCGCTCCCACATTTCTTGTTTTTCAGCGGCCTTTGAATTGCGCTACGTTGTCAGCGTGAGTCTCGGCTTTCGGCACGCCGGCAACACCCAAACGCTCACCAGTCTTGGCATCGAACAGCAGCACTTTGGCCGGGTCGAATTGCAGGTTCAGCGTCTCGCCCACCGCCGGTGCCACGTCCGGCGCCATGCGGCAGCAGACCTTGGTGTCGTTGAGATTGACGAAGACCAGGGTGTCGGGTCCGGTCGGTTCGGTGACCTGGACTTCGGCGCGAATGGACGGCAAACCGTTCGCTTCGCCGTTGGCCAGAACGATCTGCTCAGGGCGCATGCCGAGGATCACTTCGCGGTCTTCAAGCCCGGCGTCCTGCATGGCCAACGGCAGTTCGCAACGGGCCTGGCCGCTGTCGAGCAGGGCCAGCAGACGACCGTCCTTGCGTTGCAGGCGCAGCGGGATGAAGTTCATCGGCGGCGAACCGATGAAGCTCGCCACGAACAGGTTGGCCGGGTCGTTGTAGATGTCCTTCGGCGTGCCGAACTGCTGGATGATGCCGTCCTTCATCACCGCCACTTTGTCGCCCAGGGTCATGGCTTCGATCTGGTCGTGGGTCACATAGACCGTGGTGGTTTTCAGGCGCTGGTGCATCAGTTTCATTTCGGTGCGCATCTCGACCCGCAGCTTGGCGTCGAGGTTGGATAGCGGCTCGTCGAACAGGTAGATCTTCGGCCGCCGCGCCAGGGCACGACCCATCGCCACGCGCTGTTGCTGGCCACCGGAGAGCTGGCCCGGCTTGCGGTTGAGCAGGTGTTCGATCTGCAGCAGCTTGGCCACGCGAGCCACTTCCTCATCGATGGCCGACTGGCTCATCTTGCGGATCTTCAGACCGAACTCGATGTTCTCGCGCACGCTCATGGTCGGGTACAGCGCGTAGGACTGGAACACCATGGCGATGTCGCGATCCTTGGGGCTCATGCCGCTGACGTCCTGATCGCCGATCATGATCGCGCCGCCACTGATGGTCTCAAGGCCCGCGATACAGTTCATCAGGGTCGACTTGCCGCAGCCCGATGGCCCGACGAGGATCAGGAACTCACCGTCCTTGATCGACAGTTCAATGTTCTTCAGGGTGTCCGGCAGGCCGGCACCGTAGGTCTTGTTTACGTTGCGAAGTTCGAGCGTTGCCATGATTACCCCTTGACTGCGCCGGCCGTCAGCCCGCGCACGAAATACTTGCCTGCGACCACATAGACCAGCAGGGTCGGCAGACCGGCGATCATCGCCGCTGCCATATCAACGTTGTATTCCTTGGCCCCGGTGCTGGTGTTGACCAGGTTGTTCAGCGCCACCGTGATCGGTTGCGAATCACCGCTGGAGAACACCACACCGAACAGGAAGTCGTTCCAGATCTGGGTGAACTGCCAGATCAGGCAGACCATGATGATCGGGGTCGACATCGGCAGGATGATCCGCCGGAAGATGGTGAAGAACCCGGCACCGTCGAGACGCGCAGCCTTCACCAACGCATCCGGAATGCTGATGTAGTAGTTACGGAAGAACAGCGTGGTGAACGCCAGGCCGTAGACCACGTGCACGAACACCAGGCCCGTGGTGGTGCTGGCCAGGCCCATTTTGCCCAGGGTGAACGAGGCCGGCAGCAGGACGGTCTGGAACGGCAGGAAGCAACCGAACAGCAGCAGGCCGAAGAACAGCTGCGAACCGCGAAAGCGCCACATCGACAACACGTAGCCGTTCAACGCACCGATGGCGGTGGAGATCAAGACAGCCGGAACAGTGATCTTGATCGAGTTCCAGAAGTAACCGTCTACCGTGGCCCAGGCCTTGATCCAGCCGATGCCGGTGACCACGGTCGGCCAGCTCAGCAGGTTGCCGGTGCTGATGTCTTCCGGGGGCTTGAAGCTGGTCAGCAGCATGACCACCAGCGGGATCAGGTAAAGCAGGACAGCGAATATCAGCACCGCGTAGATCGCGATACGACTCAGGCTGACGGGAGGTTTGGCAACGAGACTAGTCATGACGCTTGGTCCTCAGCTCGGAGTACAGGTAAGGCACGATGATTGCGAGAATCGCACCGAGCATCAGAATCGCACTGGCCGAACCCATGCCCATCTGGCCGCGGCTGAAGGTGAAGGAATACATGAACATCGCCGGCAGGTCGGAGGAGTAACCCGGACCACCGGCGGTCATCGCCGCCACCAGGTCGAAACTCTTGATCGCGATGTGCGCCAGGATCATCACGGCACTGAAGAACACCGGACGCAGGCTGGGCAGCACCACTTTCCAGTAGATCGTCGGCATGCTCGCACCATCGATCTGCGCTGCGCGGATGATCGATTGATCCACGCCACGCAGGCCGGCCAGGAACATCGCCATGATGAAACCCGAGGCTTGCCATACCGCAGCGATCACCAGGCAATACACCACGCGATCCGGGTCGATCAGCCAGTCCAGGCGAAAGCCTTCCCAGCCCCAGTCCCGCAGCAATTTGTCCAGGCCCATGCCCGGGTTGAGCAGCCATTTCCAGGCGGTACCGGTAACGATCATCGAGAGCGCCATCGGGTACAGGTAAATGGTGCGGATGAAGCCTTCGCGACGGATGCGCTGGTCGAGAAACACCGCCAGCAACACGCCGATCACCAGGGTGATGGCGATGAACATGCCGCCGAACACGGCCAGGTTCTTGCTCGCCACCCACCAGCGGTCGTTGTCGAACAGCCGCGCGTATTGCGCCAGCCCCGCCCACTTGTAGTTCGGCAGGAAGGTCGACGTGGTGAACGACAGAACGAACGTCCAGAGGATGTAGCCATAGAAGCCCACCAGAACGATGAACATGCTCGGCGCCAGCACCAGTTTTGGTAGCCAGCGCTGCAATGCGTCGAACGGCGAGGCCTTGCTGAACACAGCAACAGAACTCATGGGAAGATCCAGTACGAGGAAAAGAAATTGCTTGGGCATCCCCTCCCCCTGTGGGAGCGGGCTTGCTCGCGAAAACGGTGTGTCAGACGACAGATGCATCAACTGAAACGACGCCTTCGCGGGCAAGCCCGCTCCCACAACGGAGAGCGGTGCTGACCTTTACTTGGCGGCCTTGATAGCCGTACCGAGTTTTTTGGCTGCATCGGCCGGGTCGGCTTTCGGGTCGTTGATGTAGTTGGTCACTACGTCAAAGAACGCGCCCTGTACCGCCAGCGTGGTCGCCATGTTGTGCGCCATGCTCGGTTGCAGGCCGCCAGACTTGGCGTCTGCCAGGAAGTCTTTGGCAGCGGTCTGGGCGCAGGCGTCGAAACCATGCTTTTCCATGTCGGCCAGCATGTCGTTACGCACCGGGATCGAGCCTTTGTTGATGCTGAAGACCTTCTGGAAGTTCTCGCCCAGCACAACCTTGGCGATGTCCTGCTGACCGGCAGCAGTGCCCTTGTCTTTCTGCTTGAACACGGCCAGCGAGTCGATGTTGTAGGTGAAGGCCTTGTCGGTGCCCGGGAAGGCTACGCACTCGTAATCCTTGCCAGCGACTTTCTTGGCGGCAGTCCATTCGGACTTGGCCCAGTCACCCATGATCTGCATGCCGGCCTTGCCATTGATGACCTTGGCCGCTTCCAGGTTCCAGTCCTGGCCCTTGCCGTCGGCGTCCATGTAGGTCGCGACTTTCTTCAGCTCGGTCAGGGCCTTGACCATTTCCGGGCCGGTCAGGGCGGCGTTGTCCAGATCGACCAGGGCTTTCTTGTAGCCATCAACGCCCATCACCGACAGCACCACGGCTTCGAACACGGTGCTGTCCTGCCAAGGCTGACCACCGTGGGCCAGCGGAATGAAGCCCGCAGCCTTGAGCTTGTCACCCGCGGCGTAGAACTCTTCGAGCGTGGTCGGATTCTTGGTGATACCGGCTTTCTTGAAGACTTCCGGGTTGATCCACAGCCAGTTCACGCGGTGAATGTTCACCGGCACGGCCACGTAATCACCTTCGAACTTCACGGTATCGGAGACTTTCTTGTCGAGCAGGCTGTCCCACTTCTCTTCTTTGGCAACGTCTTTCAGGACGTCCGTGTCGAGCAGGCCGGTCGAGGCCCACTCCTGGATATCCGGGCCTTTGATCTGGGCCACGCCCGGCGGGTTGCCGGCCACGGCACGGCTTTTCAGCACGGTCATGGCGGTTGCACCGCCACCACCGGCCACGGCGCCGTCTTTCCAGGTGAAACCGTCTTTTTCAACCTGGGCCTTGAGTACATCGACGGCAGCCTTTTCACCGCCGGACGTCCACCAGTGCACGACTTCCACCGAACCTTTGGATTCGGCAGCGCAAATACTGAGCGGCAAGGTGGCGAGCGGGAACAGGGAGGCGACAGAAATGACAGTAGCGAGGCGAGAAATCGCATTCATCTGAGATGTACCTTTCTTGTTGTTATGCATGCAAGTCTGGTGCTTGCGCTGCAAATGAGTTTAAACAGGACGCCTCCCCTCGCAGGTAACGAAGGGATGCGTGAATGTCACCACATGGTTACACAGGAGCGCTCTGGGACAGGTGCGCCAAGGCCGTGGCCATACTGGGCGATAAAGGCAGGCGAGGAATCAACACCGCCTGCCAGGCATGGTACAGATCGGGTTTGCCGGGCCAGATATCGGCACTCGGGCGGTTTTGCGGATCGAGCTCGTGATACCAGCTGCCGTCTTCGCGGTCGATGAAATGACTGTCACAAAATTCCCAGAACAGTCGGTACCAGTGTTCGTACTGCTCATCACCGGTGCGCTTGAGTAATGCACTGGCGGCGGCACTGGCTTCGCAATGGGTCCAGTGCAGGCGATGGCGGACCACCGCCTGGTTGTCCCAGTCCAGGGTGTAGACAATCCCCGGCGCGCCATCGACGTCCCAGCCGTGGCGGCAATTGTTCTCGAACAGTTTTTGCGCGTCGGTGAGCAGCCAGCCCGGCGTGAGCATCCCCGCTTTCACCCGCGAAGCTTCGAGATGCAGCAACAGCCGCGCCCACTCGAAACCGTGACCCGGGGTGGTGCCGTAGGGGCGGAAACCGTCGGCCGGATTGTCACGGTTGTAGTCGCGCAGCGGCTGCCAGGTGCGATCGAAATGCTCGATCACCAGGTAATCGTTGGCAGCGGCGTGACCATGGATCACGCGCTCGACAATCCGTTGGGCACGGCTCAGCCAACGGTTGTCATCGGTGACATCGGCCAGGGCGAGAAAGGCCTCGGTGGCGTGCATGTTGCTGTTGGCGCCGCGATAGGCTTCCTCTTCGCTCCAGTCGCGGTTGAAGGATTCGCGCAAGGCGCCCTCCTCCTCGCTCCAGAAGTACGTGTCGATGATGTCGACGGCATCATCGAGCAAGGCCTGCGCACCGGGACGCTGCGCGACTACCGCGGAACTCGCGGCCAGTGCGACGAAAGCATGCAGGTAGGCATTCTTGCCGGTGTTGCCGTCGCGATGTTCGGCGGTTGCGAACCAGCCACCGTGAAGCGCATCGCGCAGTGGCCCGCGCAGTGCCGCGACACCGTGATCGACCAGCCCGGCAAAACCCGGCAGCCCCTGGATATGAGCCATGGCGAAGCTGTGGGTCATGCGCGCTGTGTTCATGGTTTGCGCTTGCGCGTCGGCCGCGAGGCAGCCCTTTTCATCGAGGTTGCCGAAGCCTTGCGCAAGCTTCGACGCTTTGGCAAACGCCAGCAAACGCAAGCCTTCAGCGGCGAGCCATTGCTGATGGGCAGGAGCATTGAGCCAACTGCTGAAGGCAGGTTGGAAGGTGTCCATGACGTACCTTTTTTGTTGTTATGACTGCCGGGCAGCATAAACAACGGACGAAGGCGGGCTTGTAACGAAGGGGATGGGTTATGTCACCGAGCTGTGACATTTACCTTGAGGGATGTGTTGAATCTTCTAACGCCTTCGCGAGCAAGCCCGCTCCCACAGGGATCTCACTGAACCTGTGGGAGCGAGCCTGCTCGCGAAGAACGATAACGCGGTATCGCTAATCAACGCTGCGGGGTAACTGCAAAGTCACCCGCAACCCGCCCTCGCGCAGGTTCTGCAAACTCACCTCACCGCCATGGCTGTGGGCAATGTTGCGGGCAATCCCCAGCCCCAACCCATAACCCTGCTGCTGCCCGGCCAGGCGGAAGTGCGGCTCGAACACTTGTTCCAGCCGCTGCTCGGGCACGCCCGGCCCTTCATCATCGACATGCAGGATGAACGCACTTTCATCGTCATCGATGTGCAAGTGCGCGTTCTGCCCGTACTTCAAGGCATTGTCGATCAGGTTGCCAATGCAGCGCTTGAGCGCCAGCGGCTTGCCCGGATACGCCGCCAGCGCCCGTCCCTGCTGGGTCACACGGCCGTTGCCGTTGGGCGCCAGGTACGGTTCAACCAGGCAATCGAGTACATGGTTGAGGTCCACCGGCTCGATGTTTTCGTGGATGTCGGTGTCTTTCACACATTGCAGCGCGCCTTTGACCAGCAGTTCCAGCTCATCCAGATCACGGCCGAACTTGGCTTGCAGCGTTTCGTCTTCGAGCAATTCGACCCGCAGCCGCAGACGGGTAATCGGTGTGCGCAGGTCGTGGGAAATCGCGCTGAACAACTGGCTGCGCTCGGTCAGGTAACGGCTGATACGCTCACGCATGGTGTTGAAGGCACGACCGACCTCGACCACTTCACTGCCGCCGCCCTCGGCCACCGGCTCGACATCAGCGCCCAGTGACAAATCCCGCGCCGCCCGCGCCAGACGTTTCAGCGGACGACTCTGCCAGTGCACCAGCAGGCCAATGAACAGCAGCAAAAAACCGCTGGTGAGCACGATGAACCACACCTGTTGCGACGGCAGGCCCTGTTCTTCAAGACTGGTATAGGGCTCGGGCAACAACGAGGCGATGTACAGCCATTCGCCCGGAGCCATCTGGATTTGCGTGACCAGCACCGGCGGGTTTACCGGTTCAAGGGTCAGCGCGTAATGCGCCCAGGAACGCGGCAGCTCATCGAGCTTCAGGCCCGCGTTGAAAATCCGCAGGTCTTCGGGGCTGACAAACGTCACCGAGATGTCCGTGTCCTGGCCAAGGGACTGGCGCAGCACCTCGTCCACGGCTTTGAGCACCGCCTCTTTGCGCGGCGTGACCGGCAGCACTTCCATGCCCAGGGGTTTGTCGTTGAGCGTCACCACGAACCGCGTGCCGCCCATGCTGCGCAACTGATCGAGCACCAGGGGCCGAAACGCCACCGGCAACGAACGGAAATAACTGACACTGGCCGTCATCGAATGGGCCAGGCTACGGGCGCTGGTGACCAGGCCCTCGAGCTGCGTGGCGCGCAGTTGCGACACCCAGATCACGCTCGACAATGTCTGGGCGAACAGCACGGCCAGCAAGGTCAGCAGCAACATCCGCCCGAGCAGCGAACGCGGCACCGGCACCCTGGCCGCGAGATTGCGCAGAAACTCAGTGACCATTGCTGGCAACCACATTGGCTGCCAATTGGTAGCCACTGCCGCGCACGGTACGAATCAGCCGTGGTGGTTTTTCGGTGTCGCGCAGGCGCTGGCGCAAGCGACTGACCGCCATGTCGACGATGCGATCGAGGGGCATCAGGTCGCGTCCACGGGTGGCGTTGCCGATGGTGTCCCGGTCGAGGATTTCCTGCGGGTGATCGAGGAACAGTTTCAGCAGTGCGAAGTCGGCGCCCGAGAGAATCACCTCTTCGCCATCGATGTGAAACAAGCGATGGCTGACCATGTCCAGGCGCCAGTCATCGAAGGCCAGCACCTCGCCGCCGTTACGTTCCTGACCAAACTGCGCGCGGCGCAGCAACGCCTTGATCCGCGCCTGCAACTCCCGTGGGCTGAAAGGCTTGCCCAGATAATCGTCGGCGCCCAGTTCCAGGCCGATGACGCGGTCGGCCTCGTCGGAACTGGCGGTGAGCATGATGATCGGCACCTGCGCCTGGCGTGGGTGCTGGCGAATCCAGCGGCACAGGCTGAAGCCGTCTTCGTCGGGCAGCATTACATCAAGGATCACCAGATCGCTCGGCGCCTCGTTCAGCGCCTGGCGAAAACCGGCGCCGTCGGGCGTGGTACGCACCTGGAAACCGGCACGGGTCAGGTAGGTGTCCAGCAACTCGCGTATCTCTTGATCGTCATCGACCAACAAAATCGACTTGTTGACTGAGCTCACGGGAAGGCGTCCTTGTTGTTGGAATTGGGCGGATTATGCCTTAAGCGATCAACTTACAAACACCACGGAAACAACTGTAGGAGCGAGCTTGCTCGCGATGGAGGTCAACGATAACGCGTGGTTTCTGGATGCACACGGCGCCCTGAAGTCCATCGCGAGCAAGCTCGCTCCTACAGTGATTGATTGCATTCAAGCAGGGATGGATTGCTCCAAGGCTACTCCGGCGCCAACCAACCCCGAATACGGCGCCGTCACCAGCCACACCGGAATCCCCCTGAAGTAGTCGCTCATGCAACCCTTGTCGGCGAAGCACCGGGCGAAACCGCTCTGGAGGAAGAAGTCGGCAAAACGTGGAATCACCCCGCCCACGATGTACACGCCAGCGCGTCCACCGGTGGTCAGCACGTTGTTGCCGGCCACGCGACCGAGCCAGCAGCAGAACTGCTCCAGCACTTCCACGGCAATCGGGTCGCCCGCCAGCCCGGCCGCGGTGATGGCTTCCGGTGTGTCGAGCACGGGCGTGTGCCCGTCCACCGCGCAGATCGCCCGGTAGACGCGCGGCAAGCCGCCGCCGCTCAACGCGGTTTCAGCGCTGACGTGGCCGATCTCGTTGAAGATGTGCTGCCAGAGCTGGGTTTCACGCGGACTGCTCAACGGCAGGTCGACGTGACCGCCCTCCCCCGGCAACGCGGCGAACCGGCCCTCGCCCAAATCGAGCAAGGTGCCGACGCCAAGGCCAGTGCCCGGGCCAATCACCACCGCCGGGCGCAACGGCTCCGGCGTGCCTTCGCAGACCACGCGGAATTCGCCGGGCTGCAAACGGGTCATGCCCAGGGCCATGGCCGAGAAGTCATTGACCAGCAACAGTTGCTCGACCTGCAAGGTCTGGCAAAAGCCCTTGCGGCTCAGGCGCCAGTGATTGTTGGTGAATTTGAATTCATCGCCGCTGACGGGACCTGCCACCGACAGGCACACCGAACCGATCGCCCCCGGCGCCAGCCCCAGGCCATCCAGATAGAGGCTGATGGCCTCTTCGGGGCTGGGGAAATCTGCCGTCGCCAGCACCTGGACCGATTCCAGTTGCTGGTTTTTCCACAACGCGAAACGTGCGTTGGTCCCACCGATGTCACCGACCAAAGCCAGTTTCAATTAAGCGTCTCCAGGGCAGAAGTGAAGGCGCTGGCGCCCTGCTCCGCCGAGCTGAAGGCCATGCGCATGAAACCAAACAGTTCGCGACCGGTGCCGATGTTGTTGCCCAACAGGCCCTTGGCCGGCGTGCGCGCTGCGAATTCGTCGGCGTCCACCTTAAGCTCCAGGGTGCCTTTGACGCCATCGACGCGGATGATATCGCCCTCTTGCACCCGCGCCAAAGCGCCGCCTACATAGGCTTCGGGGCTGACATGAATGGCCGCCGGGATTTTCCCCGACGCGCCGGACATGCGCCCGTCGGTCACCAGCGCCACCTTGAAGCCACGATCCTGCAATACACCGAGGAACGGCGTCATCTTGTGCAGCTCCGGCATACCGTTGGAGCGCGGGCCCTGGAAGCGCATCACCGCGACAAAATCCTTCTCCAGCAAACCGGCCTTGAAGGCATCGGCCAGGTCCTGCTGATCCTGGAACACCATGGCTGGCGCTTCGACGATCTGGTTTTCCACGGCGACGGCCGAGACTTTCATCACCCCGCGACCGAGGTTGCCTTCCATCACCCGCAGGCCACCTTCCGGTGAAAATGCGCGGGCAACCGGACGCAGGATGCTTTCATCGAGGCTGTCGGTCACGCCTTCGCGCCACACCAGCTTGCCGTTGTCGAGGAACGGTTCCTGGGTGTAGCGGCTCAGGCCGTGGCCCATCACGGTATTGACGTTTTCGTGGAGCAACCCGGCTTCCAGCAGTTCACGGATCAGGAACGACATGCCGCCCGCGGCCTGGAAGTGGTTGATGTCGGCCTTGCCGTTCGGGTAGACGTGGCTCAGGGTCGGCACGACTTCGGAGAGGTCGGCCATGTCCTGCCAGGTCAATTGGATGCCCGCCGCCATCGCGATGGCCGGCATGTGCAGGGTGTGGTTGGTCGAGCCGCCCGTGGCGTGCAGTGCCACGATGGAGTTGACCAGCGAACGCTCGTCGACGATCTCGCCGATCGGCATGAAGTCGCCCTTCTGCTTGGTCAGGCGCGTGACCTGATGCGCGGCCTCGCGGGTCAAGGCATCGCGCAACGGCGTGTTCGGGTTGACGAAGGACGCGCCCGGCAGGTGCAGGCCCATGACTTCCATCAGCAACTGGTTGGTGTTGGCGGTGCCGTAGAAGGTGCAGGTGCCAGGGCTGTGGTAGGACTTCATTTCCGATTCCAGCAGCTCTTCGCGGGTCGCCTTGCCTTCGGCGTATTTCTGCCGCACATCGGCTTTCTGCTTGTTGGAAATGCCCGACACCATCGGCCCGCCCGGCACGAAGATCATCGGCAGATGGCCGAAGCGCAGCGCGCCCATCATCAGGCCCGGCACGATCTTGTCGCAGATGCCGAGCAGCAGCGCGCCGTCGAACATGTTGTGGGACAGCGCTACGGCCGTGGACAACGCGATCACTTCGCGACTCGGCAGGCTCAGCTCCATGCCCGGTTCGCCCTGGGTCACGCCATCGCACATGGCCGGCGTGCCACCGGCGAACTGGCCGACAGAGCCGATTTCGCGCAGGGCCTTTTTGATCATCTCCGGGAAGACTTCGTACGGCTGGTGCGCCGAGAGCATGTCGTTATATGACGAAACTATCGCGATGTTCGCGGAGTTCATCATCCGCAGGCTGTTCTTGTCATCGCTGCCGCAACCGGCCACGCCATGGGCGAAGTTGGCGCATTGCAGCTTGCCGCGCATCGGACCGTCGCTGGCCGCACCGCGGATCAATGCAAGGTAGGCCTCACGCGTGGCGCGGCTGCGGGCGATAAGCCGTTCAGTGACCTCAAGGACGCGGGGATGCATGTGTAGAACTCCAGGCTAACGGATGTGGCGACCTGATTGTCTATGCTGATCAAAGGCCGGTGTCGATGGGATGACAGACGGTTTAGTTGACCATTCGGACCAGTTGATTCAGGTCACTCGTTGTAGATTGAACAAAATATTGCCATTAAAAAGGCTTGTTTTCTATTTTTTTGCGAATAATCTTGTAATTCCAACAACAAAACGACGGTAGCGCCGCACTATGACTCTTCGAATCGCAATCAATGGTTTTGGCCGCATCGGCCGTAACGTCCTGCGCGCACTCTATACCCAGGGCTACCGTCAGGATCTGCAGATTGTCGCCATCAACGATTTGGGCGACAGCGCGATCAACGCTCATCTGCTCAAGTACGACACCGTTCACGGCACATTCGATGCCGATGTCCAGCACGACCAGGAGAGCCTGACGGTCAACGGCGACCGCATTTCGGTCAGCGCCATCCGTAACCCGGCCGACCTGCCCTGGGCCGCGGAAAAGATTGATGTGGTGTTCGAATGCACCGGTCTGTTCACCGACCGGGCCAAAGCCGCCGCGCATATTACGGCGGGCGCGCGCAAAGTCATTATCTCTGCACCGGCCAAAGGCGCCGACGCCACCGTCGTCTACGGGGTCAACCACGACATTCTGCGCCAGTCGCACCAGATCATCTCCAACGCGTCGTGCACCACCAACTGCCTGGCCCCGGTGGCCCAGGTGCTGCACCGCGAGCTGGGCATCGAAAGCGGCCTAATGACCACCATTCACGCCTACACCAACGACCAGCACCTGACCGACGTCTATCACGTCGATCCGTACCGCGCCCGTTCGGCCACCCAGAACATGATCCCGAGCAAGACCGGTGCCGCCGAAGCCGTCGGCCTGGTGCTGCCGGAACTGGCGGGCAAATTGACCGGGATGTCGGTGCGTGTGCCGGTGATCAACGTGTCGCTGGTGGACCTGACGGTGCAGCTCAAGCGCGAAGCCTCGGCCGATGAGGTCAATGCGCTGATGAAAGAAGCCAGCCAGCACTCGAAGATCCTTGGCTACAACACCCTGCCGCTGGTCTCCAGCGACTTCAACCACAACCCGCTGTCGTCGATCTTCGACGCCAACCACACCAAGTCCAGCGGCAAGTTGCTCAAGGTACTGGCGTGGTATGACAACGAGTGGGGTTTCTCCAACCGCATGCTCGATAACTGCCTGGCGCTGTGCAACGCCGAATAATCGGCACGCCCCTTCCTTCTTGTAGGAGCGAGCTTGCTCGCGATGGTCGTGAACGATAACGCGGGGGAACCTGATGCCCCGCGGTGTTCTACAGTCCATCGCGAGCAAGCTCGCTCCTACAGGCTGCGTGTCATTTCCTGGAGCAATCATCGATGATCGGCATCAGCTTTACGCAAAAGACCCTGGCGGCGCGCAAGCGCATCGCCCTGGTCGCCCATGACCACTGCAAGGTGTTCTTGCTGGACTGGGCCGAACGGCAAAAGGACAAACTGGCCCGGCATGACCTGGTTGCCACCGGCACCACGGGGTTGCTGTTGCAACAACGCCTCGACCTGCCGGTGCAAAGCATGATCAGCGGGCCGCTGGGCGGCGACCAACAGCTCGGTGCGCAAATCGCCGAGCAGCGGGTCGATATGCTGGTGTTTTTCTGGGACCCGTTCGAACCCCAACCCCACGACCCGGATATCAAGGCGTTGCTGCGGGTCGCGGCCGTGTGGAACATCCCGGTGGCCTGCAACGAATGCAGCGCCGACTACCTGATCAGCAGTCCGCTGATGGATCAGGCGCACGACCACCGAATACCCGATTACGCGAGCTATTTGCAGGGGCGTGCCTGAACCTGGGTAAATCAGTACTTGACCATTCGAGTAGATGATAAGCATTATCATTCACTCGAAATGGATCAGGTTCTCCCGTGAGTCAGTCGCGCTTCAACCACGTTTTCCTCACCCAGCGTACCTCCCTGCTGCGCACGCTGGAGCGGATGGTCAACAATCACAGCACCGCTGAAGACCTCCTGCAGGAAACCTACCTGCGGGTGACCCGCGCCTTGAGCGAACGGGCCATCGATCATCTTGAGCCCTTTGTCTTCCAGACCGCGCGCAATCTGGCGCTGGACCATTTGCGCGCGCGGCGCATCCATTCGCGCACCATGGTCGATGACGTGCCGCAGGAGGTGATGCACAGCGTCGCCGCCCCCACCAGCAGCGCCGAAGACGCCGCCCATGCCGAACAATTGCTGGAGCGCCTGAACGTGAGCCTCAGTGAACTCAGCGCCCGCCAACAGCGGATTTTCATCCTCAGCCGCCTGCACGGGCACAGCTACCAGGAAATCGCCGACGAGCTGAACGTGTCCCTCAGTACCGTGCAGAAAGAACTCAAGTTGATCATGTCGATCTGCATCGGTGTTGCCGAACGCAATGACGGCAGCGGCAAGCCATAAGTGGCAAGGCAAACGCCGAACCGAGCTTGCAGCTTGTCGCTTGTCGCTTGAAACTGCTCTCCAGAAGCCCCTGCCGAGGAAACACCGTGACGGACAACCACCGCTCCCCTGAGCCTTCGCCGGCGCAGGACCCCGCAAGCGCGATGGACCAGGCCCTGGACTGGCTGATCGTGCTCGGCAGTCCCGACGAGGAGCAGACCCGCCAATTCCACGCATGGCTTGACGCCGATCCGTTGAATGCCCAGGCGTTCGCCAAGGCCCAGGCGATCTGGGACGGTCCGCAAGTGGCGCAATGCGCGCAAAGCCTGTCCGCGCGGCCGGCGAAAGTCACGGTCCTCGCCCGCCTGCGTCCGCACTGGAAACCGCTGGCCACCGCCGCCGTGCTGCTGCTCGGCCTGTTCAATTTCAGCAATTTGCCGATGCGCCTGCAGGCCGATCACCTGACCGTGGTCGGCGAGCGCCAGCGCCTGCAACTGGAGGACGGTTCCCGGGTCCTGCTCAACACCAATTCGGCGTTCTCAAGCACCATCAACGACCAGCAGCGTGTTGCCCGCCTGTATCAGGGCGAAGCGTTTTTCGAAGTGCAGGCCAATCGCGGCCAACCACTGGAGATCGACGCCGGCCCGGTCACCGCCAGCGTTCGCGATACCGCGTTTGCCGTGCGTTACCTCGACGGTGTGGCGCAAGTGCGGGTGCAACGCGGGGATGTCGACTTGCGGGCCACTCGTGACGATGCGCGGGTGCGCTTGTCCGCCGGGGAAAGCATTCGCATCGGCCCCAACGGTTTCGACCGCCCGACCAGGCTGGATGCCGCCACCGACCTGGCGTGGGTCCAGGGTCGACTGGTGTTTGAAAACTGCCCGTTGAACCAGGTGCTGGCAGAACTTCGCCGCTACTACCCGGGCTGGATCATCAACAACAACGAACAACTGGCCGACGTCGCCGTGACCGGCAACTACCGCCTCGATCAGCCCCTGGACGTGGTTCGCTCCCTGGCCCACATCACCTCGGCCCGGCTCCAGGAATTCCCGGCGCTGGTCATCCTGAACTGAATGAGAATTATTTTTACTCGATAGCTGAATCCCGTACGTCTCGTTATAGCCAATGCAATTGATTCGCATCTAACCCTGCCAATCAGCACCTATAAAGATTCGTGCGACCCGGAGCGCTATCGATGTCCTCTCGCCTTACCCGTCCAGCCTCTTCACCCTCCCGCGTGCTGTCGCTGCTGACCGCAGCCATCCTGATGGCCGGTGCCGCACCGCTCATGGCCGCCACCGCCACCGAGCAGTCGACCCGCAAAATGGGCGATTACCCGTTCGCCATTCCCCAACAGTCCCTGGTGTCGGCACTCAATGCCTTTACCGCCGTGACGGGCTGGCAGGTCGGCGTGTCGTCGGAGCTGGCGCAAGGTGTGGCCTCGCCGGGCGTCCGTGGTTCGCTGTCGCCGGAGAAAGCCCTGGATCGCCTGTTGGTGGGGACCAACCTGAGCTATCGCAAACTGGGCAACAACAGCATCGTCCTGGAAAAGCGCAGCAATAACAGCGCGCTGAATCTGGATCAGGTGACCATCAGCGCCACCCGAAACGAACAGGATGTGAACAGCGTTCCCAGCACAGTCTCTGTCTACACCCGCGAAGATCTGGACCGTAACAACGTCAATACCATCAAGGAACTGGTGCGCTACGAACCCGGTGTTTCGGTGGGTGGCTCGGGCCAGCGCGCCGGCATCACGGGCTACAACATTCGCGGTATCGATGGCGACCGCGTGCTGACCCAGATCGATGGCGTGCAGGTGCCCGACGGCTTCTTCAATGGCCCCTATGCACAGACCAACCGCAACTATGTCGACCCGGAAGTCGTCAAGCGTGTGGAAATCCTCCGGGGCCCGGCCTCTGTCCTGTACGGCAGCAACGCCATTGGCGGTGCCGTCAGCTACTACACGCTGGACCCGGACGACATCATCAAACCGGGCAAGGATGTCGGCGCACGCCTGAAAACCGGCTACAGCTCCGCCGACGACAGCTGGCTGACGTCCGGCACCGTCGCAGGCCGTACCGGTGAGTTCGATGGCCTGTTGCATCTCAGTCAGCGCAACGGTCATGAAACCGAGTCCTTTGGAGAAACCGGCGGCACTGGCCTGAATCGTACGCAAGCCAACCCCGAGGATGTGCGCACCACCAGCGTGCTGGCCAAACTGGGCTGGAATTACGCTGACGACGCGCGTTTTGGCCTGACCTACGAGCACTACAAGGACGACCGCGATACCAATCAATTGAGCGCCGTGGGCGGCCCGTTCAATGCCGGACGCGGTTTCGGCTACTACAAGTCCCGTACCGGCAACGACACGATCACCCGCGAACGCTTTGGCCTGGAACACAGCTTCGGCCTGGACAGCGCCCTGGCCGACAACATCAAGTGGACACTGAACTACCAGATCGCCAAGACCGACCAGAGCACCGAGGAAATCTACGCGCCGCCGTCCAGGACCGTGCTGCGTAACCGCGATACCACCTACAAGGACCGCCAATGGGTATTCGACGCCCAGGCTGACAAGTCGTTTGCCATCGCCGACACCGACCACCTCGTCACCTATGGCACCACCATCAAGCAGGACAAGATCACCGGCTTGCGCACCGGTAGTGGCACCTGCCTGACCGTGGCCGGTTCCTGCCGGGTCATCGGCGCCCCTAGTGCCGCCGACACGCTGGTACCCGCCAGTGACTTCCCGGACCCGACCGTCACCAGCTACAGCCTGTTCGCCCAGGATCTGATCAGCTGGGGCAACTGGACCTTCGTGCCCGGTGCTCGCTACGACTACACCCAGCTCAAGCCGCACATCACCGAAGAGTTCCTGGCCACCGCTGACCAGAGCCGCAACGGTGTGGTGAGCGACGAGACCAAGACCTGGCATCGCCTGTCGCCAAAATTCGGCACCACCTACAGCTTCAACGACCACTACACCTGGTACGGCCAATATGCCGAAGGCTTCCGTACCCCGACCGCCAAGGCCTTGTATGGTCGTTTCGAAAACCTCGCCGGCGGCTATCAGGTCGCGCCCAACCCGAACCTCGAACCGGAAAAGAGCAAAAGCTACGAGACGGGTTTGCGCGGCAACTTCGAGCAGGGTTCGTTTGACGTGGCCGTGTTCTACAACAAATACCGCGACTTCATTGACGAGAACGCCATCACGCCCGGCTACACCGAGACCACTTTCCAGAGCAACAACATCAAGCACGCCACCATCAAGGGCGCCGAGGTCAAGGGCCGCCTGAACCTCGACGCTTTCGGCGCGCCGCAGGGCCTCTATACCCGGGGCTCGGTGGCCTATGCCTACGGTCGCAACGACGACAGCGGCGAGCCGCTCAACAGCGTCAACCCGCTGACCGGTGTACTCGGCCTCGGCTACGACCAGGACAACTACGGTGGCTTGCTCAGCTGGACGCTGGTGAAGAAGAAAGACCGCGTCGACAGTACCAGCTTCAAGACCCCGGACGGCACCAGCACCCAGTTCAAGACCCCGGGCTTCGGCATTCTGGACCTGAGCGCGTTCTACAAGGTGACCGACGAGGTGACCGTCAGTGGCGGCGTCTACAACCTGACCGACAAGAAATACTGGCTGTGGGATGACGTGCGCGGCTTTGACAGCGTCGGCGAAGCCTCGGTAACCCAGCCGGCCAACCTCGACCGCCTGACCCAGCCGGGTCGCAACTTTGCGGTCAACCTGATCTGGGACATCTGATCCGGCATCCCGCCGGGCGGTTGATTGAAGCCGTCCGGCGAGGATTTTTTACTGTCAGGCGCCTGCTGGTTCGTCTCGTAACCAAGCGCCTCTTTTTCCCCCAAGGAATTGCCATGACCACCCAAGACACCGAGCAACGCCCCAGCCTGCGTTCCCAGCGTTTGAACCAGATCACCAACGAGCCGCACAGCAAGCTCGATGCCCTGGTCAAGGCCCACTCCCCGTTTGAAACCCAGGCCAGTTTCGCCCGCTTCGTGGTGGCGCAGTACCTGTTCCAGTCGGAACTGGTCTCGCTGTACAACGATGCCGAACTGACCGCCATCGTCCCGGACCTGCCAGCCCGCTGCCGTGCCGATGCGGCCAAAGCTGACCTGGCGGACCTGGACACCGACGTGCCGGCGCCCGTTGCCGGTGCCCTGAAGAACCCGACCAAAGCCCAAGCCCTGGGCTGGCTCTTCGTCTCCGAAGGCTCGAAACTCGGCGCAGCCTTCCTGATCAAGCGTGCCGTGGGCCTTGGCCTGAGCGAGACCTTCGGCGCCCGCCACCTCGGCGAACCGGCCGGTGGCCGCGCTGAAGGCTGGAAGAGCTTCGTCAAGACCCTCGATGGCCTGGAATTCAGCGCCCGGGAAGAAGCCGAAGTGGAAAAAGGCGCCATCGACGCGTTCAACCGTTTTACGGTGCTGCTGGAGCGGGCTTACGCTACCGAAGCCGCCTGACCCAACGCGTTCCCCTTGTGGGAGCGGGCTTGCTCGCGAAAGCGGTGTGTCAGTCAACGTTGATGTTGAGGCTGATGACCTCTTCGCGAGCAAGCCCGCTCCCACAAGGAACGAAGCAAATCCGTAAGATTTCGATCAGCCCCACATGTTGCCTTGAGCCCATGCCAGCCTCCTCCAGACTCTCCCGCCTCCTCTTCGGCCTGCTGGCCTATGTCAGCCTGGGTATCGGCTTGATCGCCATCGTCATTCCCGGCCTGCCCACCACCGAGTTCATCCTGCTGGCCGCCTGGGCCGCGACCCGCAGTTCGCCGCGCCTGAGTGCCTGGCTGGAAAACCACCGGCTGTTCGGCCCCATTCTCCATAACTGGCGCAACGGCAAGATCATCGCGCGTCGGGCAAAACTCAGCGCCACTGTCAGCATGCTGGCATGTGCCGGCCTGATGCTGGTGATGCTCGATCACGGCTGGCCGGTCTATCTGGCGATCGCCGGAATGGGGCTGGGCAATCTGTGGATCTGGTCACGGCCGGAATCACTGCCGCAGGGCACCTGAAGGCTCTTGTGACCTTCCTGTAACAGCCGACAACGGCACGCATGAAAGTACTTACTTGTTGTTCGGACTTCTCCTACGTGTTTATCAGGTCATCCATTTCCGGAACTGGCCGCTAAGCATTTTGGAACCCCCACAACGAGAAACTGATATGAATATAGGTCCTGCCTGGTATCAAATTCCGCGTCCGCAGGCGGTGCAAGCGAAAGCGGAAGTAGACAAACTCGAGAAATTTGAAGGGCTGATCATTGATGAAAAAAGAGTGAAGTCGACCATCGACAAACTCCTGACACCTCTACAGGGTGGTATGACCAACGAAGACCTGGATGAAGTGGAAAAATTCTTGGACGTCGTTCATCCAGATCGCGAGTACATGGACCTGCGAAGCGAGATAAAGTCCTTTAGAGCTGTAATCCAGTGGGCTAACGAACTCCGCGCAGGAGACATGCTCCGCGAAATGGAAAAGATTTACTCCGTTTTCAAAAATGACCTGCAGAACAAATGGTCTGGCCTGGCCAATAAGCCAATGGGGTTCACCGTGGCCGAAGACGGTCAGCTGAAAGTCACTTCGCCACCCAACACACTGACTGCCAGGGATGAAGAAATACTGAATGCCCTGTTGAATGAGGCAAAAGGCTTGCAATCCCTGACCGTCAAGCACGCCAAGACCGTGATCGAACTGGTCAAGCGGGATAAGCCACAGTTCGAGGGCAAGGTGAAACTGGACCTGAGCAACTTCCACAAGATGGTTGACTATGGATTACTGCTGAACAAAGGTGCGCTGGATCTCAGAAATTCCGACTCCTGGCTGGATCAATTGCATAAAAAAGCCGAAAAGGATCCGATCGAGAAAAAAACGGGGCTGCACATCGAGGCCTGATCGACTGATAAAGCCCGGCAAAGCGGGTATGCAGACCGCTTGCCGGGAACATGACAGATCTAGTTGCGCAACATGTTTTGATAGCAGATTTGAGCAAATGAAACATTCGGCACGTTGTAACCTCCTACACCCGAATTCTCTTTGTCTTGAACCTGAATCGACCAATGCCCCAGGTTGTATTCAACTTCCCACTTATAGCGATACTTGCCACTGCTGGTCCAGAAAGGCTCAGACTTCAACTGGCCATAACACCTGCCCAACTCGAGGGCTTGCGCGGCGCTGCCAGTGCTGTCCGTTATAAGGTCGTATTTTTTTCCATCCCCCCCCTTGTTCAATATCAAGGTAGCTTTAGCGCCTTCGAGCGGCTGCCCTGTCGAATCCCTCAGCCGCACCGACCAGTTCAAGACTCTGTAGGCCTGCGTAGTTGCCCAGTACAGCGGCAGCTCACCGGCATCGCCCCGGACACGACTGTCGGCGTAATAAGGCGCTGAGCCAAAATCGAGCGTGTAGATATCACCCGCCACGAACGCAGTGGACGGCTTCTTCGAGATGCGAACCTGAACTTCCTGATTCGGCTGCAAGCCAGACACCGTAAAGGGTTTCCCCCAAGGGATTAGGGTCCATGCGCCATTGCGATTGTATTCCAGCGTCAATGACCCGCCATTGGTCCCCGTCGCCTTGATCCACACGTCCTGCCCCCGCACCGCCATGAAGCGGTAATGCTTTACATCCGTTTCGTCAGCCAGACTTTCCTTGAGGGTGTTCAGTTTGTCCGGCAGTACCGTGGCCGCCGGGGGGATTTGAGAGGCGATACCCGAAACCGCGGCCGAGTTCAGAAACGACATGGCAGGTGCCGCGCCTGCCGCCAATAACATTCCCCAAAACAACAACACCGAGTGCAACCCGGTCCTTTTAAAGCAAGTGATCCACATAGGGTCTTCTCGTTTTTTAATGTCAGATGCCGGTAGCCAGAACTTCCGGGAGCGCTCCACCGAGGTGGCACCTGCATTTAATCGGTCTGCCCTTTATGAGAAGCGGTACATATGTATTTCGTGAGAGTTATTTAAAGCGCAAGAACACCTTGGGTGTCGGTACTAAATTGATGAGCCCATAGCGTGATTTTTCCTCGTTTTAACCGTCTTTTCGGCACATTTTTCTGCGCAAACGTTCAACCACTACCGTTCGTCGGGTTACCCCTCATGTAACCTCTTCGCCACGCCGATGTGCATTGATCGGCGCTAAACGGATTTAGCCAGCGGGCCGCAAAGGCCCCCAGCCAACACGTCATCCATTCGCGAGTTCGCCCTATGTTCGACTCACTGTCCATCCGCCTGAAAATCGTCCTGCTGTCCGGTCTGTGCCTGCTGGGTGTAGTCGCCTTGATAGTGGGCATGAACATTTACCAGACCAATCAGAACGATGACCTGGTCAATGACTCCAGCAGCAGAATGCTCACCGCCAGTGTGCAGGACCTGCTCCAGGCCAAGGCCGCCGAGCAAGCGGTGCGGGTACAGAAGACATTCGGTGAAACCCTGACGGTGGTCACGGCGCTCGCGGACCAGATCAAGGACATGCGCAACCTCGCCGCCAAGCGTTCGCTGGAGCCCGGCGCCCTGCGTGAAGAGTTGAACCAGAGCCTGAAAACCGCCTTCGAGCGCAACGGCAAAGTGCTGGGCATCTGGCTGGCGTTCGAACCCAATGGCCTGGATGGCAAGGACAGCGAGTTCGTCGGCGACGCCGCCCGTCAATCCAACGAGACCGGGCGTTTCGCCACGTACTGGAGCCGTGCCGGGGGTGAGTCGCTGAACACGATCATGGTCGAAGAGGACATGACCAAGACCACCCTGAACCTCAGCGGCACACCGTACAACGTCTGGTACACCTGCCCACGGGACAGCAAGCGCACCTGCCTGCTCGACCCGTACGCCGATACTGTCGGCGGCAAGGAAGTGTTGATGACCACCATTTCCGTACCGTTGCTGGTGGATGGCAAGTCCATCGGCGTGGTCGGTATCGACATCGCCCTCGACGCCCTGCAAGCGGCAGCGATCGATTCCCAGCGTGAACTGTTCAACAACGCCGGGCACATGCTGATTGTCTCCGGCACCGGCGTGATGGCGGCCTACAGCGTCGATGCGACGAAAGTCGGCAAGAGCATCGGCGACACCCTGGGCGCGGATGGCAAGGACATCCTGCAATTGCTCGGCAGCGGTGCACCGAAGATTCTCCAGCAAGGCGACCTGATCCGTGCGGTGTACCCGGTCAGCCCGATTGCCGATGCCAAGGCCTGGGCCGTGGTGATCGACCTGCCCAGACAAGTGCTGCTGGCCGACTCGGTGAAACTCCAGGCGGTGCTCGACGATGCCCAGCAGAGCGGCACGATCAAGGCCTTGTCGGTGGCGGTGATCGCCGGTGTACTCGGCCTGCTGCTGATGTGGCTGACCGCCTCCGGCGTCACCCGGCCGATCAATAGCGTGGCGCAGATGCTCAAGGCGATTGCCAGCGGCGACGGCGACCTGACTCAGCGCCTGCACTACAGCAAGCAGGACGAACTGGGCGAACTGGTGAGCTGGTTCAACCGCTTCCTCGACAAGCTGCAACCGACCATCGCGCAGATCAAGCAAAGCATCGCCGACGCCCGCGGCACGGCCGATCAGTCGTCGGAGATTGCCCGCCAGACCAGCGAAGGCATGCAGGTGCAGTTCCGCGAAATCGACCAGGTCGCCACGGCGTCCAACGAGATGAGCGCCACCGCCCACGATGTCGCCAACAGCGCCTCGAACGCGGCCAATGCCGCCAAGGGCGCCGACCAGTCGGCCCGCGACGGCATGTCGATCATCGAGCGCAGCACCCGCGACATCAATCAACTGGCCGAAGAAGTCAGCAAGGCCGTGACCGAAGTCGAAGCCCTCGCGGTCAACAGCGAACAGATCGGTTCGGTGCTGGAGGTGATTCGCAGCATCGCCGAACAAACCAACCTGCTGGCCCTCAACGCAGCGATTGAAGCCGCTCGCGCCGGCGAGAGCGGTCGCGGCTTTGCGGTGGTGGCCGATGAAGTGCGCAACCTGGCCAAACGCACCCAAGATTCGGTGGAGGAAATTCGCCTGGTGATCGAACGCATCCAGTCCGGCACCCGTGGCGTGGTCGCCACCATGCATTCAAGCCAGACCCAGGCCCACAGCAATGCCGGGCAGATCCAGCAAGCAGTCCAGGCCTTGGGCAAGATCAGCGACGCGGTCACCGTGATCAGCGACATGAACCTGCAAATCGCCAGCGCCGCCGAGCAGCAAAGCGCCGTGGCCGAAGAGGTCAACCGCAACGTCTCGGCGATCCGCACCGTCACCGAAACCCTGACCGGCCAGGCCACCGAATCGGCGCAGATCAGCAGCCAGCTCAATGCCCTGACCACCCACCAGATGAAATTGATGGATCAGTTCCGCGTGTAAGCAACCGCGCATCCCCTGTGGGAGCGGGCTTGCTCGCGAATGCGGTGTATCCGTCACCATCATCGTTGAATGATGGATCGCATTCGCGAGCAAGCCCGCTCCCACAGATGGATTTCATCTGACCTCAGTTTTTTTGATCTATGCTCGGCCTCTCACTCCGGAGGCCCTTCGATGACTGATCTGCTCACGTCCATTCAAGCCGCACTCGGTTTGCCGCACACCCCCATTCCATTCACCTCCAGCGGCGCCCTGCCCTCGGCGTTTGCCGTCACTGACCTGGCCTGCTCCAGCGTGGCCGCTGCCGGCCAGGCCGTCAGCGAACTGCTGCACCAACAAACCGGACACCTGCCCGACCTTGAAGTTGACCGACGCCTGGCGTCCTTCTGGTTCGCCACCTCGATTCGTCCGATCGGCTGGAGCGTTCCACCGCTGTGGGACCCGGTAGCCGGTGACTACGCCACCCGCGATGGCTGGATTCGCCTGCACACCAACGCGCCCCATCACCGCGCCGCGGCAGAAAGCGTGCTCGGTGCCTGTGCCGACCGTGCGGCGATGGCCGGCAAAGTGGTGCAATGGGCGAAGAGCGAGCTGGAACAGGCGGTGGTCGATGCCGGTGGCTGTGCAGCCGAAATGCGTACCAGGGAACAATGGCAGGCCCATCCTCAGGGCCAGGCAGTCAATGCCGAGCCCCTGGTTCTATTTGCCAACCACCCAGGCCAGAGCCGCAAACCGTGGACCGGTTCAGACACTCGACCACTGGCCGGCATCAAAGTGCTGGACTTGACCCGGGTACTGGCAGGTCCCATCGCCAGTCGCTTCATGGCTGGTCTCGGCGCCGATGTCTTGCGCATCGATCCACCGACCTGGAACGAGCCGGGGGTGGTGCCGGAGGTCACTTTGGGAAAACGTTGCGCGCGTCTGGACCTGAACGACAGGTCCGACCGCGGCGTATTCGAAAGCCTGCTCAAGGACGCCGACATCCTGCTCCATGGCTATCGTGCCGATGCGCTGGAGCGACTGGGCTTCGGCACGAATGAGCGCCGACAACTGAACCCGGGCCTGATTGATGTTTGCCTGAACGCCTACGGCTGGAGTGGCCCCTGGCAAAACCGCCGGGGCTTCGACAGCCTGGTGCAGATGAGCAGCGGCATTGCCGAAGCGGGCATGCAGTGGAAGCAGGCGGACAAGCCGACGCCGTTGCCGGTGCAGGCCCTCGATCACGCCACCGGGTATTTGATGGCAGCCAGTGCGATCAGGTTGCTGGCGCAGCGGTTGAGCAACGGCATGGGAGGCTCGGCGCAGTTGTCGCTGGCGCGTACGGCGAAGTTGTTGATCGAGCATGGACCCGGGACGAGTGAAACATTACGTTCGGAAGATGAGCAGGACCAGGGGTTGAGGGTGGAGCAGACACCGTGGGGGACGGCGCATCGGTTACACGCACCTTTGAAGATAACCGGGACGCCGTTGCAGTGGGCGCTACCGGCAACGGAACTGGGTTCGCATCGCGCACATTGGTGGTGACGGCCAGATCGCCTTCGCGAGCAAGCCCGCTCCCACATTTGATCGCGATAGTCAGGAAAAACGCAGTCCCTGTGGGAGCGGGCTTGCTCGCGAAGACGTCAGGACTGCCAGTACAAATTCCGGATCAGCTCAGTCCGCCCGACTCAACGAAGTCCACAGCACCTGCGCCGCATACCCTCGATAAGGCCGCCAGCCTTCAGCCCGCAACAACAGCTGCTTCGCTGTCACCGGCCCCCCTTCCAGCGCCGCCAGCGCATTGATCAGCCCCACATCGCCATTGGGAAACCCATCCATCTCCCGCAACTGTCGCAACGCAATGTATTGCGCCGTCCAGTCACCAATCCCGTGCAACGCCAGCAACCGCGCTACGCCCCCCTCGCGGCCGGGCTCGAACAATCGCGGATCGTCGAGTAGCGCCTGAGCCACACCCGACAACGTCCGGCCGCGGCTTTTCGGCATGCCCAACGCCGCCAGATCGGCCCCCGCCAACACCTCAGCCGTGGGGAACACGTGGCTCAATCCTGGCAACGGTCTGCCCAGCGCTGCGCCATATTGCGTCACCAGTTTCCCCGCCAGGCGGATCGCCGCCGCCACCGTAATCTGCTGCCCCAGCACCGCGCGGATCGCCAGCTCCAGCCCGTCCCACGCCCCCGGCACACGCAGCCCTGGGCGCTGGGCAATCAAGCGGGCCATCAGCGGATCAACCGTTATCAAATGCCGATGGATCGTGGCGAGGTCCGCGTCGAGATCGAACATCCGCCGCACGCTTGCGACGATGTCGGGCACGGCGTTCGGGTCGGGAAAGTCCAGCGTCAGCTCAAGGGCATCAGAGGTGGCTGGCCGAATGGAAAAGGTACCTTGCGTACCGTGCAGTTCGAAGCCGCGCGAGTAAACGCCGTCGGCAACCGTTTCCAGTCCCGCAATCGCCCGCGCCGACAAAAAACCCAGCATCGCCGGCCAGTCATAGGGTGGCTGATACGCCAGCAACACCTTCACAGACTCAGCAACCCGCTATACAGCCCATAAGCCGCGAGCCCGGCGCCCCCGATGACAGCGGTGAAAATGCCCTTCTCGATGACCGTGAACAATGGCATGCCCTGCTCATGGCGGGCCTTGGCAAACAGGATCACACCCGGCGCATACAGTAACGCCGACAGCAGCAAATACTTCAGGCCACCGGCGTACAGCAACCACACCGCGTAACTCAAGGCGATGACGCCAATGAGCAAATCCTTGCTCCGCTCACCCGGTGCCTGCTGGTAGGTTTCACCGCGCACGCACAACAACACTGCGTAGGCCGCCGACCACAGGTACGGCACCAGGATCATGGAAGACGCCAGATAAATCAGGCTGGTGTAAGTACCGGCGGAAAACAGCGTAATCAGCAGGAACAGCTGAATCATCGTGTTGGTCAGCCACATCGCATTGACCGGCACACGGTTGGCGTTTTCTTTGCTCAGGAATGCCGGCATGGTCTTGTCTTTGGCCGTGGCGAACAGGATTTCGGCGCACAACAGTGCCCAGGACAACAAGGCACCCAGCAACGAGATCGCCAGGCCGACGCTGATCAGCAACGCACCCCAGGGGCCGACGATGTGCTCAAGCACCGCCGCCAACGAGGGGTTCTGCAGTTTCGCCAGCTCAGGCTGGGTCATGATCCCCAGCGACAACACGTTCACCAGCACCAGTAGCGCCAACACGCCAATGAAGCCGATCACCGTCGCGCGACCGACATCGGAACGCTTCTGCGCCCGGGCCGAATAGACACTGGCCCCCTCGATCCCGATAAACACGAACACCGTGACCAGCATCATGTGCCGGACCTGATCCATCACGCTGCCAAACTCCGGGTTGTTGCGACCCCAGATATCGAGGGTAAAGATGTCCGCCTTGAACGCCACGGCGGCGATCACGATGAACATGATCAGCGGCACGATCTTGGCCACGGTGGTCACCTGATTGATGAACGCGGCCTCCTTGATCCCGCGCATCACCACAAAATGCACGGTCCACAGCAGCAGCGAAGCGCAGACGATCGCAATCGGTGTGTTGCCTTCGCCAAAGACCGGAAAGAAATAACCGAGGGTGCTGAACAACAACACGAAGTAGCCGACGTTGCCCAGCCAGGCGCTGATCCAGTAGCCCCAGGCCGAAGAAAAGCCCATGTAGTCGCCGAAGCCGGCCTTGGCATAGGCGTAGACCCCCGAGTCCAGATCCGGTTTGCGATTGGCCAGGGTCTGGAACACGAACGCCAGGGTGAGCATGCCGACGGCGGTGATTGCCCACCCGATCAGGATCGCTCCCGCATCGGCCTTGGCCGCCATGTTTTGCGGCAGGGAAAATATCCCGCCACCGATCATCGAACCCACCACCAACGCGATCAACGCGCTCAGGCGAAGCTTGTTCGGTGATTGCGACATCATTGCATCTCCATTTCGTTGGGGGGCGACACCTGCCGCGGGATCGTCACATAACGAGCGTCAACCAAACTGCTGAAGAGTAATAACGTTTATTGAATAACGCCAACAAACGGATTTTTACTTGCACAAATCGGCTGTTTTGGCGTCGATATAATCATTTGTTTTATACGATTTTTTAATACATCAATTCTGTACAAAAAATACATGAATAAAACTTGCAGTTCCTGAAAAACCAACTAGCGTCATAATTCGAAACAAATTCTAAATATGCTTTGATAATCAGAAAAAGGCTCTAGGACAGGCATTACAGGCAGGAACATTGAAGATGATGGCACTCCGCCAAGAATCTGGGAACGCTCTCATTTAATGATCTAAGTCAGCTGATTGAACAGGCAACGGAATTAATCTGCTGCCTCTCTTCTCCTGCATTGGAGTCATGCAATGTCTGAAGCACCCGGAAAACTGAAACTCGGCGCGCTGGTTGCGTTAGTCGTAGGTTCGATGATTGGTGGCGGTATATTTTCCTTGCCACAAAACATGGCCGCGAGTGCGGATGTCGGCGCCATTCTGATCGGTTGGGCGATCACCGCCGTCGGCATGCTCACCCTGGCGTTCGTGTTCCAGACCCTGGCCAACCGCAAACCCGACCTGGACGGTGGGGTCTACGCCTACGCCAAGGCCGGTTTCGGCGACTACATGGGCTTCTCGTCTGCCTGGGGGTACTGGATCAGTGCCTGGCTGGGTAACGTCGGTTATTTCGTGTTGCTGTTCAGCACCCTCGGCTACTTCTTTCCGCTATTTGGAGAGGGCAATACCCCCGCTGCCGTGATCGGCGCCTCGGTGCTGCTCTGGGCCGTACACTTCCTGGTCCTGCGAGGCATCAAGGAAGCGGCGTTCATCAACCTGGTGACCACCGTCGCCAAGATTGTGCCGCTGCTGCTGTTCATGCTGATCGCGTTGTTCGCCTTCAAGCTGGACATCTTCACCGCCGACATCTGGGGCCTGAAGAACCCGGACCTGGGCAGCGTGATGGACCAGGTACGCAAAATGATGCTGGTCACCGTGTGGGTGTTCATCGGCATCGAAGGCGCGAGCATCTTTTCGGCCCGGGCGGAAAAACGCAGCGACGTGGGTAAGGCCACCGTGATCGGTTTCGTCACCGTGCTGCTGTTCCTGGTCCTGGTCAACGTGCTGTCGCTGGGGATCATGACCCAGCCGGAACTGGCCAAGCTGCAGAACCCGTCAATGGCCGCCGTACTGGAACACGTGGTCGGTCACTGGGGCGCGGTGCTGATCAGCGTCGGTCTGATCATCTCGTTGCTGGGGGCGTTGCTGTCGTGGGTGCTGCTGTGTGCGGAAATCATGTTCGCCGCCGCCAAGGACCACACCATGCCGGAGTTCCTGCGCAAGGAAAACGCCAACCATGTACCGGTCAACGCCCTGTGGCTGACCAACGCCATGGTGCAGATTTTCCTGATCATCACGCTGTTCTCGGCCAGCACCTACCTGTCGCTGATCTACCTCGCCACCTCGATGATCCTGGTGCCCTACCTGTGGTCGGCGGCCTACGCCCTGCTGTTGGCGGTGCGTGGCGAAAGCTACGAAAGCGCGCCGGGCGAGCGGCGCAAGGATCTCGTCATCGGCGCGGTGGCCCTGATCTACGCGATCTGGTTGCTGTACGCCGGCGGCATCAAATACCTGCTGCTGTCCGCACTGCTCTATGCCCCCGGCGTGATCCTGTTCGCCAAGGCCAAGCTGGAAATCAACAAACCGGTTTTCACCAACGTCGAGAAGCTGATTTTCGCTGCAGTGGTCGTGGGCGCCGTGGTGGCGGCCTACGGACTCTACGACGGCTTCCTGACCCTTTAGCTTCCACTGCCGGAAGCACAAACCCTGTTTTGTCATCTGGAGGATCACGGTAATGACCAAGGAAAAAGTTAAGTACGGCGTCCATTCCGAAGCCGGCAAACTGCGCAAAGTCATGGTTTGCTCCCCGGGACTTGCGCATCAGCGGCTGACCCCGAACAACTGCGATGAACTGCTGTTCGATGATGTGCTGTGGGTGGCCCAGGCCAAGCGCGACCACTTCGACTTCGTCACCAAGATGCGCGAACGCAACATCGATGTGCTGGAAATGCACAACCTGCTGACCGACATCGTCGCCATTCCCGAAGCCCTGGACTGGATCCTGGAACGCAAGATCACCGCCAACTCGGTGGGCCTGGGCCTGATCAACGAAACCAGCTCGTGGCTGCGTAGCCTGGAGCCGCGCAAGATCGCCGAGTTCCTGATCGGCGGCGTTTCGGGCGATGACTTGCCCACCAGTTTCGGTGGCAAGGCCATCGAGATGTTCCGCGACTTCCTCGGCAACTCCAGCTTCATCCTGCCGCCGCTGCCCAACACCCAGTTCACCCGCGATACCACCTGCTGGATCTACGGTGGCGTCACCCTCAACCCGATGTATTGGCCGGCACGCCGCCAGGAAACCCTGCTGACCACCGCCATCTACAAATTCCACCCCGAGTTCACCAACGCCGACTTCCAGATCTGGTACGGCGACCCGGACAAGGACCATGGCAACTCCACCCTCGAGGGCGGTGACGTGATGCCGATCGGCAACGGCGTGGTATTGATCGGCATGGGCGAACGCTCGTCGCGCCAGGCCATTGCCCAACTGGCGGTGAACCTGTTCAAGAACAAGGCCGTCGAGAAAGTGATCGTCGCCGGCCTGCCGAAATCCCGCGCGGCGATGCACCTGGACACGGTGTTCAGCTTCTGCGATCGCGACCTCGTCACGATCTTCCCGGAAGTGGTGAACCAGATTGTCGCCTTCACCCTGCGTCCCGATGAAAGCAAAGCCGGCGGCATCGACATCCGCCGTGAAGAAACCAACTTCCTCGACACCGTGGCCCAGGCCCTCAACCTCAAGGCCCTGCGTGTGGTGGAAACCGGCGGCAACAGCTTCGCCGCCGAACGCGAGCAATGGGACGACGGCAACAACGTAGTGGCCGTGGAACCCGGCGTGGTCATCGGCTACGACCGCAATACCTACACCAATACCCTGCTACGCAAAGCCGGCGTGGAAGTGATCACCATCAGCGCCGGCGAACTCGGCCGGGGACGGGGCGGCGGCCATTGCATGACCTGCCCGATCATCCGCGATCCGATTGACTACTAACCTGTTTACCTTGGCCCGCGCTGCCCTCTATCCAAGGGCATGTGCTCGGACCAAGGGGATAACCGACACCTTAGGAGATCCAAAATGGCGTTCAATATCCATAACCGCAATCTGCTGAGCCTGGAACACCACACCCCTCGCGAATTGCGCTACCTGCTCGACCTGTCCCGCGACCTCAAGCGTGCCAAGTACACCGGCACCGAACAGCAGCATCTCAAGGGCAACAATATCGCGCTGATCTTCGAAAAGACCTCGACCCGCACCCGCTGCGCGTTCGAAGTTGCTGCCTATGACCAGGGCGCCAATGTCACCTACATCGACCCGAACTCTTCGCAGATCGGTCACAAGGAAAGCATGAAGGACACCGCCCGAGTGCTCGGGCGCATGTACGACGCCATCGAGTACCGTGGCTTCAAGCAGGAGATCGTCGAGGAACTTGCCAAATACGCCGGCGTACCGGTGTTCAACGGCCTCACCGACGAGTATCACCCGACGCAAATGATCGCCGACGTGTTGACCATGCGTGAGCACGCCGACAAGCCCATCCACGAGATCAGCTACGCCTACCTCGGCGATGCGCGCAACAACATGGGCAACTCGCTGCTGCTGATCGGCGCCAAGCTGGGCATGGACGTGCGCATCTGCGCGCCAAAAGCCCTGTGGCCGGCGGACGACCTGGTGGCTCGCTGCAAACAGTACGGGGAAGAAAGCGGCGCGCGCATCACCCTCACCGAAGACCCGAAAGCGGCGGTCAAGAACGTGGACTTCATCCACACCGACGTCTGGGTGTCGATGGGCGAGCCGGTCGAAGCCTGGGCCGAACGCATCCAGCAACTGCTGCCGTACCAGGTCAACGCCGAGCTGATGAAAGCCACCGGCAACCCGCGCACCAAGTTCATGCACTGCCTGCCGGCGTTCCACAACAGCGACACCAAGATCGGCAAGCAGATTGCCGAGCAGTACCCGCACCTGAAGAACGGCATCGAAGTGACCGATGACGTGTTCGAGTCGCCGGCCTGCATCGCCTTCGAGCAAGCGGAAAACCGCATGCACACCATCAAGGCGATTCTGGTGTCGACGCTGGCTGACTTGTAAATCCACGCCCCCTCCTTGTAGGAGCGAGCTTGCTCGCGATGAGCCCGAGAGCGCCGCGTAATTCCAAAAAATTTCGCGTCACCGTTGACGACCATCGCGAGCAAGCTCGCTCCTACAGGGGATCACCGAACTCAGAAGGACTGCACCATGCGTATCGTCGTAGCTCTAGGCGGTAATGCCCTGCTCCGCCGGGGCGAACCCATGACCGCTGACAACCAGCGCGCCAATATCCGGATCGCCACCGAACAGATCGCCAAGATTCATCCCGGCAACCAACTGGTCATCGCCCACGGCAATGGCCCCCAGGTCGGCCTGCTGTCCTTGCAGGCGGCGGCCTACACTTCCGTCACCCCTTACCCGCTGGACGTGCTCGGCGCCGAAACCGAAGGCATGATCGGCTACATCATCGAGCAGGAACTGGGCAACCTGCTGGACTTCGAGGTCCCCTTCGCGACCTTGCTGACCCAGGTCGAAGTCGACGCCAACGACCCGGCCTTCAAAAACCCGACCAAACCCATCGGCCCGGTCTACAGCAAGGCCGATGCGGAAAAACTCGCTGCCGAAAAAGGCTGGGCCATTGCCCCGGACGGCGACAAATACCGTCGCGTGGTCGCCAGCCCGAAACCCAAGCGCATCTTCGAAATCCGTCCGATCAAATGGCTGCTGGAAAAAAGCAGCATCGTGATCTGTGCCGGTGGCGGCGGCATTCCGACCATGTATACCTCGCCCGGCAAACTCGAAGGCGTCGAAGCGGTCATCGACAAGGACCTGTGCTCGGCGCTGCTGGCCGAACAGCTTGAAGCCGATCTGCTGGTGATCGCCACTGACGTCAACGCCGCTTTCATCGACTTTGGCAAACCCACGCAGAAATCCATCGCCAAGGCGCATCCCGACGAAATGGAAAAACTTGGCTTCGCCGCCGGCTCCATGGGACCGAAGGTGCAGGCAGCCTGCGAATTCGCACGCCATACTGGAAAGGTCGCGGTGATCGGCTCACTCGCGGATATCGAAGCGATCGTCCAGGGCACGGCCGGCACGCGCATCAGCACGGCGACACCTGGCATAACCTACTTGTAAGGAGAGACGCCCATGGCACAGTTTGAGCCTGGTCACTTGCACATCGAGCGTCATGCGCTGACACCGGACGATGTCAGCTACAACGTGCACCTCGACTATGAAGTCAGCAAGAATGCCAAAGGTGAAAAAGGCATCCAGTTCACCATGCACGGCAGCATTCAGGGCAAGGTCATGTCGGAGCCCTTCTTCCTGCCCAGGGAAGAGGCCTACAACTTCGCCAGCAACGTGACGAAAATCGCCGAGAAGTACGGTATTCCAAAGACCCATAGTCAGATCGGCTCGACACACAAGCACTACGACCTGATGTTCGAGGACATACGCAAACAGCTGAACATGAAATCCGGCGACCCGATAGATCTCGAGAAATTCGAGTAACCCACATTTCCCCTGTGGGAGCGGGCTTGCTCGCGAAGGCGTCGTGTCAGACACCATACTTGGCGACTGATACACCGCTTTCGCGAGCAAGCCCGCTCCCACAGGAGGATCATCGCCCCATTGAAGTCCGCGCAGGATTTCACCATTAGCCCGCCCCAAGGCATACTTGCCACCCTCCGCACTGCAGAACCCGAAACCGCCCCATGCGTATCCACGTCAGCTTCATCGACCGCGTCGGTATCACCCAGGAAGTCCTGGCCCTGCTCGGCGGGCGTAATCTGAACCTGGATGCGGTGGAAATGGTCCCGCCCAATGTTTACATCGACGCCCCGACCCTGAGCCCGCAAGTCCTCGAAGAACTGCGCGATGCCCTGTTCAGCGTGCGTGGCGTGCAAGCGGTGACGGTGGTCGACATCCTGCCCGGCCAGCGCCGGCATCTGCAGCTCGACGCGTTGCTGGCCGCCATGACCGACCCGGTGCTGGCGCTGGACAGCGACGGCAAGGTGCTGCTGGCCAACCCGGCCTTGATCGCCCTGTACGGCCGCGAACCCGACGGTGAAAGCGTGGCCGACCTGTTTGCCGACCCGGCCTTGCTCGACGCCCTGCTCGAACACGGCTTTCGCCTGCCGCTGCGGGAAATCACCGTCAACGGCCAGACCTTGTTGCTCGACGCCACACCGATCACCGACGCCGGCGCCCTGCTGACCCTGTACCAACCGAACCGCATCGGCGAACGCCTGTCCGCGCTGCACCATGACCATGCCGAAGGTTTCGATGCACTGCTCGGCGAGTCCCCGGTGATCCGTACCCTCAAGGCCCGCGCCCAGCGGGTGGCGGCCCTCGATGCACCACTGCTGATCCAGGGTGAAACCGGCACCGGCAAGGAACTGGTGGCCCGTGCCTGCCACGCCATCAGCGCACGGCACAGCGCACCGTTTCTGGCGTTGAACTGCGCGGCATTACCGGAGAACCTCGCCGAAAGTGAACTGTTCGGCTACGCCCCCGGGGCTTTCACCGGCGCGCAACGAGGAGGCAAGCCAGGGCTGATGGAGCTGGCCAACCAGGGCACGGTGTTTCTCGATGAGATCGGCGAGATGTCGCCGTATCTGCAGGCCAAATTGCTGCGCTTCCTCAACGACGGCAGTTTTCGCCGGGTCGGCGGTGACCGTGAGGTCAAGGTCAACGTACGGATTCTCAGTGCGACCCACCGCGACCTGGAAAAAATGGTCAGCGAAGGCCTGTTCCGCGAAGACCTGTTCTATCGCCTCAACGTCCTCAACGTTGAAGTGCCGCCATTGCGCGAGCGCGGCCAGGACATTCTGCTGCTGGCCCGCTACTTCATGCAGCAGGCCTGCGCGCAGATCCAGCGCCCGATCTGTCGCCTGGCGCCGGGCACTTACCCGGCGCTGCTGGGCAACCGCTGGCCAGGCAACGTGCGGCAATTGCAGAACGTGATCTTCCGCGCCGCGGCGATTTGCGAAAGCAGCCTGGTGGACATTGGCGACCTCGACATCGCCGGCACCTCGGTGGCCCGCCAGAGCGACCATGACGTCGACAGCCTGGAGCAGGCCATGGACGAATTCGAGAAAACCCTGCTGGAAAAACTCTACGTCAGCTACCCCTCGACCCGGCAACTGGCGACCCGCCTGCAAACCTCCCACACGGCGATTGCCCATCGGTTGCGCAAGTACGGGATTTCGAGCAAGGCCTGAACCACACTCGGTCAATGTGGGAGCGGGCTTGCTCGCGAATGCGTAGTGTCAGGCAGCATTGATATCGACTGACATACCGCTTTCGCGAGCAAGCCCGCTCCCACAGGTTTTGTGTCCGGAGCGAAACCGCGCCAAAAACGACCTCCACCTGTACTGAAAGCGCTACAGCGGAACGATATCGCTACACCCCTCTCCGATCACGGCTGTGCAAGGCTTTGATCCACCTCGGCTTTTATCCTCGACATACGCCGTATCGATTTCGCTACAGCAATTGAATTTCAGCCTTTGTCTAAATCACCTAAATCATTGATTAATAACAATAAAAACAACGTTGGCCGCGTTCTTGCTATGTAGTCCTCCATAACCAGGGCATCGCCCAAGCATTCAATCGCGTCCACCAGACGAGTCTGGCCCCTTAGGAGTTTCCATGAGCGAGTTGCGTTTTACTGAAGATCACGAATGGCTGCGCACCGAAGCTGACGGCAGCGTCACTGTCGGCATCACCGCTTTTGCACAGAACGCCCTGGGCGACGTGGTTTTCGTTCAACTGCCTGAGCTGCAGTCCTACGACAAAGGCGCCGAAGCCGCCACCGTGGAATCGGTAAAGGCTGCCAGCGGCGTGTACATGCCGCTGGACGGCGAAGTACTGGAAGTGAACCCGGCGCTCGACAGCAGCCCGGAACTGGTCAACGAAGATCCGCTGGGTGAAGGCTGGTTCTTCCGTTTCAAACCAAGCGACGCCACCGCCGTCGGCCAACTGCTGGATCAGGACGCCTACGACCGCCTGATCAAAGCCCAAGCCGAAGCCTGAGGAGCACCGACATGACCCAGATCAATCTGACTACCGCCAACGAATTCATCGCCCGTCACATCGGCCCGCGTGCCGGTGACGAGCAAGCGATGCTCAACAGCCTCGGTTTCGACTCCCTGGAAGCCCTGAGCGCCAGCGTGATTCCCGACAGCATCAAGGGCACCAGCGTCCTCGGCCTGGAAGACGGCCTGAGCGAAGCCGATGCCCTGGCCTTGATAAAGTCCATCGCAACAAAAAACCAGCTGTTCAAGACCTACATCGGCCAGGGTTACTACGGCACCCACACGCCGTCGCCGATCCTGCGCAACCTGCTGGAAAACCCGGCCTGGTACACCGCCTACACCCCGTACCAGCCAGAAATTTCCCAAGGCCGTCTTGAAGCGCTACTGAACTTCCAGACCCTGATCAGCGACCTCACCGGCCTGCCGATCGCCAACGCCTCCCTGCTCGACGAAGCCACCGCCGCTGCCGAAGCCATGACCTTCTGCAAACGCCTGAGCAAGAACAAAAGCAGCCACGCGTTCTTCGCCTCCGTGCATTGCCACCCGCAGACCCTCGACGTACTGCGCACCCGTGCCGAGCCACTGGGCATCGACGTAGTGGTCGGCGACGAGCGTGAACTGAGCGACGTGACGCCGTTCTTCGGCGCCCTGCTGCAATACCCGGCGAGCAACGGTGACGTGTTCGATTACCGCGAACTGACCGAACGCTTCCACGCCGCCAACGCCCTCGTTGCCGTGGCTGCCGACCTGCTGGCCCTGACCGTGCTGACCGCGCCGGGCGAATTCGGTGCCGACGTGGCCATCGGCAGTGCACAACGCTTCGGCGTGCCGCTGGGCTTCGGTGGCCCGCACGCGGCGTACTTCTCCACCAAGGACGCCTTCAAGCGTGACATGCCGGGCCGCCTGGTCGGTGTTTCGGTAGACCGTTTCGGCAACCCGGCCCTGCGCCTGGCCATGCAGACCCGCGAGCAACACATCCGTCGCGAGAAAGCCACCAGCAACATTTGCACCGCGCAAGTACTGCTGGCCAACATCGCCAGCATGTATGCCGTGTACCACGGTCCAAAGGGCCTGACGCAAATCGCCAATCGCGTGCATCACCTGACTGCAATCCTGGCCAAGGGCTTGAGCGCACTGGGCCTGAACGTCGAGCAAGCGAGCTTCTTCGACACGCTGACCGTGAAGACCGGCGCTGATACCGCCACCCTGCACGACAAGGCGCACGCCCAGCGCATCAACCTGCGCGTGGTCGATGGCGAGCGCCTGGGCCTGTCCCTGGACGAAACCACCACTCAGGCCGACGTTGAAACCCTGTGGGGCTTGCTGTCCGACGGCAAGGCCCTGCCGGACTTCGCCGCCCTCGCCGCCTCGGTGCAGAGCACCATCCCGGCCGCGCTGGTGCGCCAGTCGCCGATCCTCAGCCACCCGGTGTTCAACCGCTATCACTCGGAAACCGAGCTGATGCGCTACCTGCGCAAACTGGCGGACAAAGACCTGGCGCTGGACCGCACCATGATCCCGCTGGGTTCGTGCACCATGAAACTCAACGCCGCCAGCGAAATGATCCCGGTGACCTGGGCCGAATTCGGTGCCCTGCACCCGTTCGCCCCGGCCGCACAAAGCGCCGGCTACCAGCAATTGACCGACGAACTGGAAGCCATGCTTTGCGCTGCAACCGGTTATGACTCGGTGTCCCTGCAACCGAACGCCGGTTCCCAGGGCGAATACGCAGGTCTGCTGGCGATCCGTGCCTACCACCAGAGCCGTGGCGAAGACCGTCGCGACATCTGCCTGATCCCGTCGTCGGCCCACGGCACCAACCCGGCCACCGCACAAATGGCCGGCATGCGTGTCGTCGTCACCGCGTGCGATGCCCGTGGCAACGTCGACATCGAAGACCTGCGTGCCAAGGCCATCGAGCACCGCGAACACCTCGCTGCACTGATGATCACCTACCCGTCGACCCACGGCGTGTTCGAAGAAGGCATCCGCGAAATCTGCGGCATCATTCACGACAACGGCGGCCAGGTGTACATCGACGGCGCCAACATGAACGCCATGGTCGGCCTCTGCGCACCGGGCAAGTTCGGCGGCGACGTTTCGCACCTGAACCTGCACAAGACTTTCTGCATTCCGCACGGCGGTGGCGGCCCGGGTGTCGGCCCGATCGGCGTGAAATCGCACCTGGCGCCATTCCTGCCGGGCCACGCACAGATGGAGCGCAAGGAAGGCGCCGTTTGCGCAGCACCGTTCGGCAGCGCAAGCATTCTGCCGATCACCTGGATGTACATTCGCATGATGGGTGGCGCAGGCCTCAAGCGTGCATCGCAGTTGGCGATCCTCAATGCCAACTACATTTCCCGTCGCCTCGAAGAGCACTATCCGGTGCTGTACACCGGCAGCAATGGCCTGGTGGCGCACGAATGCATCCTCGACCTGCGTCCACTGAAAGACAGCAGCGGCATCAGCGTCGATGACGTCGCCAAGCGCCTGATCGACTTCGGCTTCCACGCACCGACCATGTCGTTCCCGGTAGCCGGCACGCTGATGATCGAGCCGACCGAAAGCGAATCCAAGGAAGAACTGGACCGTTTCTGCGACGCCATGATCCGCATCCGCGAAGAAATCCGCGCAGTGGAAAACGGCACACTGGACAAGGACGACAACCCGCTGAAAAACGCTCCGCACACCGCCAAGGAACTGGTTGGCGAGTGGTCGCACCCGTACAGCCGTGAGCAAGCGGTTTACCCGGTTGCGTCGCTGATCGAAGGCAAGTACTGGCCACCGGTCGGTCGCGTCGACAACGTGTTTGGCGACCGCAACCTGGTCTGCGCCTGCCCGTCGATCGAAAGCTACGCTTAAACCAATGAGGGGCGGCTTGCCCGCCCCTCTCAAGAACACCGCATATCCCCTTGTGGGAGCGGGCTTGCTCGCGAAGGCGGTGTGTCAGGCGCCTCATGTGCTGCCTGTTACGCCGCCTTCGCGAGCAAGCCCGCTCCCACAGGGTCCAGTCTTCCTACAAGATTTTCGTCAAATTCCAATAACAAGAAACCGGAGAACCACCATGTCGTTAAGCGTGTTCGACCTGTTCAAGATTGGCATCGGCCCCTCCAGTTCCCACACCGTCGGCCCGATGCGCGCCGCTGCGCGTTTCGTCGAAGGTTTGCGTCGGGAAGGGCTGCTGACGGCCACCACCTGCGTCAAGGTCGAGCTGTACGGCTCGCTCGGTGCCACCGGCAAGGGCCACGGCAGCGACAAGGCGGTATTGCTCGGTCTGGAAGGCGAGCATCCGGACACCGTGGACACGGAAACCGTCGCCGCCCGTCTGCAAGACATCCGCGGTAGCGGTCGCTTGAACCTGCTCGGCGAACACAGCATTGCGTTCAACGAGAAAGAACACCTGGCGATGATTCGCAAACCGTTGCCCTATCACCCCAACGGCATGATTTTTCGCGCCTTCGACGCCGCCGGCCTGCAAGTCCGCAGCCGCGAGTACTACTCGGTCGGTGGTGGTTTTGTGGTCGATGAAGACGCCGCCGGCGCCGACCGCATCGTCGAAGACGCTACACCCCTGACGTTCCCGTTCAAAAGCGCCAAGGATCTTCTCGGTCATTGCGTCAAGTATGGGCTGTCCATCAGCCAGGTGATGCTGACCAACGAAAGCGCCTGGCGACCGGAGGCGGAAACCCGCGCCGGCCTGCTGAACATCTGGCAAGTGATGCAGGACTGCGTGGCCGCCGGTTGCCGCAATGAAGGCATCCTGCCCGGCGGGTTGAAGGTCAAGCGCCGCGCCGCCGCGCTGCATCGGCAACTGTGCAAGAACCCGGAATCGTCTTTGCGCGACCCGCTGTCGGTGCTCGACTGGGTCAACCTCTACGCGCTGGCGGTCAACGAAGAAAACGCCAACGGCGGGCGCGTCGTGACGGCGCCCACCAATGGTGCGGCCGGGATCATTCCCGCGGTGTTGCACTACTACATGCGCTTTATCCCCGGCGCGAACGACGACGGCGTGGTGCGTTTTCTGCTCACTGCCGCCGCCATCGGCATTCTGTACAAGGAAAACGCCTCGATCTCCGGCGCCGAAGTCGGCTGCCAGGGCGAAGTCGGCGTTGCCTGCTCGATGGCCGCCGGTGCCTTGTGCGAAGTGCTGGGCGGCAGCGTGCAACAAGTGGAGAACGCCGCGGAAATCGGCATGGAACACAACCTCGGGCTGACCTGCGACCCGATTGGCGGGCTGGTGCAAGTGCCTTGCATCGAGCGCAACGCCATGGGCTCGGTCAAGGCCATCAATGCCGTGCGCATGGCCATGCGTGGCGACGGGCAGCACTTCGTCTCCCTCGACAAGGTCATCCGCACCATGCGCCAGACCGGCGCCGACATGAAAAGCAAATACAAGGAAACCGCCCGTGGCGGTTTGGCGGTCAACATTATCGAGTGCTGATGTGCGCTCATCTGCACCCTTCTTCAGGAGCTGAATATGTCCACCGAACAACTGTTGAAAACCCCGCTGCACGCACTGCACATCGAGCTCGGCGCGCGCATGGTGCCGTTCGCCGGCTACGACATGCCCGTGCAATACCCGCTGGGCGTGATGAAAGAACACCAGCACACCCGTGACCAGGCCGGGCTGTTCGATGTCTCGCACATGGGCCAGATCCGCCTGACCGGCGCCAATGCCGCCAAGGCCCTGGAAACCCTGGTGCCGGTGGACATCATCGACCTGCCGGTGGGCATGCAGCGTTACGCGATGTTCACCAACGCGACCGGCGGCATTCTCGATGACCTGATGGTCGCCAACCTGGGCAACGACGAACTGTTCCTGGTGGTCAACGCCGCCTGCAAAGACCAGGACCTGGCACACCTGCGCCAGCACATTGGCGACCAGTGTACGATCGAGCCATTGTTCGAAGCGCGCGCCCTGCTCGCCCTGCAAGGCCCGGCCGCAGTCACTGTACTGGCGCGTCTGGCCCCGGAAGTGGCAAAAATGACCTTCATGCAGTTCGCCCGCGTGAAGCTGCTGGGTGTGGACTGCTTTGTCAGCCGCTCGGGTTACACCGGTGAAGACGGTTTCGAAATTTCCGTTCCCGCCGCCAATGCCGAAGCCCTTTCCCGCGCCCTGCTGGCGGAGCCGGAAGTCGAAGCCATCGGCCTTGGCGCCCGCGACTCCCTGCGCCTGGAAGCGGGCTTGTGCCTGTACGGCCATGACATGAACACCGACACCACCCCGATCGAAGCCAGCCTGCTGTGGGCCATCTCCAAGCCACGTCGTGCCGATGGCGCGCGTGCCGGCGGCTTCCCGGGCGCCGAAAGCGTTTTCGCCCAGCAACAGGCAGGTGTCAGCCGCAAGCGCGTCGGCCTGTTACCGCAGGAACGCACGCCAGTGCGCGAAGGTGCCGAGATCGTCAACGAAGCCGGCGACATCATCGGTAGCGTCTGCAGCGGCGGTTTCGGGCCGACCCTGGGCGGGCCGTTGGCCATGGGTTATGTCGACAGCGCTTACATCGCACTGGACACCCCCGTCTGGGCGATCGTTCGTGGGAAAAAGGTGCCTTTGCTTGTAAGCAAAATGCCATTCGTTGCACAACGCTACTATCGCGGCTGATTGAATGTTCCTATAAGTAACGCGGTTGCGTTAACAGCGCACTAATGTGTAACGCAACCGCCATAAAATAGTGCATTGTTTGGCTCTAAGCTTCGATTATGAACTTTGCTTATAACGATCGAAAACATTTGAACAGCGCTAGCGTATAAGGCCCCACTAGTGGACTGACTTTGCCATCAACCTGAGGAAATACGGGGCCTTCACAGGGCTTGTTTTTTCTCCCGTAGTTGGCGTAGAGTTTGTTCACTGTGTTTGCATGGGTCGCTTGGAATCGTGACCTGGGCAGTAGCCTACAAGTTAGCTACATCCCGTTCGACGTCTTCTTACTCTCCTGCAACCAGCCCCAGTACTCTTTCATGAGAAAGAGACTGTCATTAATTTTTTGCGTCAAAGGAAATAAGAAATGTCCCAACGTCAGAGCGGTACCGTCAAGTGGTTTAACGACGAGAAAGGTTTTGGTTTTATCACTCCAGAAAGCGGTCCGGATCTGTTCGTGCATTTCCGCGCTATTCAGGGCAACGGTTTCAAGAGCCTGAAAGAAGGCCAGAAAGTGACCTTCATCGCTGTGCAGGGCCAGAAAGGCATGCAGGCTGACGAAGTACAAGCAGAAGGCTAATCTTCTGTAACGAAAAAGCCCCTGATGCTGACATCAGGGGCTTTTTTGTGCGCGTAAATCCGTAAAATGGCTTCTTTTTCGCCGAGAGCCTGTCATGTCGAAACACCTGCTTACCCCCCAGGGCGACTTTCCTGCCGCTGGCCTGGGTCGTCGTCTGGCAGCCATGTTCTATGACTTCCTGCTGTGCACCGCCCTGCTGATCGTCACCAGTGGCATCTACAAGATGATCCAGATGGCGATCATCGGCGAAGAAAGGATGCGCACCCTGACCGAAGCGGGTGCCCTGGACGGTGATCCCCTGCTCTCCACGGTCCTGTTGTTCGTATTGTTCGGCTTTTTCGCCAAATTCTGGACCTGGTCCGGTCAGACCCTGGGCATGCAGGTGTGGTGCATCCGGGTGCAGAATGCCGACGGCTCATCCATCAGCCTGTGGCAGGCGCTGCTGCGCTTTGTCGTGTCGATCGCTTCACTGCTGTGTGTCGGCCTGGGGTTTTTCTGGTCGCTGTTCGACAAGCGGAAACGCAGCTGGCATGACATGTATTCCAATACCGAACTGGTGCGGATTCCGAAGAAGACCAAAAATAGTCCCTGAACACACAAACCAATGTGGGAGCGAGCCTGCTCGCGAAGCGGTGTATCAGCAACGTTTATGTTGGCTGGCACTCCCTCTTCGCGAGCAGGCTCGCTCCCACAGTTTTTTGCGATCTGACGGCTATTAAGCGTTACCCGCCAGCTTCATCCGCGCAGCCTGAGTGAAATCGAGCATGCGCTTGAGCGGCCGAATCGCCTGCGGGATCAGCGCCGGATCGACAAAGATCTCGTTCGCCCCTTCTTTCAACGCCTTCAGCGTGCGCTCAAGGGTGTTCATGGCCATCCACGGGCAATGCGCGCAACTGCGGCATGCCGCGCCGTTACCCGCCGTCGGGGCTTCGATAAAGACCTTGTCCGGGCACAGCTGCTGCATCTTGTAGAAGATGCCGCGGTCGGTCGCAACGATCAGCGTCTTGTTCGGCAGGCTCTGTGCCGCCGCGATCAACTGACTGGTGGAGCCTACGGCATCGGCCAACTCGATCACCGATGTCGGCGACTCAGGGTGCACCAGAATCGCCGCATCCGGGTACAGCGCCTTCATGTCCTCAAGCTGCTTGGACTTGAACTCTTCGTGAACGATGCAGGCACCGTCCCACAGCAGCATGTCGGCGCCGGTCTGGCGCTGGATGTAGGTACCCAGATGCTTGTCCGGGCCCCAGATGATGGTCTCGCCGTTGTCCATCAGGCTTTCGACGATTTCCAGCGCACAGCTTGAAGTCACAACCCAATCCGCTCGGGCTTTTACCGCAGCGGAAGTGTTGGCGTACACCACCACCGTGCGCTCCGGGTGCTGATCGCAGAACGCGGAAAACTCGTCCACCGGGCACCCCAGGTCGAGCGAGCAGGTCGCTTCGAGCGTCGGCATCAGTACGCGCTTTTCCGGGTTGAGGATCTTGGCGGTCTCGCCCATGAACTTCACGCCGGCGACGACCACCGTCTTGGCTGGATGGGCGTTGCCGAAGCGAGCCATCTCCAGCGAGTCGGAAACGCAGCCGCCCGTCTCTTCGGCCAGCGCCTGAATGACAGGGTCACAATAGAAGTGAGCCACCAGCACCGCGTCCTGAGCCTTGAGCTCGGCAGCGATGGCAGCACGGTAATAAGCCTCTTCATCGGCGGTCAGCGGCTTTGGCTGCTTGGCGTCGAGGTGGGCTTGAACCAGAAGGCGTTCGGAAATTTGCGTCATGTTCGCAAGACCTGCAGGCGCATTCGCGCGAAAGTCGAGTATACACCCGGCTCCGGACCCTTCGGGGTACCGCCGGGAAAGTGGGTATTGATCAGGCACGGACAGCGTTGAAGCTGCGCAAGGCTACAGAATATCCGACGGATGCAAAAGATGATTCTGACCAGGACGATGAATAGACGCGCCCTGATACAAGGCCTATGAGCTTGATCTTTCGGAAAAAACATTCGCCGTTGCAGTTACCGCACAAAACCTGAATGGCTTTGCCACTAACCTGTGCAGGGCGGATAGCGGTGTGACGCCGGCTAAAGGACACCGCCCGCCCGAAACCGGAACAACCAAAGGACTGAACACATGTCGATCCAACATCTGATCAAGATCATGACCGCCTCGACCCTGCTGCTCACAGCATGGTTGATGTCTTCAACGCTCGTGCTGGCGGGCACTGACCTGAATCCAGCTTCGACTACCCGGCATTGTGAAACCCCACCTCTGTGCGCGCGCCTGATCCAGGCAGGCAACAGCACCTGGTCGTATTACGAAAGCGCGCGGCAGGGGCCAACGGTGATCCTGATCCACGGTTTTTCATCAAGCAAGCAAGTCTGGTTCGAACTTGGCCAGGCGTTGAGTTCGCACTTCCACGTCATCATCCCTGACCTCCCGGGCTGGGGAGCCTCCACCGGCCATGCACATGCAAACTATGACATCGAGACGCAAGCGACCCGGCTCCATGAGTTTGTCCTGGCGCTCGAAGCCGAGAACATCACCCTTATCGGGCATTCAATGGGTGGAGCCATCGCCGGCGTGTACGCAGCCGATCAACCGCAGCGCGTCAGCCGGCTGGTATTGGCAGGCGCACTGGGCCTGAGCTTCAGAGACAATGATTTCATGCGGGAATTGAATGCTGGAGGCAATCCGTTTATCTACGATGATCGCGCTGGCGTTGAACGCACTGCCCGCCTCGTCTATCTGGACCCTCCACAGATGTCTGAGCGGCAAGTGCAGGAAGCAATCCTGGCCAACCGCGCACAGCGAGCGTTTATCGAATCCACCCTGGCGCAGATTCGCCCCGCCTCGCAATGGCTCGCCCTCGACCACCGGCTGAAAAAATTGAACATGCCGGTACTCGGCATCTGGTGTCGCGAGGATAAAGTGATTGATGTCTCGGCGCTGGACACGTTGCGCAACGGGCTTCCTGCCAACTCAGCGAACGACTCGGTCATCCTTGAAGGGTGCAACCACCTGCCGATGATCGAACGCCCTGCCGAGACGCTTCAAGCACTGGACACCTTCATTGCAACGAGTGACTAGCCCAATGCAGCGGTGGCACGGGTACTTTCTTGCGGGCAAAAAAAAATCCGGAAATCCTCACTTGCGTGGGCCTTCCAGACTTTTAAAACAGCTAAAAATGGTGGGTCGTGTGGGATTCGAACCTACGACCAATTGGTTAAAAGCCAACTGCTCTACCAACTGAGCTAACGACCCGCTGTGTGGTGGCGCGTATAATACTGATTTTTAAGGACTATTCAACACCTATTTTGAAATAAATCAAAAATAAGGTGTTGGATCGCTGATTCCGGCCGCGGCAAAGCCTTCTGCACGCAGTCGGCAGCTGTCGCATTTGCCGCACGCACGGCCATCATCGTCTGCCTGATAGCAGGAAACGGTCAGCCCATAGTTCACGCCAAGCTTCACGCCTGCCTGGACGATTTGCGCCTTGCTGAGGTTTTGCAACGGTGCCTGAATCCGGAAACCATTGCCTTCCACGCCGGCTTTGGTTGCCAGGTTGGCCATGCGCTCGAACGATTCGATGAACTCGGGACGGCAGTCCGGGTAACCGGAGTAATCCACCGCGTTGACGCCGATGAAGATGTCGCGTGCACCGAGCACTTCAGCCCAGCCCAACGCCAGGGACAGGAACACCGTGTTACGTGCTGGCACGTAAGTCACCGGAATGCCCTCACCCAGTTCTTCCGGAATGTCGATGCTGCTGTCGGTCAGCGCCGAGCCGCCCATGCCGTTCAGGTTCAGGCCGATCACCTTGTGCTCGACCACGCCCAGGTCCCGGGCCACGCGTTCGGCGGCGTGCAATTCGGCGTGGGACCGCTGACCGTAGTCGAAGCTCATGGTGTAGCAGCTGTAGCCTTCGGCGCGCGCCATGGCCACGACGGTCGCCGAGTCCAGGCCGCCGGACAGCAGGATGACCGCACGTTTTTCAGGAGTGTTCAGTTGTTCAGTCATTTCAGCGCCCCGGCTCGTCATTCCATAGATATTTATGCAGCTGCAATTGCAAACGCACTGGCAGGTTGTCCGCCACCACCCAGTCCGCCAGATCCCGAGCGTTGAGATCGTGGTGGCTTGGCGAGAACAGGACTTCACCGGCACGCTGGTCCAGACCGTACTGGATCAGCTTGGAAACGGACCAGTCATAGTCCTCCCGCGAGCAGATGACAAACTTCACCTGATCGTTGGGCGTGAGCAGCTCAATGTTTTCGTAGCGATTGCGGTGCGCTTCCTTCGAACCCGGGGTTTTCAGGTCGACAACGCGACTGACCCTGGTATCCACCGCCGAGATATCAATGGAGCCACTGGTTTCCAGCGACACTTCGTAACCGGCGTCACACAAGCGATTGAGCAAGGGAATGGCGTTGGGTTGTGCCAGGGGCTCGCCGCCCGTGACACAGACGTATCGCGGACGGAAACCGGCGACCTGCTCGAGGATGTCGTCGAGCGTGCGAATGGTTCCGCCTGTGAACGCGTAGGCGCTGTCGCAGTATTGGCAACGCAACGGGCAACCGGTCAGGCGCACAAAAACAGTGGGCAGGCCGGCGGTCCGAGTTTCACCCTGCAACGAGTAGAAAACTTCGGTGATTCTCAATGTGTCTTGCATAGTCGCCACGGGCGTAACAGCTAAACAGGCTGTCCGCCTCCGTCAGGCACTTCAAGGAACCCCGGCAATGCGCAGATCCCAAAAAGCGTGTTTCAGAAAAAGGGGATGAATTCTAACGAAAAAACCCGCGACAAGCGCGGGTTTCTTCAAAACGGGCCAGGCAGCCTTACATTTTCTGCAGATCGCGCTGGGCCAACTGGGCGGCGGACGTCCCCGGATACTGGGACACCACCTGCTGCAGAATGCCCTTGACCCGGTCGGTATGACCCAGGCGGCGCTCCACATCAGCGAGCTTGTACAGCGAATCCGGCACTTTGGCGTGCTTGGGATACAGTTGCGAAACCTTGGCAAACGCTTGACCTGCACCCTGCAGATCGCCCTTGGCCAGGTTCACTTCGCCCAACCAGTATTGGGCGTTGCCCGCGTACTGGCTGTTTGGGTATTTGCGCAGGAACGCCGAGAAAGCCTGGCTGGCCTTGTCGAAGTCCTTGGCCTTGATCAGGTCGAAGGCAGCATCGTAATAGAGCTTTTCCTTCGCCGGATCTGCCGGTTCGCTACCCGCGGCAGGTGCTTGCGCGGCGGCGGCGCCTGCTGCGGCACCTGCGGCTGCACCGGGGGTGTTCACATCACCACCGGCGGAAGAATTTTCAGGAGTCGCGGCTGGTGCAACACCGGTTCCTATGCGCCGATCAAGATCCTGGTATCGCTCCAGGTTTTCCTGCTTCATGCGCGCTACATCGTTTTGCAGAACTTCAATCGCACCTTGCTGGCGCTCGATCTGTTGCTGCATTGATTGCAGTTGGTTGAACAGCTCGCCCTGTGCCGAGACAGGGGTCGAAACCCCTCCCCCGGCATAGGCGCCGTTCGTACCGTAACCTGCAGGCGGATAACTGCTCCCGCTATTGTTATAACCGGAGTTGTCATCGACCACAGGAACCGCAGCCCACACCGCAAGCGGCGCGAGACTGAGAGCCAGAACAGTTACAGCACGACGGCACGTTCGCATGACGAATTACTTACGCAGTTCGACGCGACGGTTTTGAGCCCAGGACTGCTCGTCGTTGCCGGTAGCAACTGGACGCTCTTCGCCGTAGGAAACCAGTTCCAGCTGAGCTGGGGAAACACCTTGCAGTACCAGGTAGCGCTGAACGGCTTTCGCACGACGCTCGCCCAGTGCCATGTTGTACTCACGAGTACCACGTTCGTCGGTGTTGCCTTCCAGAACAACGCGAGCGCCGTTTGCTTTCAGGTCTTTGGCGTGAACGTCCAGAGCGCGCATGGCTTCTGGCTTCAGGTCCGAGCTGTCGTATTCGAAGTAGAAAGTGGTGATAGCGCGCAGAGCAGCTTCTTCGCTCAGGGAGCCGTCAACTGCACCAGTGTTTGCGCCGTAACCAGCGTTTGGATCTACCGCGCCTTCACCGGCATTGTCGCCGCCTTTGGACGAGCAACCTACAGCTACAGCCATGGCCAGTGCCAGCGCAGCAAATTTACCAAACTTCAGCATTTCCATCGTGAAACTCCTAATGAACCCCAATTGTGTTAAGTAAAACGTATAGCGCCGCGTCAGTTCAGGTAAGGGGACCAGGAAGGTTCTCTGACTTCGCCTTGAGCGGTAGGAAGCGGGAGCCTTACGCGTCCATTGATGGACACGAGCATCAAGACTCCCCGGCCCTGCTGGCGGGTGGCGTAGATTACCATGGTGCCGTTGGGCGCGACAGTAGGCGACTCGTCCAGAGTGCTATCAGTGAGGATTTTTACACTACCGCGCTGCAAATCCTGGGCCGCCACCTTGAAGTTGGTGAAGCCATCCTGACGGTGAATCATGACAAGCGTCTTTTCATCAGCCGACAATTTAGGGTTGGCGTTGTAGTTGCCGACGAACGTCACGCGTTCGGCACCGCCGCCACCGGCGCTGGTCTTGTAGATCTGCGGTTTGCCGCCACGGTCGGAAGTGAAGTAGATGGTCGAGCCATCCTTGCCCCAGAACGGTTCGGTGTTGATACCAGGACCATTGGTGACGCGGGAGATCTGACGCGAGCCCAGGTTCATCACATAGATGTCCGGGTTGCCGTCTTTGGAGAGCACGAACGCCAGGCGATTGCCATCCGGCGACCAGGCTGGCGCACCGTTCAGGCCTTCGAAGTTGGTGATCTGCTCACGGCGACCGGTGTCGATGTTCTGCATGAAGATCCGCGGACGCTTCTGCTCGAAGGACACATAGGCGATGCGCTTGCCATCCGGTGCGAAACGCGGCGACAGGATCGGCTCGCGCGATTGCAGCAGGGTCACGGCACGGGCACCGTCGTAGTCCGAACGCTGCAGGGTGTAGCGAGTGTTGTTCTCGGAGAAACGCTCGGCCGTCACGTACAGCAGGCGAGTCGAGAAGGCACCCTTGATACCCGTGAGCTTTTCGAACGACTGGTCGGAGATGTAGTGCGCCATGTCGCGCAACTGATCGACGCCGCCCGACACGCTGCCGGTCAGCACTTGCTGCTCGGTGGCCACGTTGAACAGTGCATATTGCACCTGCAGGCGACCGCCCGCCGGAACGATGCTGCCGACCATGACGTACTGGGCACCCAGTGCCTTGAAGTCACGGAAGATGATCTCGCTGGCCTGGCTCGGCTGGCTGATCATGTTCTGCTTTGGAATCGGCGAGTAGTAACCCGAGTTGCGCAGGTCGTTACCGATGATTTCGGCCATGTCATCCGGCAGCACGCTACCGCCCTGGAAGCCGAACGGCACAACGGCGATCGGGGTCGCCCGATCGCTGCCGCTGGTGACCAGAATGTTTTTCTCATCTGCCATCGCGATCCCTGCCATGCAGCAGATCACGACGAGCATTCCTCGTAGGAGGTTTCTCACGGGGCTAGATCCTCAGGTGTGAATGTCATCTTGAATGAACGATACGGAGCAAAATCGCTCGGCTTCATTCCCTGCATTTCTGTCAATCGTCCAATATTCTTCACTGCCGCTACGGCCGAAGCGTCAAACGGACCGTCGCCACTGGACTTGAGCACCTTGACCGAAGTCACCGTACCGTCCGGCAACATGCCGATTTGCAGCTGAACCGTCATGCCTTTGCGGGCCGAAGGTGGACGAGCCCAGCCTTCCGCTGCACGTATTCGAATCAGGTCATCGAAACTGCCGGCGACTTCGTCACCCTGCTCATCGGCCAAGGCCTGCTGACGCTGCGGCGTGTCGGAAAGCAAATCTGCCAGGGCCTGAGCCTTCTTGTCTTCGGCGGATTTACGCGCCGCGTCCTGCGATTTCTTCTTCGCAGCATCGGCAGCAGCTTTCTTCTTCGCTTCCTCGGCGACTTTCTTCTTCGCCTCTTCAGCTTCAGCTTTCTTCTTGGCGTCTTCCGCGGCTTTCTTCTTCGCGTCTTCGACGATCTTCTTCTTGGCTTCTTCAGCGGCCGCTTTCTTGGCCTCTTCTTCAGCAGCCTTCTTGGCTTCTTCTTCAGCTTTCTTCTTGGCTATATCAGCCAATTGTTTCTCTTCTGCCTTCTTGGCTTCCGCGGCTTTCTTCGCGTCGTCGGCTTTCTTGGCTTCATCAGCCTTTTTCGCCTCGTCCGCTTTCTTGGCTTCGTCAGCCTTCTTGGCTTCTTCGGCCTTTTGAGCCGCCTCTTCTTTCTTTTGTTCCGCCGCCTTCACCGCTTCCTGCTCGACCTTTTTCTGTTCCAACTGTTCGACTTCGGTCTGACGCGCAGCAGATTTCTGCGCTTCACCGGCAATCTTCTGATTGGTCTGGGTGGTCGCCCGGCTTTTCGATTTCAGCTGGTACAAGGTCGCCTGGACAATCGGCTTGGCCGGCGGCAGTTCCGGAGTAAAGGCAAAACTGACGAACAGCATGCCGAACACCAGCACGTGCAAGCCAATCGCCCAGACACTAGGCCAGAAGTAGCTTTCCGAGGCGGACGGCTCTCGCTGTTGCTGCATCAGGGCGCCTCGGTAATCAAGCCAACATTACCGACCCCGGCTTTCTGCAACCCGCCCATGGCCCCCATGACGGAACCGTAGTCGACGGATTTGTCACCGCGAATGAAGACCTGGGTGTGTTTGCCGTTTTCATTGCCGACGCGAATGATCTTGGTCACGGCGTCGGTCATCTGCGGCAACGTCATGGCCCGGTCTTGCTGCTTGTCCGTGTCGACTTCGCTGCCAAGGTTCCAGTAGTAGGTCTTGTCGGATTTGATGGAAATGGTCAGGACCTGGGTGTTGTTGTCCTGCGGCAAGGCTTCGCTGGAAACCTTGGGCAGATCAACTTTCACGCCCTGATTGAGCATCGGCGCGGTCACCATGAAGATGACCAGCAGCACCAACATCACGTCGATGTAGGGCACCACGTTCATCTCGGCGACCGGCTTGCGCTTTTTGCGAGCTCGAGCGATTAAAGCCATTGGTAATTACCTGCTTATTCTTCGCTGGTGTGCACTTTGCGGTGCAGGATCGCCTGGAACTCGTCGGCGAAGGTGTAGTAGCGGCCCAGCAGGGTTTCGCTGCGAGCAGCAAAACGGTTGTAGGCGATAACGGCTGGAATCGCGGCGAACAGGCCGATGGCCGTGGCGATCAGTGCTTCGGCGATACCCGGGGCCACAGTGGCCAGGGTCGCTTGCTGGGCGGTAGCCAGTCCACGGAAGGAGTTCATGATCCCCCACACGGTACCGAACAGACCGATATACGGGCTGACGGAACCGACGGTGGCCAGGAAAGGCAGGCTCTGCTCGAGCTTTTCTTCTTCGCGGGAAATGGCCACGCGCATGGCACGGGCCACGCCTTCCATCACAGCTTCCGGATCAACGCCTGGTTGCTGGCGCAGACGGGAGAACTCCTTGAAACCGGCACGGAAGATTTGCTCGACACCCGAATCAGGGTCCGGGTTGCTGCCGGCCTGACGGTACAGCTTGGACAGGTCGATACCCGACCAGAAGCGCTCTTCAAAGCTCTCCAGGGCACGTCGACCGGCGCGCAGCAGGTTGCTGCGCTGAAAGATCATGATCCACGAGGTCACCGATGCGGCTACCAGGGTCAGCATTACCAGTTGCACCACGATACTGGCATTGCTGACCAGGCTCCACATGGAGGAATGGTCGACGACGTTAGCTTCCACGCTTTATCTCCTGCTTTGAGTGTGTACCCGCGCCGCTCACGTCGGCAAAGGCCGCTCGTAGAGCTTCGGGAATGGCCCGGGGTTTCAAACTGTCGGTGCGCACACAGGCCACCAAAAACTGCCCTTCGCAGAGCAGCGCATTATCCGTTACCCGCCTGACCTGCTGTTTGAAGCGCAGGCTGGCACGGTTCAATTCGATTACTTCAGCGCTTACCAAAAGCTCGTCGTCCAGTCGCGCCGGCGCGTGGTAGCGCGCTTCGCTGGAATGCACGACGAACAACAGGTCCTCCCCTGCCAGCTGCGATTGGGCAAAACCCAGATCTCGTAGCCGCTCGGTTCGAGCCCGTTCCATAAACTTGAGGTAATTGACGTAATACACGATGCCGCCCGCATCGGTGTCCTCGTAATAAACGCGACAGCGATGTGCGAAAGGCTCAAGCCCGTTTTGCGCGCGCATACTCTAGTGCTTACTCCTCAGGTTGCCAATCCGGCCAGGCAACTGTTTTTTCATTGATCTGCGGCTTTCTCGTGAAAGTACGGTCCTGGGACACTACATTGCCCGAAAAAATCAGCACGCAAGGTTAATTAATCGTCACTGGCATCGACGAACTCGTCTGCCACGGGCATTTCGCCCAATCGTGACGGAATGTTTAAACCGAAATGCAGGTAGGCATGCCGCGTCACCACTCGCCCCCGTGGCGTGCGCATGATGTAGCCCTGCTGGATCAGGTAAGGCTCCAGCACATCTTCAATGGTGTGACGCTCTTCGCTGATGGCGGCGGCCAGACTGTCGACCCCGACCGGCCCACCGTCGAACTTCTCGATCATGGTCAGCAACAGACGCCGGTCCTGGTGATCGAAGCCGCGCTCGTCGACGTCCAGCAGGTTCAGTGCGAGGTCGGCGATCGGCTTGGTGATATGCCCCTTGGCGCGAACCTCGGCGAAATCGCGCACCCGGCGCAGCAACCGGTTGGCAATCCGTGGCGTGCCACGGGCACGGCGGGCGATTTCGAAGGCGCCCTCCGGATCCAGCGGCAAACCAAGGATGCTTGCCGAACGGCTGACAATGGTCGACAGATCGGCGTTGTTGTAGAACTCCAGGCGCTGGACGATCCCGAAACGGTCACGCAACGGGTTGGTGAGCATCCCCGCCCGCGTCGTGGCGCCGACCAGGGTGAACGGCGGCAGATCCAGCTTGATCGAACGCGCCGCCGGACCTTCACCAATCATGATGTCGAGCTGGAAATCCTCCATGGCCGGGTACAACACTTCCTCGACGATGGGCGACAGGCGATGGATTTCGTCGATGAACAGCACATCGTGAGGTTCAAGGTTGGTCAACAGCGCCGCCAGGTCGCCGGGGCGCTCCAGCACCGGCCCCGAGGTGCTCTTGATCGACACCCCCATTTCCTGGGCGATGATGTTGGCGAGGGTGGTCTTGCCAAGGCCGGGCGGCCCGAAGATCAACGTGTGATCCAGCGACTCGTTACGACCGCGAGCGGCTTGTATGAACAACTCCATCTGCTCGCGAACGGTCGGCTGGCCGATGTATTCGGCGAGGCTGACCGGGCGAATCGCCCGGTCCTGGACTTCTTCGCGCTCACGCGGGCTGTGCGTGGCAGCGATCAGACGATCAGCTTCAATCACTTAGATCATTCCCTTCAAGGCGCGGCGGATCATGTCTTCACTGCTCAAACCTTTATCCTTGATCGCAGACACTGCCTTGCTGGCTTCCTGGGGTTTGTAGCCCAGGGAAATCAAGGCGCTGACGGCGTCATTTTCAGCCGTGTTCACCGGAGCAGGTCCATCCGGCTGGTTCGGCACCAGGGCGAACATGGCCGGTACGGTTTCCCAGGCCTTGAAGCGATCCTTGAGCTCCACCAGCAAGCGTTCGGCGGTTTTCTTGCCGACCCCCGGGACCTTGGTCAACGCCGAAGTGTCCTGGGATTGTACGCAACGAACCAGTTCGTCGACTTCCAGGCTCGACATCAGGGCCAGCGCCAGTTTCGGCCCGACGCCATTGAGGCGGATCAACTCGCGAAAGAAATCTCGCTCACGCTTGCCGACAAAACCATAGAGCAGTTGGGCGTCTTCGCGCACAACCAAATGGGTGTGCAAGGTCAGCGGCTCACCGACCGACGGCAAGCGGTAAAGGGTCGTCATGGGCACTTCGAGTTCATAGCCCAGGCCATTTACATCCAGAATCAGATGCGGAGGCTGCTTCTCAGCCAGGGTGCCGCGCAAACGTCCAATCACGTTACAAATCCTTGAGCGTTGGCCAGCTCTGGGCCAGCGACTGATAGAGCGAAGGTATACCGCCGACAACCCAGGCGAAACGCCCCCGCTCCATAAAAATGATTGCTGATGCTATCAGAGACGCAGGCGCCCGCCACGACTGCGTGCTGCTCCCAGACCATGGGGCAACAGACTGGAACGGGTATGAGCATGGCAGATGGCAATGGCCAGGGCGTCCGAGGCATCGATCTGCGGCTTGCTGGTCAGCTTGAGCATGTGCATGACCATCATCTGCACCTGCTCCTTGTTGGCCGCACCGGTGCCGACCACCGCCTGCTTGACCTGGGTTGCGGTGTATTCGGCAATTTCCAGGCTTTCCTCGGCTCCTGCCACGATTGCGGCGCCACGGGCCTGCCCCAGCTTCAGGGCGGAATCGGCGTTACGGGCCATGAACACCTTTTCGATCCCCATGGTCACCGGATGGTAAGTCTGAATGATCTCCCGCACCCCGCGATAGACAATCTGCAGTCGCTCGTACAGTTCGCCGGCACCGGTGCGGATACAACCGGAGGCGACGTACTCACAGCCACGGCCGGTATCACGAACCACACCGTAACCGGTGATGCGCGAACCGGGGTCGATACCAAGAATTAAAGTCATAACGCCTGCGGATAAATTGAAATAACGCGTCGGCCATGACACCGCTCACTGTAGGAGCGAGCTCGCTCGCGATGGACCTTAACGATAACGCAACGCTTGAAATCAGCGTCGCTCTCGGGTTTTTCGCGAGCAGGGCTCGCTCCTACAGGAGGAAGCGGATCAACCGAGCTGTGCGGCAACCGACTCCGGAATTTCCGCGTTGGAATAAACGTTTTGCACGTCATCCAGGTCTTCGAGCATGTCGATCAGCTTGAGGACTTTCTCGGCACCTTCCAGATCGAGCTCGGCACTGGTGGTCGGCAACATGACGATTTCTGCGTCATCACCCTTGAAACCCGCCGCTTCCAGTGCGTTACGCACGGAATAGAAGCCGGCGAACGAGGTGAAAACGTCGATCGAACCGTCTTCATTGGTCACCACGTCATCGGCGTCGGCTTCCATGGCGGCTTCCATCAGCGCGTCTTCGTCAACGCCGGCAGCGAAGGAGATCTGCCCCTTGCGCTCGAACAGATAGGCCACCGAACCGTCAGTCCCGAGGTTGCCACCACACTTGCTGAACGCGTGACGAACAGCGGCGGCTGTGCGATTGCGGTTGTCGGTCATGCATTCGACCATCACTGCCACGCCACCCGGACCGTAACCCTCGTAGGTCAGCTCGACCACGTCGTCGGTGTCGGCAGCGCCGGTACCGCGGGCGACAGCACGGTCGATGATGTCACGACTCATGTTGGCACCCAGGGCCTTGTCCAGGGCCAGACGCAGGCGCGGGTTGGAGCCCGGATCGCCACCGCCCTGACGGGCTGCAACGGTCAGCTCACGAATCCACTTGGTGAAGATCTTGCCCCTCTTGGCATCCTGACGTTCTTTGCGGTGCTTGATGTTCGCCCACTTGGAATGACCTGCCATAACTCGCTCCGAATTCTCTTTGAAACATTGCCCGCCGCGCTGCATTGCGCCGGCCGACAAACAAAAGTCTTGAACAGCTCTATCTATAAAGAAAGGGCGCATCCCGAGATGCGCCCTTCAGGTCAAGCTTACTCAGCCTTAGGCGTTTCGCGCAGACGAATGTGCAGTTCGCGCAATGCCTTGGCATCCACCTGGCCCGGCGCCTGGGTCATGACATCTGCCGCGCTCTGGGTTTTCGGGAAGGCGATCACTTCACGAATCGACTGGGCGCCGGTCATCAGCATCACCAGACGGTCCAGACCGAAGGCCAGGCCACCGTGCGGCGGTGCGCCGTATTTCAGGGCATCGAGCAGGAAGCCGAATTTCTCTTCCTGTTCCGCTTCGTTGATGCCCAGCAGACGGAATACCGACTGCTGCATTTCCTTGCGGTGGATACGGATCGAACCGCCACCCAGTTCGGTGCCGTTCAACACCATGTCGTAGGCACGGGACAGAGCGCCAGCCGGGTTGGCTTCCAGCTCTTGCGGGGTGCACTTCGGTGCAGTGAACGGGTGGTGCAAGGCGGTGAAGCTGCCATCGTCGTTCTCTTCGAACATCGGGAAGTCGACGACCCACATTGGCGCCCACTTGCAGGTCAGCAGGTCCAGGTCGTGGCCGAGCTTGATCCGCAGTGCACCCAGCGCTTCGCTGACGATCTTCGCCTTGTCGGCGCCGAAGAACACGATATCGCCATCGACCGCGCCAACGCGATCGAGGATCACGTTGAGCTTGTCTTCAGGAATGTTCTTCACGATCGGCGACTGCAGGCCTTCGACACCTTTGGCGCGCTCGTTGACCTTGATGTACGCCAGGCCCTTGGCACCGTAGATGCCGACAAACTTGGTGTAATCGTCGATCTGCTTGCGCGGCATGCTTGCCCCGCCTGGAACGCGCAAGGCGGCGATGCGGCATTTCGGGTCGTTGGCCGGGCCGCTGAACACCTTGAAGTCGACTTCCTTGAGCTGGTCGGCAACGTCCACCAGTTCCAGCGGGTTGCGCAGGTCTGGCTTGTCGGAACCGTAGCGGCGCATGGCTTCTTCGAAGGTCATGTGCGGGAACTCGCCGAACTCCAGACCCAGCACTTCCTTGAACAGGTTGCGGATCATTTGTTCGGTCAGGCCCATGATCTCTTTTTCATCGAGGAAGCTGGTCTCGATGTCGATCTGGGTGAATTCCGGCTGACGGTCGGCACGCAGGTCTTCGTCACGGAAGCACTTGGCAATCTGGTAGTAACGGTCAAAGCCGGCCACCATCAGCAGTTGCTTGAACAGCTGTGGCGATTGCGGCAGGGCGAAGAACGAACCGGCATGAGTACGGCTCGGCACCAGGTAGTCGCGCGCGCCTTCAGGGGTCGCGCGGGTCAGGATCGGCGTTTCCACGTCGAGGAAGCCGTTCTCGTCCAGGAAGCGGCGGATGCTGGTGGTCATGCGCGAACGCAGACGCAGCTTCTCGGCCATTTCCGGGCGACGCAGGTCGAGGAAACGATAGCGCAGGCGGGTTTCTTCGCCGACGTCGGAGAATTCGTTCAACGGGAACGGCGGGGTTTCCGATTCGTTCAGTACTTCCAGCTCATAGCCGAGCACTTCGATCATGCCCGACGCCATGTTGGCGTTGGTCGCACCGGCCGGACGCAGGCGAACCTTGCCGGTGATCTTCACGACGTACTCGCTGCGCACGCGATCGGCTGCGGCGAAGGTTTCAGCGCGGTCCGGATCGAACACGACCTGGGCCAGACCATCACGATCACGGATATCGAGGAAAATCACCCCACCGTGGTCACGGCGACGGTGGACCCATCCACAAAGGGTAATTTCCTGGCCGTCCAGGCTTTCGTTCAGTTGGCCGCAATAATGGCTGCGCATCATGGTCGTGGTTTCACTTCTCGTAATTCGAAATTCGGTTGGAGATCCTACAGCAGCCCCGCCTTTAAAAAGTCGCCGGGTGATGCAAGAGCTCGCGCGTGTCGTTCAACTCAGGTTCCAGACCTTAGTCAGCTTTGTCGCCGCCGGCCAGGTTCTTCTTGGAACCGGTCTTGAAATCGGTTTCGTACCAACCCGTGCCGCTGAGGCGGAAGCCCGGCATGGACAGCAACTTTTTAAGCTCTGGCGCCTGACAGGCAGGGCAGTCGACCAGCGGTGCATCGCTGATCTTTTGAATGGCTTCCAACTGATGACCACAGGAAGCACATTGATAATCGTACATCGGCATGGAGGTTGTCTCGGCGATCAGATTGCTACCGCAAACGCAGGGTTTTGCGGCAAAGAGCGGGATTATATCCATTAAATGCGGCCTGTGCAGCCGTAAGACTGCACGGGCCGACACTCTGCTGCTTTCGCCGCCCAGGTCAGGCCGTGACGTTGCAGTTTCCCTCCTTGAGACTGTGCACGACACAGACAACCCGCACCAATCCACTGAAGTTCTTCACTCCACCGTGACGCAAGTGAACTTCGCGATCCACATGAGACAACAGGTTACTGACCGAGCAACCGTTGACCCGGGCCATCCCCCCCAAGATATCCCAATACACCTGCTCAAGCCGCAAACAGGTGGCGAAGCCATTCAATCGTACGGAGCGAGACAAAGGCTGGACCAACCCCATATCGAACTCGCGAACGAAAGGATCGACCCTTACTTCCCTGTGCGAACCGTATCGCCCCTCTTCTTGCCTTTCACAAACCATAACGCTGACACTCCTTTGCCATCCTGGCTTCATTAAGAGCAACTGTCTGTCGACTTATAAAAACGCAGGCGCAAAGGTATATCCAGACGACTTCATGACCGTCGACGTAGGATTAGCCAACAACTTTTGGCGGACCTTGGAGAACGTCCTACTCCGGACAATTTCCCACACAACAAAGTGAGTCCACCCTTCAGAAGCACAGCATTGAATGGTGTAGGAAAGTAGAGTACCAAGCATCCAGGCCATTTTTTCATGCGCCAGCATGCACTGGATCAGCACCTCGACCACAAGTTCGCCACTGACTTTGTCGAGTAATAGGTGCCGAACCACCCTGGCAGACCTGCCGCCTTACCGCAGCCCTGAAACTTAGGGCAACCTGCGGCAACTCACCGCAAAACAGCCGCCCGACGCCACGATTTGAGTAGCCTGCGGCTTTACTGTTAAATAGACAGCGTGTCGCCAATGCCTATTTTTCCGGGCATGGCGCATAGGCTGATACCGGGTACGTGTCCAACGCCTCTTTATTGTTTTGAAGCGAACCGTGCGCCATCAGCTCTTCCTTGTGAGCTGTCTTAACGTGAGTTAATCAAAATGTTGAAAATCGTCCATCTACTGATAGGCGCAGCTGCCTTGCTGCTGTCCTTCATCCCTAGCCTGAAATCCGAAGCCTTGCCTTACCTGCAACAACCTGACGCGCTGTACCTGGCCTTTTTCGGTCTGCTCAACCTCACACTTGCACCTGTCATCCCTTACTGGAACAAAGGTCCGCGCCACCAGTTGCAGAACCTGGTCAGCGCCCTGCTGGTTCTGGCGGTAGTCCTGCAAACCCTGACGCTGATCGCGCCGATGCCTGTCATCGCCGGTCAACCCGCCGTTCTGTTCAGCCTGGTCGCAGCCCTGATCGCCGTTGCCCTGCATCTGGGCATCAGCCTCTACAAATCGTCACCGGCTGCCGCCTCGCCAAGCTACGACATGAGCAACCGCGATACCGGCACCGTGAAGTGGTTCAACACATCCAAAGGCTTCGGCTTCATCTCCCGCGACTCCGGCGACGATATCTTCGTCCACTTCCGGGCCATTCGCGGTGAAGGTCACCGCGTCCTGGTAGAAGGCCAGCGCGTGGAGTTCTCTGTCATGAATCGTGACAAAGGCCTGCAAGCCGAAGACGTGATCGCCGCACTGCCACGTCGTTGATTCAAGGCTAAAAAAAACCGCGCACAGCCGAGCTGTCCGCGGTTTTTTCATACCTGCGCACCACCTAATAGTGCGGTGGCGGCGCCTCCTCTTCGAACGACTCGAACTGGCCGACCATTTCCTCCTGCCGCTTGATTAGCGCGGCCATTTGCAGGTGCAGACGTTCGACCACGCGCTGCTGCGCGACCAGCACATCATTCAATGCCTGGATGGTGTCATCCTGAAAGGCCAGGCGACTTTCCAGATCGGTAACGCGCTCTTCCAGGCTCATGGCTCAGCCCTCCAGAAACGTAAAATCATCGGTCAATATCAGACGCAAACGCTCGCGAATGGCGGCGATCTGCTCCGAACCATAGGGTTTTGCCGGTTGCTTTCCCCAAACCGGCGCTGGCCAGGCGGCATCATCGCGCCTGCGCACAATCACATGCATGTGCAACTGACTGACGACATTGCCCAGCGCCGCGACATTCAACTTGTCCGCATCGAACGAGTCCTTGAGCACTTGCGAAAGCGTCGTCGTCTCCTGCCAAAGCTGCTGCTGGTCGGCGACATCCAACTGAAATATCTCACTGATAGCCTCACGACGAGGTACCAGGATGAACCAGGGATAGTTCGAATCGTTGGACAACAGCAACCGGCAGAGCGGAAAGTCGCCGATCGGTAACGTGTCTTGTTGAAGTCGTGGATCTAAAGCGAACACTGCGCGCACTCCCGCCGGGCCATCATTTTTCAGCTTAGCGCCCATCCAGAGGAGCAGCGCGCCAAGCGACCGGACGGCAGCCTACCTGCGAACGGCGCACGCATCACGGCGAACCTTGCACAGAGACCCCGAGCTCAAGCGAAAAGCGGACAACCCGCCCCCGAATAAGACACTTTTCGCAACTGCGCACCATTACAGAACCAATCAGCCGGCAAAAACGCCGAAATGACTGATTCACAACGAAGTGTTCGCGCCAGACAGGCAATCAACAGGGATGATTTCAGTATCAGGTTAAAATTTTTTTGCACCAAATCTGCACAGCGGGTCTACGCTGAACGCTTCGACATCCGCCATCTACTCACTGGTGGGGTGAACCGGTAACATTTTTGGATGTCAGGTAGTCGGCCAGATGGGTGCAACATGATGCCAGGCAAGGCGTCAAGCCCAAACTAAACGCGCTGAACCCCCCGGTTTCATGAGGTTTTTATAGCGTCAGATGGACAATTTTAAAAAAAATGCAACAAAACGTGAATTTGTGCACGCTTGTTGCATTCATACCCAACCAAAGCTGATGTGGCACCCGCTGGAAGCGGAGGTCCTCAGGTAAAAAAAGACAGTGGCAAGGTAGCCCGATGGAGATTCAAACGTTTCACCAGGACTCTTTTTGCCGGCACCAGGGCTCAGAAAACAGCATTAAAGTTGTCAGCCCGGTTGCGTCGGAGCTGGAAATTTGCGACATCTACCACGCTGTTTGCGACACGGTCGTAAAGAAGGCGAAAGGTTAGATACGCAAGTATCGCCAACATTGTCGGCGTGATATAAGTTTGCGCCGACACAAAAAGAAAGAGCCGCCCAGATAATAAAACAGGTGGGACGGCAGTACTCTTCTAAAACCAAAGGAGCAAATCACGATGCGCGTGATGAAGTGGAGCATGATCGCACTGGCAGTTGCAGCAGCAGCCAGTACTCAGTTGGCAGTAGCCGCACCTTTCGTAAGCGACCAGGCCGAAGCCAAAGGTTTCGTTGAAGACAGCAAACTCGACTTGCTGGTTCGCAACTACTACTACAACCGTAACAAGAAAAACGGCGCAACCGACGACAAAGACTGGACCCAGGGCATCCAGGGCATGTACAGCTCGGGCTACACCCAAGGCCTGATCGGCGTTGGCGTTGAAGCTTGGGGTCAACTGGCCATTAAACTGGACGGTTCCGACAAGTACGCAGGTTCCGGCAACATGTCCGTGGACTCTGATGGCGAAGTCAACAACAGCCAGGGCAAAGCCGGCGCTGCCGCCAAGTTCCGCATCTCCAAGACCGAGCTGAAAATCGGCGACATGCAGCCAAGCACTTCTCCAGTGTTCGCTGTAGGTGGTTCCCGTATCCTTCACCAAACTGCCAGCGGTATCCAACTGCAGAGCAGCGAAGTCAAAGACCTCGACCTCGAAGCCGGCCACTTCTACTCGGCAACCAGCCAGGACCGCAACGCTCGTGACGGCGAGCTGTTCGCTACTTACGCTGGCGTGACTGCCAACTCCATCGACTACTTCGGTGGCAAGTACGGCATTACCCCGGACCTGAGCGTATCGCTGTACGGTGCCAAGCTCGAAGACGTCTGGAACCAGTACTACGCCAACGCGAACTACACCCTCGCACTGGGCGGCGACAACTCGATTAACTTCGACGGTAACATCTACAACACTCGCGACACCGGTAACGCTAAAGCAGGCGACATCAACAACACCGCCTACTCCCTGGCCGCTGCCTACTCGTTCCTGAAAGCACACACCCTGACCCTGGCTTTCCAGAAGGTCAACGGCGACACCCCGTTCGACTACATCGGTGTGGGTGACAACAACCGTGGTGGCGACTCGATCTTCCTCGCCAACTCCATTCAGTACTCTGACTTCAACGCCCCTGGCGAGAAGTCGGTACAAGCCCGTTACGACCTGAAAATGGCCGAGTACGGCGTACCTGGCCTGAGCTTCATGGTCCGTTACGTGAATGGCTGGAACATCGACGGTACCAACACTCCATCGAACAGCACCTACACCGGTCTGTACGGTGCAGACGGCAAGCACCACGAAACCAACGTGGAAGCCAAGTACGTCATTCAATCCGGCCCAGCCAAGGATCTGTCGTTCCGCATCCGTCAAGCATGGCACACCGCCAATGCTGACGAAGGCGAAGGCGATATCTCTGAGTTCCGCCTGATCACCGACTACCCACTCAACATTCTGTAATCACAGAAAGTTAGTTTGCGGTAATCAAAAAAAGGCCCATCTTCGGATGGGCCTTTTTCGTTGTCTGCCGTACAGCACTTGCTGACGAATCTCTTGCAGTACGCACCTGACTTCAAAGTCAGGCACTAAAGGCAAGCCCCATCACTGCACCGCGGACTCCTGAACCACGCGAATAACCCGCTGTGGGAACGGAACATCAACACCGGCTGCTTTCAAACGATCACGGGATAGTTCGTTGAACATGAACATCACATCCCAGTAATCCGCCGTCTTTACCCAGACCCGAAGCGAAAGAGTGATCGAACTGTCACCCAAAGTAGAAACCACCGCTTGAGGTGCCGGATCTGCCAATACGCGTGGATCCCTGGCCAGCTCCAACAACACTTCACGGGCCTTCTGCAAGTCCGCTTCGTAATCCACACCCACGTCGAACACTACTTTGCGGGTGGGCTGACGGTTGGTGTTGGTGATGATGCCGTTCGACAGGTTACCGTTGGGCACGATGATGGTCTTGTTGTCACCGGTGCGCAGTACGGTGTGGAAAATCTGGATGCTGTCGACAGTACCGGCGACACCCTGAGCCTCAATCCAGTCACCAATACGAAACGGACGGAACAGCAAAATCAGCACGCCGCCCGCGAAGTTCGCCAGACTGCCTTGCAAGGCCAGGCCAATGGCCAGGCCCGCCGCACCAATCGCCGCGACAAACGAAGTGGTTTCCACACCGATCATCGAGGCCACGCTGACGATCAGCAGGATCTTGAGGATGATGTTCGCCAGGCTGCTGATGAAGCCTTGCAGCGCCAGGTCGGCATTACGCAATGCAATCAGGCCGCCAAGCTTTTTCGTGACTTTGTTGATCAGCCACCAGCCGATGGCCAGGGTGATGACCGCCAGCAGTACACGACTGCCGTATTCCATGATCATCGGGATCCAGGTCTGGGAGACCTTGACCAGGTTGTCTACCTCAGCATTTAAGTCCATCTGCTTGCTCCTTTCCGGCTATCCGGCATGCGTAAAAAAAGCGGCAGAAAGATTGAACCGCGACGAGTTCAATCGTTTCTGCCGCTGTCTGGGCCTCCGACGTCGCAAACGCCAGGAGGTTCCCGCGTTCAAGATCAGTCGCGGAAGTTATTGAACTGCAGCGGCATACCGAATTCCTTGGCGCGCAGCACTGCAATGGCTTCTTGCAGGTCATCACGCTTTTTGCCGGTAATGCGAACCTGCTCGCCCTGAATGGCGGCCTGGACCTTGAGCTTGGCGTCTTTGACGTGAGCGACGATTTTCTTCGCCAGCTCCTTGTCGATGCCTTCCTTGAGGACGGCTTCCTGCTTCATCAACTTGCCCGAAGCGAACGCGTCCTTGACTTCAAGGCATTGCACGTCGATTTTGCGCTTGACCAGCGCCAGCTTGAGGATCTCAATCATCGCTTCGAGCTGGAAATCCGCCTCGGCGGTCAGGTTAACGGTCAGGTCCTTTTCCTTGAACTCGAAGCTGCCTTTGCCTTTCAGGTCATAACGACGATCGAGTTCCTTGACGGCGTTCTCGACCGCATTGGTGACTTCGTGTTTGTCCAGTTCGGATACCACGTCGAACGACGGCATGTAATCTCTCCAAAATTAAAGGCGCACTGATGGAGCACGCCTGGCTTGCGGTTAAAATCCGCGCTGATTATAACGGGTCTTTCCCATCATTCACTGCGAGCTGCCGATGCACGCCTTAAACAGAGCAAAAAGCTGATGTCTACCACCTGGCATGTTCTGGGCGCAGGCAGCCTCGGCACTTTATGGGCGACACGCCTGGCACGGGCCGGTGTGCCGGTCAGGCTGATCCTGCGGGACACCGCGAGGCTGCAGGCCTATGAGGCTGCCGGTGGTTTGACACTGGTGGAACACGGCGAGGCGCATCACTATGCCGTGCCCGCCGAGACAGCCGACAACAGCCAGCCGATCAACCGCCTGCTGGTGGCGTGCAAAGCCTACGATACCGAAGGTGCGGTGGCCCGACTGGCACCACGCCTGGCCCCCGGCGCCGAACTGATCCTGCTGCAAAATGGCCTGGGCAGTCAGGACGCGGTGGCTGCACAGGTTCCTCAGGCACGCTGCATCTATGCGTCGAGCACCGAAGGCGCCTTCCGCGATGGCGATTGGCGCGTGGTGTTTGCCGGGCATGGCTTCACCTGGCTGGGGGACGCGAGCCATCCGGTCGCGCCGATCTGGCTCGATGACCTGAGCACTGCCGGCATCCCCCATGAATGGAGCACCGAAATCCTGACCAGGCTGTGGCGCAAGCTCGCCCTCAACTGTGCGATCAATCCGCTGACGGTGCTGCACGATTGTCGCAACGGCGGTTTGCAGCAACATCACTGCGAAGTCGCCACCCTGTGCGGCGAACTGGTGGAGTTGCTTGAGCGTTGCGGTCAGCCGGCAGCGGCCGAAAACCTGCAGCAGGAGGTCGAACGAGTGATACACGCCACAGCCGCCAACTACTCCTCGATGCATCAGGACGTCACCAGCCAGCGCCGCACAGAAATCAGCTACCTGCTGGGTTACGCCTGTAAAGTTGCCGGGCGCCATCAACTGAACCTGCCTCATCTCAATCAGCTTGAGTCAAGGCTGATTGCCCGCCTGCAAAGCCTTGGATTGCCCAGCGACTGAGCAGCGGCTACGCTGGCAACCTGTTCCTTTTTTGCGATGAATCCGATGCCATTGCGCCAGCGCCTCGAAAACCTGCCCGTCGGCCAGAAACTGCTGGCCGCCCTGCTGGTACTGATGGTCACCGTCCTGCTGGTTGCCAACCTGACCTTTATCAGCGCCGCCTACTACATTTCCCAGGAAAGCATGGCACCCCAGGCCCTGCAGACCATCGGCCGGCTGGTATCCAACCCGAGCCTGGCCTCCGAGGCCCTGGAGTCACCACAAAGCGCCGAGCGCCTGCTACAGGAACTCAACAGCTACTCACCACTGCGCGCGGCAGTCCTGTATGACGGCAAGGGCGAGCAACTGGCGCAATTGCAGCATGGCGACAGCCTGGAGTTGCCGAAACGTTTCCGGCATATCGAAGACTGGCAGGCCACCGAGTTTCGCACCAATCAAGTCATCACCCTGCCCCGCCCCGGCGCGGCACCAGGTCATCTGCTGTTGGTGGCCACGAGTGAACTGCCAGTGGCGTTCTACACCGGGACCCTGACGGCCAGCCTGGGCATACTGATCTTCAGCGTGCTGCTGTGGCTGATCATCGCCCGCCAGATCAAGCGCCTGATTACCCGGCCGATCCACCAGCTCGAAGAGTTGTCCCGCCAGGTAACCCGTGAAGAAAACTACGCATTGCGCGCTTCGCGAGGCAACCACGATGAAATCGGCAGCCTCGCCGAGGCGTTCAACACCATGCTCTCGCGAATAGAAGCCAGGGAGCAGCAACTCAAGCGGGCTCGGGACGACTCCCAGGCCGCCTACGACCAGGCCCAAGGCCTGGCCGAGGAAACCCGCCACACCAACCGCAAGCTGGAGCTCGAAGTCCAGGTGCGCAGCAAGATCGAGAAAAAGCTCACGGGCTTTCAGAACTACCTCAACAGCATCATCGACTCCATGCCGTCGGCGCTGATCGCCCTCGACGAACAGCTCTACGTGACGCAATGGAACCAGGAAGCCAGCGCCCTGTCCGGCACTCGCCTCGATGAAGCCCTGAACCAGCCCATCTTCCTTGCTTTCGAGCCGCTCAAGCCGTTCTTGCCGCAACTCAAGCAAACGGTCGAGCAACATACAGTGGCCAAAATCGAACGTGTCACCTGGCTCAAGGACGATGACCCCCGCCACTACGCCCTGACGTTCTATCCGTTGATGGGCGGCGCCGGGCGTGGCGTGGTGATCCGGATCGACGACATCACCCAGCGCCTGTCCCTGGAAGAGATGATGGTGCAGTCGGAGAAAATGCTTTCGGTCGGGGGGCTTGCCGCCGGCATGGCCCACGAGATCAACAACCCGCTGGGTGCGATCCTGCACAACGTGCAGAACATTCGGCGACGCCTGTCCCCCGATCTGCCGAAGAACCTTGAAGTGGCCGAACAGGCCGGCATCGAACTGGCGACGGTCAATCAGTACCTGCAAATCCGCGAAGTGCCACAGTTGCTCGACGGCATCCAGCAGGCCGGTGCCCGGGCCGCCAAAATCGTCACCCACATGCTCAGTTTCAGCCGTCGCAGCACCCGGCAAATGGCCCCCTGCGATCTGCCCGCGCTGATCGACCAGGCGGTGGAGATCGCCGGTAACGATTTCGACCTGGCGATCGGCTTCGACTTCAAGGGCCAGGCCATCGTTCGTCAGTTCGATCCGGCGCTGGGACCGGTCCCCGGCACCGCCAACGAACTGGAGCAAGTACTGCTCAACCTGTTGAAAAACGCCGCGCAAGCCATTCACCAACGCGAAGACGACAGCGAGCCGGGACGGATCATCCTGCGCACCAGGCTGAATCCGCCGTGGGCGGAAATCCAGGTCGAAGACAACGGCATCGGCATGAGCGAAAACGTGCGCAAACGGACTTTCGAGCCGTTCTTCACCACCAAGGAAATCGGCCAGGGCACCGGACTTGGGCTGTCGGTGTCGTACTTCATCATCACCAATAACCACAAGGGGCAGATGGAAGTGCAATCGACCCTGGGCCAAGGCACTTGCTTCACCTTGCGCCTGCCCCTGGCGAGTACGCCGCCTGTCTCGCAAGAACTCAATCTGCTATCGAGGTAACCATGGGCTTTCGTTTGTCGAAGATTTACACCCGCACCGGCGACAAAGGCGAGACCGGGCTGGGCGATGGCCGTCGAGTCCCCAAGGATCACCCGCGGATCGAGGCCATTGGCGAAGTCGATACACTGAACAGTCAGGTCGGCGTGTTGCTGGCCGGGTTGGCGGCGCAGACGCATGACTTTGCAGGTTTGCAGGAAATGATCGATGTGTTGGCGCCCTGCCAGCACCGCTTGTTCGACCTCGGTGGCGAACTGGCAATGCCGGTGTACCAGGCATTGAACGCAGCGGAAATCGAACGCCTGGAAGCGGCGATCGATGTGTGGAATGAAGAGTTGGGGCCGCTGGAAAACTTCATCCTGCCCGGTGGTTCGACGCTGATTGCCCAGGCCCATGTCTGCCGCAGCCTGGCACGCAGCGCAGAGCGACGCTGTCAGCAACTCAATGCGATTGAGCCATTGGCCGGGGTTGGCCTGGCGTACATCAATCGGTTGTCGGATTTGTTGTTTGTTGCCGCGCGGTTGATTGCCAAGCGACAGGGCGTGGCGGAGATTCTTTGGCAACCTGCGGCGAAACCTGAGGTTTAGTCGGTGGCTGTCAGGCCGCCTTCGCGGGCAAGCCCGCTCCCACAGTGTTCGAGGTGAAACACAGACTGCGTGAACACCAACAATCCTTGTGGGAGCGGGCTTGCCCGCGAAGGGGCCAGTAGGCTCGCTAGAGAATCAACTCTCAGGCCAAAACGCCCGAATCCCCGCCACCCCCTGCGCACCCGCCGCCCGGGCTTTCTCGACCTGCGCCGGGCCAACCCCACCGAGCAGGAACACCGGCTTGCTGAACCCCTCGATCAGGCTCGACGCCTGTTCCCAACCCAACGGTTCGGCGCCAGGGTGAGTCAGGGTAGGTTGAACCGGCGACAGGGTCACGAAATCCACCCCCATCTGTTCGGCCAGTGCCAGCTCTTCAGCGTTATGGCACGAGGCCGCCAGCCAGCGCGATGCCGGTAGCGGGCGCCCGGCCGCTGCGTATTTGCGCAGCTGTGCCGAGGTAATATGCCAACCCGCGGCCGGGAAGTCGCCCAGCCATTCGAACGGCCCCTTGATCATCAATTGCGCCTTGCCGGCACACAAACCCACCGCATCAACAGCCAGGTCGCGATATTTCGGGTCGTAACCGTTCGGTGCACGCAACTGGATAAGCTTGATGCCGCCGGCAATGGCCTTCTGAATACCGCGCAGCAACGCTGGAGTTTCCAGGTCTTCCGGGGTGATCAGGTACTGAGCGGGTAATTTCGCAGCCGCGACGATCGGCTGATTGGCCGCCGGGAACTCGTAATTCGACAAATCACGCGGTGCGACCCAGGCCAGTGGTTGCCCCTCGGCACCGTGGGGCTCGCCGGTAAACGCCGAGACTTCCCAGACATCCAGCAACACCTGCTTGTCCGGGTAATCGTGGCGAATCCTGATCAGCGGGCGCGCCGCGCCGACCACGATACCCAGTTCTTCATGGAGTTCGCGGGCCAGTGCGGTTTCGACCGACTCGTCGGCCTCGACCTTGCCCCCGGGAAACTCCCACAGGCCACCCTGGTGCTGTGAGTCAGCACGTCGGGCAATCAGGATCTGGCCACTGCCATCGCGGATGACGGCAGCGGCGACATGAACTCGTTTCACCTTTGCAACTCCTCCAGTCCGGCCTTCTGCCAGGCCTTGAACGCCGGCCATTGGTAGAGGGTCTCGACATAGGCTTCGTCTGTGGCAGACAGTTTCACCTGATAAGTGCGCAAGCGCACGGCAATCGGTGCAAAGAACACATCCGCCAGACTGATACGGCCAAACAGGTACGGCCCGGTTTCCGTCGCGGCAGCCCGGCACTCGGCCCACAGTGCCGACATGCGTTCGATGTCGGCCTGAACGTCAGCCGGAACCGGCGACAACGGGGCGTCATGGCTCAGGTCAAACGGCATGTTGCCGCGCATGGCGAAAAATCCGCTGTGCATTTGCGCACACGCCGAGCGAGCCTGGGCACGAGCGGCGATGTCCTTTGGCCAGAGCCCCGGGAACCGTTCTGCCAGGTATTCGGCAATCGCCAGGGAGTCGGCGATGGTGCCGTGTTCGGTTTTCAGCAGCGGGACCTTGCCCGTCGGCGAATGCTTGAGCAGACGCTCGCGGGTGTCCGGCTGGTTCAGCTTGATCAGTTCTTCGGTGTAGGCCGCGCCGGTCAGATCCAGCGCCAGGGCGCCGCGCAGGGACCAGGAAGAAAGCAGTTTGTCGCCGATGATCAGGTGCAGGCTCATGTTCGGGACCTTTTGATGAGGTGGACAGGCCAAAATCTGTAGCGTCTGGTCATCCGTCATCGCGGGCAAGCCCGCTCCCACAGTGACTGCGCTGAACACAACATTTGTGCACGCCACTGAGCCTGTGGGAGCGGGCTTGCCCGCGATCGGATCGACTCGGTCTTACGTACGGTACTCGGCGTTGATCTTCACGTATTCGTGGGACAGGTCGGTGGTCCAGATGGTTTCGCTGCAATCGCCACGACCCAACTCGATACGGATGGTGATTTCTTCCTGCTGCATCACCGCCGCGCCCTGGGCTTCGGTGTAGGTAGCCGCGCGCGCGCCACGGCTGGCAATGCACACTTCACCGAGGAATACGTCGATCTTGCTCACGTCCAGGTCCGGAACGCCGGCACGGCCAACAGCGGCCAGGATACGGCCCCAGTTCGGGTCGGAAGCAAACAGTGCGGTCTTGATCAGCGGCGAGTGAGCCACGGTGTAGCCGACGTCCAGGCACTCCTGGTGATTGCCGCCGCCGTTGACTTCAACGGTGACGAACTTGGTCGCGCCCTCGCCATCGCGAACGATGGCCTGGGCCACGTCCATGCACACTTCGAACACCGCCTGCTTCAATTTGGCGAACAACTCGCCTTCGGCGCGGGTGATTTCCGGCAACGCGGCCTGGCCCGTGGCGATCAGCATGCAGCAGTCGTTGGTCGACGTATCACCATCGATGGTGATGCGGTTGAACGACTTGTTGGCGCCATCGAGCATCAGGTTTTGCAATACGTCGCGGGAAACCTTGGCGTCAGTGGCAATGTAGCCGAGCATGGTCGCCATGTTCGGGCGAATCATGCCGGCGCCTTTGCTGATGCCGGTCACGGTGACGGTCACACCGTCGTGCTGGAACTGACGGCTGGCACCCTTTGGCAGGGTGTCGGTGGTCATGATGCCGGTGGCGGCAGCTTCCCAGTTGTGGATCGACAGATCGTCCAGGGCGGCTTGCAGTGCACCTTCGATCTTTTCCACAGGCAGCGGCTCGCCGATCACACCGGTGGAGTACGGCAGCACCTGGCTGGCATCGACACCGGTCAGTTCAGCCAGTTTGGCGCAGGTGCGCTCGGCGGCGGCCAGGCCAGGCTCGCCCGTGCCGGCGTTGGCATTGCCAGTGTTGGTCAGCAGGTAACGCACAGGGCCTTGCACGCGTTGCTTGGCCAGGATCACCGGTGCGGCGCAAAAGGCGTTCAAGGTGAACACGCCGGCAACCGTGGAGCCTTCAACACAGCGCATGACCACAACATCCTTGCGCCCCGGGCGCTTGATGCCGGCCGAGGCGATACCGAGTTCAAAACCGGCAACCGGGTGCAACGTTGGCAAAGGACCAAGACCAACAGCCATGAATGCGCTCCTTTAAAAATGATGTCAGCACCGCTCAAGGGAAACGGTGGTTCGAATGGTAAAACGCCGCGACGGCAGAAGCCGGTCGCGGCGCGGGTATTTCAGCGTTTGAAACGGGTTTTACTGAATCTGCCCGTGGCAATGCTTGAACTTCTTGCCCGAACCGCAGTAGCACAGTTCGTTGCGACCCAGCTTCTGCTCGTTGCGAACCGGTGCGGCAGCGAGAGCAACGTCAATCTCCTCGCCCAACACTTCCGGTTGCTCCAGGCCTGGAGCCTCTTCATGCAGGAACTGCATGCGAGCGGCCAATGCCTCGGCTTCCTGGCGCAGGCGCTGCTCCTCTTCGATCGGGTCTTCGCGGCGAACCTGAACGTGGGACAACACACGGATCGAATCGCGCTTGATCGAATCCAGCAACTCGGAGAACAGGGTGAAGGACTCGCGCTTGTATTCCTGCTTCGGGTTCTTCTGGGCATAACCACGCAAGTGGATACCGTGACGCAGGTGGTCCATCGTCGACAGGTGGTCTTTCCACAGGTCGTCCAGAACGCGCAGAACGATTTGCTTCTCGAAGGAGCGCAGCGCTTCGGCGCCCGCCTGGTCTTCTTTCTCGTTGTACGCCGCGACGAGCTCGTTCATGAGCTTCTCGCGCAGGGTTTCTTCGTACAGGTGATCGTCTTCGTCGAGCCATTGCTGGATCGGCAGCGTCACACCGAAATCGCTCTGCAGCGCCGCTTCCAGACCCGCCACGTCCCACTGCTCAGGCAGCGATTGCGGAGGAATGTGGGCGCTGACGGTGGCGTTGAGCACGTCCTGACGGAAGTCGGCGATGGTCTCGCCGATGTTGTCGGCGGCCAGCAACGTGTTACGCATGTGATAGATCACTTTACGCTGTTCGTTGTTGACGTCGTCGAACTCGAGCAGTTGCTTGCGAATGTCGAAGTTACGGCCTTCAACCTTGCGCTGGGCCTTTTCGATGGCGTTGGTCACCATGCGGTGCTCGATCGCTTCGCCAGGCTGCATGCCCAGGGCCTTCATGAAGTTCTTCACCCGGTCAGAGGCGAAGATGCGCATCAGGCTGTCTTCCAGCGACAGGTAGAAGCGGCTGGAACCGGCGTCGCCCTGACGACCGGCACGACCACGCAACTGGTTGTCGATACGGCGCGATTCGTGACGCTCGGACGCAATCACCTGCAAACCGCCCGATTCGAGCACTTGCTGGTGACGCTTCTGCCAGTCGGCCTTGATCTGGGCAATCTGCTCAGGAGTCGGGTTTTCCAGGGAAGCCACTTCCACTTCCCAGTTACCGCCCAACAGGATGTCGGTACCACGACCGGCCATGTTGGTGGCGATGGTCAGTGCGCCAGGGCGACCGGCCTGGGCAATGATCTCGGCTTCCTTTTCGTGGAACTTGGCGTTCAGAACCTTGTGTTCGATGCCTTCCTTCACGAGCAGGCTGGACATGTGCTCGGAGGTTTCGATGGTGGCAGTACCCACCAGCACCGGACGACCGGCGGCCATGCTTTCCTTGATGTCGGCCACGATTGCCGCGTATTTCTCGTCGGCAGTCAGGAACACCAGGTCGTTGTAGTCTTTACGGGCCAGCGGCTTGTTCGGCGGAATCACCATGACCTGCAGGCCATAGATCTGGTGGAACTCGAACGCTTCGGTGTCGGCCGTACCGGTCATGCCGGACAGTTTGTTGTACAGACGGAAGTAGTTCTGGAAGGTGGTCGACGCCAGCGTCTGGCTTTCGGCCTGGATGTTCAGGTTTTCCTTGGCTTCGATGGCCTGGTGCAGGCCTTCGGACAGACGGCGGCCCGGCATGGTACGGCCGGTGTGCTCGTCGACCAGTACGACCTGACCGTCCTGCACGATGTATTCGACGTTGCGATGGAACAGCTTGTGCGCGCGCAGGCCGGCGTAGACGTGAGTCAGCAGGCTCAGGTTATGCGCCGAGTACAGGCTCTCGCCTTCGGCCAGCAGGCCGATGCCGGTCAGCGTTTCCTCGACGTACTGGTGACCTGCTTCGTTGAGTTCGACCTGGCGGGTCTTCTCGTCGATGGTGTAGTGACCGGCCTGGGTCACTTCGCCTTCGACTTCCTCGACGTGCAGCTTCAGCTGCGGGATCAGTTTGTTGACCTCGATGTACAGCTTGGAGCTGTCCTCGGCCTGACCGGAGATGATCAGCGGCGTACGGGCTTCGTCGATGAGGATGGAGTCGACTTCGTCGATCACGGCAAAATTGAGTTCGCGCTGGAATTTTTCTTCCATGCTGAACGCCATGTTGTCGCGCAGGTAATCGAAACCGAATTCGTTGTTGGTGCCGTAGGTAATGTCGGCGGCGTAGGCAGCGCGCTTCTCTTCCGGCGGCTGGAACGGCGTGACAACGCCGACCGTCAGGCCGAGGAATTCATACAGCGGGCGCATCCAGTTGGCGTCACGGCGGGCCAGGTAGTCGTTCACCGTCACAACGTGCACGCCGTTGCCGGACAGCGCATTGAGGTAAACACCCAGTGTTGCCACCAGGGTCTTGCCTTCACCGGTACGCATTTCCGCGATCATGCCTTCATGCAAGGTCATGCCGCCGATCAGCTGGACATCGAAGTGACGCATGCCCATGACACGCTTGCCGGCTTCGCGGGCGACCGCAAAGGCTTCTGGCAGCAGCTTGTCGAGGGATTCCCCTTTGGCGATGCGGGCCTTGAACTCGCTGGTCTTGGCACGCAATTGATCGTCCGAAAGGGCCACCATTTGCTCTTCGAAGGCATTGACGAGTTGCACCGTCTTGAGCATGCGTTTGACTTCACGCTCGTTCTTGCTTCCAAAAAGTTTCTTTAACAAAGGCGCAAACATATCGGCAGGATCTTCCACACTAAAGGGATGGAGGGCGGCCCCGTGAGTCGCCCGTGCAGCCCTCATGGCCGCATGCGAACGAGCATTCTACCCGGAAACGAAGGAGAGGAAAGTGGCGATATTCCACGATGCTGGCACTGCGCTTTGACGGGGCTCACTTAAAATAGGGGCGTTTTGCTCAACTTCAAGCCGTTCAAGGCAGAAGTTAGTTGTTGATTTAATGGGTAAAGCGTCCACAAAAGCAAGGGCGGGTGCATTCGGTGCTTTCTGCTACCATGGTGCCTCTGTTACTTCAGGTGTCTGATCATGGCATTTCGCCCACTTACGGCCAAAGTACCTGCCGTTCTACTACGCGAAGCCAAGCCGCTGAAAGCCATTCTCGGCCACGCTCAACGCCTGGGTCATCTGCAACGTTTGCTCGAAAGCCAATTGCAGCCCGCCGCTCGCGAACATTGCCACGTGGCGTCCTGGCGCGAAGGCAGTTTGTTGCTGATTGTCACCGACGGCCATTGGGCAACCCGCCTGCGTTACCAGCAAAAGCGTCTGCAGCGGCAATTGCAGATGTTTGACGAGTTCAACAATCTCACGCGAATCCTGTTCAAGGTGCAGCCACCTACCGTTCAGCGGGGCGCCGCCGGGCACACCATGGATCTGTCGGACGATGCCGCCGCGACCATACAGGCCACGGCTGATGGCATCAGTGATCCGAACCTGCGGGCAGCGCTGGAGCGACTGGCGGCGCACGCCAAAACCAGAACCTGACATAGGCCCCATGTGGGAGCGAGCCTGCTCGCGAAGGCGGCGTAACATTCAGCAATGATGTTGCCTGACACACCGATTCGCGAGCAGGCTCGCTCCCACATTGACGGTGTTCGCTCAAGTTAGCGGCGTTTACTGCCGCCCAGCAACGACCCCATCAACCCGCGCACCAGCTGTCGCCCAAGCTGATTGGCCGCCTGGCGCATTGCCGATTTCAGCGCCTGGCCGGCCGCCGTGCCAAGGAACTCCCCGGCCTGCTCGGTGAAACTCGGTTCTTCAGCGGCCGGTTTGCCCGGCGCCGCTTCAGGATCCGGTGCCAGCCCCTTGCGCCCCATCAGCACCTCATAGGCCGATTCACGGTCAATCGGCTTGTCATAACGCCCCTGCAACGGCGAAGCGGCAATCAGCGCCGTACGCTCGGCGCCGGTCAAAGGCCCGATCCGCGATTGCGGCGGCGCTACCAGCACCCGCTGGACCATTTCCGGCGTGCCTTTTTCCTGCAGGGTGCCGACCAGCGCTTCGCCGATCCCGAGTTCGGTCAACACCGACAACGTATCGAACGCCGGATTCGGCCGGAAACCTTCGGCTACCGCGCGCAGGGACTTCTGCTCCTTGGCGGTGAACGCACGCAAGCCGTGCTGGATGCGCAAGCCCAGCTGAGCCAGCACGTCATCCGGCAGGTCACCCGGCGACTGGGTAACGAAATACACGCCCACGCCTTTCGAACGAATCAGCCTCACGACTTGTTCCAGACGATCACGCAATGCCTGCGGCGTACCGCTGAACAACAAGTGGGCCTCGTCGAAGAACAGCGCCAGCAACGGTTTGTCGGCATCGCCACGCTCAGGCAGTTGCTCGAACAGTTCGGCCAGCAGCCACAGCAGGAACGTCGCGTAGACTTTCGGCGCTTCATGCACCAGACGACTGGCATCGAGCAGATGAATGCGCCCGCGGCCATCCGCGGTGGGCTGGAGGATGTCTTCGAGTTGCAGCGCCGGCTCGCCGAACAAGGCTTCGGCGCCCTGTTGCTCCAGGGTCGCCAGGCGCCGCAGCAACGCCTGGCTGGAACCGGTGGTCATCAATGCCGCATCGTCGCCGAGCAACTGGGGGTTGTCCCGCAGGTGGTTGAGCAACGCCTTCAGATCCTTGAGATCGAGCAGCAACAAGCCTTCGCGGTCGGCTACCTTGAACGCGGCGTACAGCGCCGACTGCTGGCTGTCGGTCAGTTCCAGCAGGCTGCCCAACAGCAGCGGGCCCATTTCACTCAAGGTTGTGCGTAAAGGATGACCGGACTGACCGTGTACGTCCCACAACGTCACCGGATAAGCCTGAGGCTTGTGGTTGAGCCACGGCATCCCGGCAATCCGCTCGGCGATCTTGCCCTGTGGGTTGCCGGCGGCGCCGAGGCCGCAAAGGTCACCCTTGATGTCGGCGGCGAACACCGCCACGCCGGCATCGCTGAAGGCTTCGGCCATGCGTTGCAAAGTGACGGTCTTGCCGGTGCCGGTCGCGCCCGCGATCAAACCGTGGCGGTTGGCCAGGCGCATGGCCTGGGCGATCGGCTGCCCCGCAAGGTCAGCACCGATAACGAGTTGCAATGAGTCAGGCATTTGTTCACCCATGGTTAATCTTTAATCAGGGTCGGCCGATAGACATAACGACAGACCAGTCTGACAACTCGGTCGGATATTTCCCTAAGGACAGACGGAAATTTCACCTTTTACCCATGCCCTGCCGTGTGCACCTGTAAAGACACGCCTCGAGCATATAAGAGACCTTAGCGGAACCCCAAGCCATGAACAAAAATCTGCGCTTCAGTCATAAAATCCTGCTTGCCGCCGCCCTCATCGTTATTGCCGCCTTCGCCTCGTTCACGCTGTACAACGATTATTTGCAGCGCAATGCCATTCGCGAAAACCTGGACAACTACCTGCAGGAAATGGGCAGGGTCACTGCCAACAACATTCAGACCTGGTTGGGCGGGCGCAGCCTGTTGATAGAAAACCTGGCACAAACCGTCGCACTCAACCCCGAGGCGGGCAACGTATCCAGCCTGCTGGTGCAAAAAGCCGTGACGTCGACCTTCATGGGTGCCTACCTGGGCAGCAAGGACGGCTCTTTCATCATTCGCCCGGACAGCAAGATGCCCGACGGCTATGACCCTCGTGCGCGCCCTTGGTACAAAAGCGCCCAAGGCTCCAGCGGTTCGGCATTGACTGAACCCTATGTGGACCTGGCCTCCGGCCAACTGGTGATTTCCATCGTCAATAGCGTGATCAAGGATGGACAGAACATCGGTGTCGTCGGTGGCGACCTGAGCCTGCAAGTGATCGCCGACAGCCTCAATGCGCTGGACTTCAATGGCATGGGCTACGCCTTCCTGGTCAGCGCCGATGGCAAGATCCTCGTGCATCCCGACAAAGCGCTGGCGATGAAGACGCTCAAGGACGTCTACCCGCAAGATACCCCCGCGATCAGCAGCGACATGAGTGAAATCCAGGTCGACGGCAAAACCCGCATCGTGACCTTCACCCCGATCAAAGGCCTGTCGTCGGTCAACTGGTACATCGGCCTGTCGGTGGATAAGGACAAGGCCTTCTCGATGCTCAGCCAGTTCCGCACCTCGGCGGTCATCGCGACCATCATCGCCGTGGCCATCATCATTGCCCTGCTCGGCATGCTGATTCGCATCCTGATTCAGCCATTGCACGTCATGACCCGGGCCATGGCCGACATCGCCGACGGCGAAGGCGACCTGACCAAGCGCCTGACCATCGTCAACAACGATGAATTCGGCAGCCTCGCCACCGCGTTCAACCGTTTTGTGGAGCGTATCCACGGCTCGATCCGCGAAGTGTCCTCGGCCACCGGCCAGGTCAACGAGGTGGCACTGCGCGTGGTAGCGGCTTCCAACTCGTCGATGTTCAACTCCGACCAGCAAGCCTCGCGCACCAGCAGCGTGGCAGCGGCAATCAACCAGCTCGGCGCCGCCGCCCAGGAAATCGCGCGCAACGCCGCTCAAGCGTCGAGCCAGGCCAGCGATGCACGCAGCCTGGCCGAAGACGGCCAGCAAGTGGTGGATCGCAGCATTGTCGCGATGAATCAGCTGTCGACCATGCTCAGCGCTTCGAGCACCAATATCGAATCGTTGAACAGCAAAACGGTGAACATCGGGCAGATCCTCGAAGTGATCACCAGCATTTCCCAGCAAACCAACCTGCTGGCGCTCAACGCCGCCATCGAAGCTGCACGCGCCGGTGAAGCCGGTCGTGGTTTTGCCGTGGTGGCGGACGAGGTGCGCAATCTGGCACACCGCACGCAGGAATCGGCGCAGCAAGTGCAGAAGATGATCGAGGAACTGCAAGTCGGCGCACGGGAGTCGGTCNGCGCAACGCCGCTCAAGCGTCGAGCCAGGCCAGCGATGCACGCAGCCTGGCCGAAGACGGCCAGCAAGTGGTGGATCGCAGCATTGTCGCGATGAATCAGCTGTCGACCATGCTCAGCGCTTCGAGCACCAATATCGAATCGTTGAACAGCAAAACGGTGAACATCGGGCAGATCCTCGAAGTGATCACCAGCATTTCCCAGCAAACCAACCTGCTGGCGCTCAACGCCGCCATCGAAGCTGCACGCGCCGGTGAAGCCGGTCGTGGTTTTGCCGTGGTGGCGGACGAGGTGCGCAATCTGGCACACCGCACGCAGGAATCGGCGCAGCAAGTGCAGAAGATGATCGAGGAACTGCAAGTCGGCGCACGGGAGTCGGTCAGCACCATGAGCGACAGCCAGCGCCACAGCCAGGACAGCGTGGAAATCGCCAACCTGGCGGGCGAACGCCTCAACAGCGTGACGCTGCGTATCGGTGAAATCGACGGCATGAACCAGTCGGTCGCAACCGCCACTGAAGAGCAGACTGCCGTGGTGGAGTCGATCAACGTCGACATCACCGAGATCAACACGCTGAACCAGGAAGGTGTGGAAAACCTGCAATCGACATTGCGCGCATGCTCGGACCTTGAGCAGCAGGCGGCGCGGTTGAAGCAGTTGGTGGGCAGTTTCCGTATCTGATGCAGTAACCCCATGTGGCGAGGGAGCTTGCTCCCTCGCCACAACAGCCTTCATCCAGCGCCCTATAACAAACCCCAACCGAACATCTATCCTTCATATAGGTCAACCAAGGGAGTACCGGAACTGGAGGACCGCTCATCGTGCATATCGCTGACATCACCATGTTCTATGCCCCAGCCAGCGGTGGCGTGCGTACTTATCTGGATGCGAAGCACCGTCGCCTGGGCATCAAGCCGGGGATTCGCCACAGCTTGCTGATCCCAGGATCCACCTTGAGCGAGCAGGATGGCATCTTCACCGTTCCTGCCCCCGCCCTGCCCTTCGGCAAAGGCTATCGCTTCCCTCTGCGTCTCGCGCCCTGGCGCCATGTCCTGCAAGACTTGCAACCCGATCTGATCGAGGTCGGCGATCCCTATCTCACCGCATGGGCGGCGCTGGATGCGCGGCGCCAGCTCGACGTGCCGGTCATCGGCTTTTATCACTCGGACCTGCCACTATTGGTGCGCAACCGCATGGGCAACTGGGTGACCAACAACGTCGAGGCCTATGTCAGCAAGCTCTACGGCAACTTCGACCGGGTCCTGGCGCCCAGCCGGGTCATGGCCGACAAACTTGCCGGGCTTGGGGTCCGGAATGTCTTCGTGCAGCCGCTCGGTGTCGACCTGCAAACCTTCAATCCCCAAGCCAGGGACCCCGGGCTGCGGGCCGGGTTGGGCCTGGACGAAAACACCCGGTTGCTGATCTTCGCCGGGCGCGGTTCCAAGGAAAAAAACCTGGCGGTGCTGCTCGACTGCATGAAACGCTTGGGCCGACGCTACCACCTGCTGCTGGTGGGCTCGTCGATGCCCGCTGCCGTGCCGTCCAACGTGACGGTGATCGACCATTTCTTACCAGCGGCGCAAGTGGCCAGGCTGATGGCCAGCGCCGACGCATTGCTGCATGCCGGCGATCAGGAAACCTTCGGCCTGGTCATTCTCGAGGCCATGGCCAGCGGCATACCGGTGGTAGCCGTGGCAGCCGGGGCTTTCGAGGAGATCATCACCGAGGACTGCGGCCGCCTCTGCGCACCGAACAATCCTGTCGCGATGGCCAGTGCCGTTCGAGAGTTGTTCGGGTCGGGCAACAGGACGCTGGGCAAACAGGCACGGTTGCATGTCGAACGGCATTACGCCTGGGACACGGTGGTCAACAGCCTGCTGTGCCACTACCACGCCGTGCTCGATAACCAATGGCCGCTGACCGCCAATGGTTGAGCCCATGAACAGACCCGGCTTGCTACTGGTGCTGCACGACGTGGCGCCACCGACCTGGGCCGATTACCAGCCGTTCGTCAAAGCCGTCGACGCTTTGGGGGACGTGCCGATCACCTGGCTGGTGGTACCGGACTTCCACAAGCACAACGATCTGGAGGCTCACCCGCAATTCTGCCGCCAACTCAGCGCCAGGATTGCCCGCGGCGACGAACTGGCACTGCATGGCTACTTCCACTGTGATGACGGACCGATGAGCGGCAATCCACGCGACTGGTTCATGCGGCGGGTCTACACCCACGAAGGCGAGTTCTACCGCTTGCCAGCAGAAACCGCCCTCGCCCGCCTGCGTTCGGGCATCGAGATGTTCCACCGCCATGACTGGCCGCTGGCGGGGTTCGTCGCCCCTGCCTGGCTGATGAGCCAGGGCACTCGCCAGGCATTGCGCCAATTGCCTTTGAGTTACACCAGCGACTCGCAGCATTTATACCGGTTGCCGGATTTCACCGCGATCGAGGCACCCGGGCTGGTCTGGAGTGCGCGCAGCGCCTGGCGCCGAGGCCTATCGAAGCTCGTCAGCGACCGCCGTGAACAGCACTGGCAGCAGGCCCCGGTCATTCGCCTGGGCCTGCACCCGGTGGACATGCGCCATGAGTTTTCGCGCCAATACTGGCTACAAACCCTGGAACGCCAGCTCGACAACGGACGCATTCCGATGACCAAGGCCCGGTGGCTGCTCCTGCAAAACGACAGACCGGGTCGTGCCGCATGAGTCGCGGACTGCTGTTGCTGGTCGGCCTGCTCGCGGCGGTGCTGATTCCAACACTGTTGGGCGGCAGCGAAACCTGGTCCAGGCTGAGCGGTTTTCCACTGCCGTGGCTGTTGATCATGTTCGCCATGATCCTGCTGTGCTGGGGCGTGAACACCCTGCGTCTACGCCTGTTGCTGGGGGATCAACGCGACAGGGTCAGCTGGCTCAGGAGCCTCGGCGTGGTGATGGCCGCCGAATTTGCCTACTGCGCCACACCCGGCGGCAGCGGTGGGCCCCTGACGATCATGGCCTTGCTGGCACGTCACGGTGTGCGTCCGGCCAGGGGCAGTGCAGTGTTTGCCATGGACCAGTTGAGTGACTTGCTGTTTTTCCTCTGCGCCCTGAGCGGGATTCTGATTTACGCCCTGTTCCAGCACCTGAGCCAGCGCATGGAGTGGATGCTGACGGTCAGCGCCGTTTCGCTGTTCGGCGGCCTGCTCTGTTGCGCCATGGTGGCGCGCTACCACCGTTTGTTGATTCGCCTGGGTGGCCGATGGCTCGCCCGACTGAATGTCAAGGCAACCACCCGAATGCGCTGGGCGCGCAAGCTCCTGCAGTTTCTGGCAGCGTTTACCGACACGCTGAAATTGCCCGTGCAGACCCTGATCAAGGTATTCGCCCTGACCTGCGTGCATTGGGTACTGCGCTACAGCGTGCTTTATCTGGCGTTGCGCGGGCTCGGCGCGGACTTGCAGTGGGTCTGGAGCTTTCTGATCCAGATGTTGGCCCTGAGCGCCGGACAATTGAGCCTGCTGCCGGGTGGAGCCGGGGCGGCCGAGCTGACGTCCGCTGCGCTGCTGGCGCCCATGGTCGGGAAGTCCACGGCAGCGGCGGCGATTCTGATTTGGCGGGCGGTGACGTATTACTTCTACTTGCTGGTCGGTGGGCCGGTGTTTTTGCTGATGCTGGGCAGGCCGCTGCTGCTGAAGCTGATGAAACTCAGGCAGGCTTAGGCTTGTCCTCTGGTTCTTGCTGCAACTGTTCCCACAACTGTGCGGCGTCAGGGAACTCCGTTCCGGTTTCAGGCCCCATGTCATCCGGGTCGTAGCGGCTCAGGCAGCCCTCACCCAGCGTGGCGGGGGCCTTGGATGTGGCTTTGTCCAGTGGATCGGTCATGGTTTTGTCCTCGGTGCAGAAACGGCGAAGGGCCTGAAGCGATTGAACGCCCAGGCCCTTCGAATTTCAACTGTTCCGCAGGTCTGTCAGAAGACGACAGTTTTGTTGCCGTGTACCAGCACACGATCTTCCAGGTGATAGCGCAGGCCACGGGCCAGCACCATTTTTTCGACATCACGGCCGAAACGCACCATGTCTTCGATGCTGTCGCTGTGGCTGACACGCACCACGTCCTGCTCGATGATCGGGCCGGCATCCAGTTCTTCGGTCACATAGTGGCAGGTCGCACCGATCAGCTTCACGCCACGCAGGGAGGCCTGGTGGTATGGCTTGGCGCCGACGAACGACGGCAGGAAGCTGTGGTGAATGTTGATGACCTTGTGTGCGTATTCGCTGCACAACTCCGGCGGCAGGATTTGCATGTAACGGGCAAGCACCACCACTTCGGCATCGTGCTGTTTGACCAGGCGCGAAACCTCGGCGAAGGCCGGTTGCTTGTCCTGCGGATTGACCGGGACGTGGTAGTACGGAATACCGTGCCATTCCACCATGCTGCGCAAATCGTCATGGTTGGAAATCACACAGGAAATTTCGCAGTCCAGTTCATCGCTGTGCCAGCGGTGCAGCAAGTCGGCCAGGCAGTGCGACTCGCGGCTGGCCATCAGCACCACGCGTTTCCTTTGCTCGGTATCGGTGATGCGCCAGTCCATCGAGAACTCTTCGGCGATCGGGGCAAAGGCTTCGCGAAACGCTTCGATACCAAATGGCAGGGAGTCGGCACGGATTTCGTGACGCATGAAGAACCAGCCACTGAGATTGTCCGAGTGATGGCTCGCTTCAGTGATCCAGCCGTTGTGTGATGCCAGAAAGTTACTGACTTTGGCAACGATGCCAACACGGTCCGGGCAAGAAATCACCAGACGAAAAGTGCGCATGAGGGGGAAACTCCAGAACTTCGCAAAGGCCGCCATTCTAGCGATTGCGCAGCAAAACTGCAGTATTGTTGACGTTTTGCCCTGCCCGAAGGGCGTTGCGCCAAGGTGGACAGCGCCCGTGCAGGCTCACCCGGATGCTCTGGCAGTGCCAGTCATTTGTTAATTTATGTATATCTGACAGACCTGGACCACACTAATAACTGCATTAGCAATGTGCGCCAAAGACACGGCAATTAAATTAAATAAAGTTGACTCAAATGTTTACTTGGTGAAACACCGTGACTATTATTGCCGCACTGTCACCTGCCATCCAGCGCACAACATAAGGTAGTCCACATGTCCTTGATCAACGAATATCGCGCCACCGAAGAAGCTATCAAAGAGCTGCAAGCCCGTTTGAAGAACCTGTCCCAAGACGACAAACTGCAAACCGAGCTGGAATTCGAAGGCAAACTGCGCACCCTGATGGGTGAATACTCCAAGTCCCTGCGTGACATCATCGCGCTGCTGGACCCAGAATCCAAAACCAAGGCTCCACGTGGCGGTGCTGTGAAAACTACCGGCACCAAGCGTGCTCGCAAAGTTAAACAATACAAAAACCCGCACAACGGTGAAGTCATCGAAACCAAAGGTGGCAACCACAAGACTCTGAAAGAGTGGAAAGCCAAGTGGGGCGGTGACGTGGTGGAAGGCTGGGCTACCCTGCTGGGCTAAGCCTCAGAGCTTGTCGCAGACGGATCCGTGACAAAGAAAAAACGCCAGCAAACGCTGGCGTTTTTTTTTGCGCGGCATTTAAGCCCTCGCATGTTCGAATTCAAAGACCCAAACGCTGGCGTAGTCCCTGCACATAATCCTGCCACTCACAGAGCACCTCCTGCTGAAACGGAGTAGCACTAACGCTCAATTGGGCCGCGGCCTCTGCAAAACTTTGAAGGGTATTTGGCGCCCCCCACTCGGGATCTGACAAACGTTTCTGACAGAATATTCGCCAACGTTCTTGCTCTTCGGAATTCAACGTGTCGGGAAAGTTGCGTGCGCGATATCGAAACAGCATTTCCGGCAAACGCTCATCATCGAAAGGCCACTGCTCTTGTGCCAATTGCATCGGGTCAACGGTTCTGACTTGTTCACACAATCGCCGATCCCGATCACCGATAAATCCATCGTATAACTGTTGCTCGGGATCCTGGCTCTGGGAAAAATCTTCGCGGGCATAAATTGCCAGAATTTTATCCTGCCAAACTTTCCGGGCGTCATTGAGCTGCAACACCCGCTGCTGATACAGCGCCATATCCAGCCCCAGACGCTGCTGGTCTTCCTGGCGAAGTACCGACAAGGGTGCCACTACCGGGCACTTGTTGATGTGGATCAGCTTCAACGGCACCGGTAACTCGCCTTCGGCCAATTCGTCGCGGCGGGTATACAGGCGCTGGCGCAAGCTTTCGGCATCCAGGTCAAGCAGACCCTGGGGATCGAGGTGCAGGTCACAGACAATCAGGGCATTCTTGTTGCGCGGGTGCCAGGCCAGCGGCAATACCACGCCCACATAGCTGCGCGCGGCAGAAAACCGCCCGGAAACATGCACCAGCGGTTGCAGCAGGCGTATCTGGTCCATGACTTTTTGCTTGCTGCGCAATTGAAACAGCCAGTCGTACAGCTTTGGCTGTTTTTCCCGTATCAGGCGCGCCAGGGCGATCGTTGCGCGAACGTCCGACAGCGCTTCGTGGGCATTGCCATGGTCGATGCCATTGGCCGCGGTCAGGCGTTCAAGCTTGAGCGTGACCCGCCCCTCGTCGTCCGTCGGCCAGACCATGCCATCGGGGCGCAAGGCATAGGCGGCGCGTACCACATCGATCAGGTCCCAGCGGCTGTTGCCACCCTGCCACTCCCGCGCATAAGGGTCGAAGAAGTTTCGGTACAGGCTGTAGCGGGTCATCTCGTCGTCAAAACGCAAGGTGTTATACCCCGCACCACAGGTACCGGGTGCCGCGAGCTGGGCATGCACCCGGGTCATGAAGTCGGCTTCGCTCAAGCCTTGCGCCTGCAGTTGCCCGGGGGTGATACCCGTGATCGCGCAGGCAGCCGGATGCGGCAGGATGTCGTCGCTGGTCTGGCTGTATAGATTGACCGGCTCGTCGATTTCATTGAGATCGAAGTCAGTGCGCAGGCCGGCCATTTGCAACGGACGGTCGCAACGGGGATTGATGCCAGTGGTTTCGTAGTCGTACCAGAAGATGGAGGTCACGGGCGATTCCTGAACAGAAGATCGGCAAAGTCTAGGCGTTCACCTCCCACCCCGACCAGTAGTCTTGTGATTCAAACACCTTGCGCGACTTACCGTGCAATACATAGTTATGCCGTTTGTACCCCGCACCCCTCGCATAGGCTGCTAGCATCGAATGGATACACAATCCCGATCCAGGCCACATCATCAGGTTGCCCATGCTCGAGACCACAGCACTGCCACGGAATGCGCAGCTGTCACCACCGGTGGATACGCGGTACCAGGTCGAAACGCCGGAGGGCGTCGACCTGCCGCTGCGCCCCGCCGGGTTGATGGTCCGTGCGCTGGCATTCTCCATCGATCTTGGTTTGCGCGGCCTGCTCCTGGGCGTGCTGTTCATTGCACTGGCGATGCTCGGCAAACTGGGCGCCGGACTCGGCTCGATCCTGCTGTTCGTAGTGAACTGGTGGTACATGGTGCTGTTCGAGGTGCTGAACCAGGGTCGCTCGCCGGGCAAGCAATGGATGGGACTACGGGTGGTGCACGACGATGGCACTCCGGTCGGCTGGTCCGCGTCGCTGCTGCGCAACCTGCTGCGCGTGGTCGACCTGTTGCCGTTCGGTTACTTTCTCGGGGCCATCAGTTGCCTGCAGCATCCCCACTTCAAGCGCCTGGGCGATATCGCCGCCGGGACCCTGGTGATCTACCGCGAACAGCCGCACACCCGCCCCGAACTCCCCGAAGCCCAGCCCCGCCGTCCGGCCTTTGCCCTGACACTCACCGAGCAACGAGCCATTCTCGGGTTTGCCGAACGCCAGGGCGAACTCTCCCAGGCGCGGGCCGATGAACTGGCTGCGATCCTCGCCCAACCGTTGCAAATCCCGGCGCAGCAGGCGGTGACCGAGCTCAACGGCATCGCCCGCGGCTTGTTGGGGCCGACATGAAGCAAAGCCTTTTTGAAAACCGGCACAAGGCCGAATGGGAGCAATTCGCTCACCTGCTAGAGCAATTGGAGCACGGCAGGCAAGCTACCGGGGCCGACAATTTCCCCAGGGACTACCGACGTCTCTGCCAGCACCTGGCACTGGCCAGGGAGCGCGGCTACAGCAGTTTTCTGATCGACGCCTTGCAGCAACAAGTGCTGCGCGGACACCAACAACTCTACCGTCACCGCAGCCATCCGGGCGCCAGCGTGCTGGCATTCATCCTGGCCGACTTTCCGCGACTGGTGCGTGAACAGTGGCGTTTCGTCCTCGCCGCCAGCCTGATGTTCTTTGTCAGCCTGGCTGGTTTCGCATTGCTGGTGTACCTGTACCCGGACCTGGTCTACAACCTGATCCCCGCCGAGCAGGTCAGCGAGATGCAAAGCATGTACGACCCCGTTGCCGGTCACCTCGGGCGCACGGCGCAACGAGCCGCCAGCGAGGACTGGGCGATGTTCGGCTACTACATCATGCACAATATCGGCATTGCCTTTCAGACCTTCGCCAGTGGTCTGCTGCTGGGTTTGGGCAGTGTGTTCTTCCTGATCTTCAACGGCCTGATGATCGGTGCGGTGGCCGGGCACCTGACCTACGTCGGCTACGGGCAAACCTTCTGGTCATTCGTGATCGGCCATGGCGCCTTCGAACTCAGCGCCATCGCCCTGGCCGGTGCCGCCGGCCTGAAGCTGGGCTGGGCGCTGGTCGCCCCGGGGTGTCTGCCACGCGCAGAGGCCTTGCGCCTGGCTGCGCGCAAGAGCGTGCTGCTGATCTGCGGGGTCATGCTGTTTCTGTTGATTGCCGCGTTTATCGAAGCCTACTGGTCATCCATGACCGGCCCGTCGCACCAGACCAAGTACCTGGTGGGCGCCGCGCTCTGGTTGCTGGTGATGGTTTATCTCGTGTTTGCCGGACGTCGCCGCCATGCGCCTGAGTGATGCCACGGTGGTGATTCGCCCGCGTCCGACCTGGGAAGCCATGGACCTCGGCGTACTCCTGAGCCAGCGCCACCGACGCCTGTTGATGACCAGTTGGGCCTTGGTCACCTTGCCCGTTTTCGCGCTGCTCAGTTGGGGACTCTGGGATTCGCCCTCACTCGCCGTGTTGATTTTCTGGTGGTTGAAGCCGGCGTTCGAACGCTTGCCCTTGTACATTCTGTCCAAAGCCATGTTCGATGAAACGCCCACGCTCAAACAGGCCCTGCAGCAATGGCCACGCCTGCTCAAACCGCAGTTGCTGGCCAGCCTGACCTGGCGACGCCTGAGTCTGCACCGCAGTTTCGTGATGCCGGTGGCGCAACTCGAGGGCCTCGATGGGCAGCAACGGCAACAGCGACTGCAGGTGCTGTTGCAGCGAGATGCCGGCGCTGCACGCTGGTTGACGATCATCGGCGCGCACCTGGAGGGCGCGTTGTGGATCGGCTTGATGGTGTTGTTCTATCTGCTGCTGCCACAGCAGGTCGCGCTCGACTGGAGCTGGCAATCGCTGATCTCTGTGGCCACCCAGGACTGGCGTTGGCTGGAGCATCTGACCAATGCCTTCTATGCGCTGGTGCTGGTGGTCTGGGAACCGGTCTACGTCGCCTGCGGTTTCAGCCTTTACCTGAACCGGCGCACCCTGCTGGAGGCCTGGGATATCGAACTGGTGTTCCGCCGAATGCGCCAACGCCTCACCAGCGCAGCCGCTGCCTTGTTGATCGCCGTGATCTTGCTGATGCCGACCTCACACAGCGTGTGGGCCGCCGAACCGGACCGTTCACCCGACAGCCCGCGCTTGCTGGGCCAGCCCCTGACCAGCCAGGCCTCCAGGGACAGCATCAAGACGATCCTCGAACAGCCGCCCTTCAAGAACCGGGAAACGGTAACGCGCTACCGCTTTGGCGAAGATCAGCCAAGCGCTGAAGCTCCGGGCGACAACAAGACTCCGCAATGGTTGAAGGCCCTGCTGAAGCTGCTTGAGGGGCAGCAGTTCGGGGCATTGGCGAGCCTGATTGAAATCGTGCTGTGGGGCGCCGTCATCGGGGCCGTCGGCCTGTTGATCTGGCGCTATCGCGACTGGTCGCAAGCGTTCGTCAGCCGACGAGCGAGCCTCGACAAAAAAGCCACGCGGCCGCTTCCGCAGCAGGCATTCGGCCTGGACCTCAAGCCCGAGTCCCTGCCTGCCGACATCGCCAGCAGCGCTGAAAGTCTCTGGCAGACCCAGCCACGCGAAGCGCTCGGCTTGCTTTATCGCGCCCTGCTCAGCCGCCTGATGCACGATTTCAGCATCACCCTCAAAGCCGCCGATACCGAAGGCCAGGTACTTCGGCGTGTCGAGCGGCTACAGCGACCGGCCCTGCTGGCGTACAGCAAGGATCTCACCGGGCACTGGCAAAACATGGCCTACGGTCATCGCCTGCCACCGGCCCAGGTGCAGCAGGAACTGTGTAACGGCTGGCGTATTCTGTTCGGCTCGGAGGCTGTCCGTTGAGCCGACGCTGGGGGGCGATGGCCGGGGCACTGATCGCCGTGCTGGTGGCTGCGTCGAGTGTTTATCTGTACCTCAAGGCCACCCCCTACCAGCGCGAAATCGACCACGGCCCCTCACCGCAAGCCCAAGCCAACCCTTATCTGGCCGCGGAACTCTTTCTGCGCAAGCAAGGCATGAGCGTCGACCACGCCAATGGTCTCGACGTCCTGCCCAGCCTCGACCCGCATCAACACAGCCTGCTGTTGCTCGGTGACCGCTACAACATGACGCCACGACAGACCGACCAGGTGATGAACTGGACCCGGGCCGGCGGGCGGCTTCTGTTCGTCGCCGAGTCGCTGTGGGATGAAAAACTCGGTCATAGCAACGACCTGTTGCTCGATCGGGTGCAAGTGCAGCAGTTCCTGAGCAAGGACCTGAAGGCTCCGCCACCCGATGTCGGTGAAGATCTGTACCCGCAATTGACCAAGCTCTATCTGGAAGACGAAGACGCCCCGGCCTATGCCGGTTTCGATACGGCGTTCCATCTCGAAGACCCGAAAAACCTCGCCTGGGCCTGGGCCAACAGCGCCAGGGCCACGCACATGATGCAACTCGATCACGGGCTCGGCTCGATCATCGTGGTCACCGATGCCGACTTGTGGAAAACCCCGGCCATCGACCAATACGACAATGCCTGGCTGCTCTGGTACCTGACCGCCGACACCCGCGTGACACTGATCTTCAACACCGACCACGACAGCCTGCCGACCTTGCTGCTGCGTTATTTTCCCCAGGCGCTGGTCGCGTTGCTTGCCCTGATCGGCCTGGTTTTCTGGCACTTTGGCGTACGACAGGGGCCATTGCTGGAGCCGGCACCGAAAGCACGCCGACAACTGCAGGAGCACCTGCGTGCCAGTGCCGACTTCCTGTTGCGCCGCAACGGTCAGGTCAGCCTGTTGCAAGCCTTGCAGCAAGACATCCTGCGCCGTGTGCGGCGGCGCCATCCCGGCTTTGAACAACTCGGCGTTGCCGAGCAATGGCTGGTGCTCGCACGCCTGACCGGCCAACCCACACGCGCTATCAGCCAGGCCATGAGCCCGCGCCCCCCGCAACGGCTTTCCAGCGTTGAGTTCAGCCGTCAGGTCGCCCATCTGCAATCCTTGAGGAATGCCCTATGAGTCAACCCATCGAGCCCGACGTACCGAGCCATGCCGCTCAACAACGTCAGCGTGCCAGCTACCTGGCCCAGGCCGTGCGCAATGAACTGCAAAAAGCCTTGATTGGCCAGGACAGCGTGATCGACGACGTCTTGACTGCGCTGATCGCCGGCGGCCATGTGCTGCTCGAAGGCGTACCGGGTTTGGGCAAGACCCTGTTGGTGCGCGCCCTCGCCCGTTGTTTCGGCGGCGAGTTTGCGCGCATCCAGTTCACCCCGGACCTGATGCCCAGCGATGTCACCGGGCATGCCGTGTATGACTTGCAGACCGAGCAATTCAAACTGCGCAAAGGCCCGCTGTTCACCAACCTGTTGCTGGCCGACGAAATCAACCGCGCCCCGGCGAAAACCCAGGCGGCGCTGCTCGAAGCCATGCAGGAACGGCAAGTCACCCTCGAAGGCCGTCCCTTGCCGATTGCGCAACCGTTCATGGTGCTCGCCACGCAAAACCCGATCGAGCAGGAAGGCACTTACCCGTTGCCGGAGGCCGAACTTGACCGTTTCATGCTCAAGGTGCGCATGGATTACCCCGACGCCGAACAGGAGTTGAACATGGTGCGTCAGGTCAGTCGCTCGACCCGGGCGGACATGCTCGATGTTCAACCGATGCGCACGTTGTTGCAGGCCAAGGATGTACTGGCACTGCAACGCATCGCCAGCGACCTCGAGCTGGACGATCAGGTGCTCGACTACGCCGTGCGCCTGGCCCGCTCCACCCGCAACTGGCCCGGCTTGCTCCTCGGCGCCGGCCCGCGCGCGTCCATCGCGCTGGTGCGATGCGCCCGGGCCCGTGCGCTGCTGCGCGGCGGTGACTTCGTGATTCCGGATGACATCAAGGGTTGCGCCCTGGCCGTGCTGCGCCATCGTGTGCGCATCGCGCCGGAGCTGGACATCGAGGGCCTGGATGTCGATCAGGTGCTCCAGCAGATGCTCGACCAAGTGCCGGCGCCACGCCTGTGAAACCGTCGCGCCTGATGCTCGCCTGGCTGTTGATCCTGCTGGCCTGCAGTATTGTGTCGGGCACTTTGCAGGCATTGGAGTTCACGGTTCCGGCGAATCTCATGGCGATCAATTGGGGGTTGCTCCTGGCGCTGCTGGCCCTGGCCCTGCTGGATGCTGTTCGCGTGAAGCGCCTCCCTTCGCCCCGGCTGAAACGCCAGTTGCCCGGCAGCCTGGCGCTGGGCCGATGGAGCGAGGTGCAACTGACCCTTGAACACGACTTTCTCCAACCGCTGAACGTACAAGTCTTCGACCATGTGCCAGCCGGCCTGAGTTTCGAAAACCTGCCCCTGACGGTCGAACTGCAACCCGGCCAGCACAGCCTGGCGGGTTATCGCCTGCGTCCGCTCCAGCGTGGCCATTTCAGCTTCGAACGCTGCGAAATCAGCCTGCCAAGCCCCTTGGGGCTCTGGTCGGACAGACGCTTGCTCGAGCTGCCCGACGCCACCCGCGTCTACCCCGATTTCGCCCGTCTCTATGAAGGGCAATTGCTGGCGGTGGACAACTGGCTCAACCAGCTTGGTGTACGCCAGAAGCAACGGCGGGGCCTGGGCCTGGAGTTCCATCAATTGCGCGAATTTCGCGAGGGTGACAGCCTGCGCCAGATCGACTGGAAAGCCACCGCCCGCCAGCGCACGCCGATTGCCCGGGAGTATCAGGACGAGCGCGACCAGCAGATCATCTTCTTGCTCGACTGCGGCCGGCACATGCGCAGTCAGGATGATGAGCTGTCGCACTTCGATCACGCCCTCAATGCCTGTCTGTTGCTCAGCTACGTCGCGCTACGCCAGGGCGACGCGGTGGGACTGAGTACCTTTGCCAGCGAACAGCCGCGCTACCTTGCACCGGTAAAAGGCACCAGCCATCTCAACACACTGCTCAACAGCGTTTATGACTTGAACAGTACCCAACGCAGCGCCGACTATCAAGCGGCGGCAACGCTACTGCTGGCGCGGCAAAAACGCCGGGCGCTGGTCGTGCTGGTGACCAACCTGCGGGATGAGGACGACGATGAATTGCTCCCGGCGGTCAACCGCCTGAGCCAGCAGCACCAGGTGCTGGTCGCCAGCCTGCGCGAAGACGTGCTCGATACCCTGCGTCAGTCACCGGTGCAAACCTTGCCCGAGGCGCTGGCCTATTGCGGGACCGTGGACTACCTCAATGCACGCGCTGAACTCCATGAGCGCTTAAGCGCTCATGGCGTATTGATGATGGATGCACGGCCCGGGGAGTTGGGCCCGGCCCTGGTGACGCAGTATTTAAGCAGGAAGCGGGCCGGAGCTGCGTAGGCAGCTGGCGGCATCCCCCCCACGCATCGACGGATTAAGGCTCATAAGTCCGATCGTCAACCTTGGCCCAGGCCAACTCCAGGGGTGCGAGATGCAGTTGAACGTCGAGGTCGGTCATACGTAAACCGTTCGATCCCCCCAGGCTGGAACCATGCAACTCGAAGGTCATGTCATTGTCAGCCGCCACGACCGTGAGCCCATAGGGCTCAAAGGGATTCCACTCTGCCAGAGGTTGATCCGGAATTTTCCCGCTCAGATCAATGGAGTCCGCAACCCCGGTCCCCGATCTGACGACCACTTTGGAATTTGCCCCCTCACCGTAGTTTTCATATTGAAAGCTCAGCCGATACCAGGCGTTCGCCAGTTGCGCAGTGGTGAGCGGAGCCGTATCGAAAGTCTGGGTAACGGCGGCCTCGCCATTTATCATCAGATAAAAGCCATACTCCGGGTCCGCGAATGTCCGCGCAATGCCCTTGCCATTGAAATGCGTCCAGTGCTCCTTCCAATCGGAGGAAAACCTGCCGTCTGCAATCAGGTTGCGGCCTCGAATTTCGTCATTGCTCATGATGCTTTCACACCTCTGTTGATCCATGATTCCTGAATCGACACCACGTCACCCAGGCACTGTTGAAACGACGTCAATCCCCCAACTTATCCAGCACAGCCTCGGTGTAAGCCGTCCCCCCGGCCTTCGCCAGGTACCGCACCTGCACAATGATGTCGGTCAGGCTTTCGATCAGGGCCTTTTGCTGCTCTGACGCATGCCGCGGAAAGTGCAGTTGCCACCTCGAAACAGCCCCGGTTCCTTCGAATGGCAAGTAGCGCTCATCACCAAACATCAGCTGGTGCAGGCCGGCATCATCCAGGCCACTGCTGATGCCCACTTGCTGATGACTGCGCAGGTTGAGCAGGATGTCGGCCGGAGGCATCTGGTCGCCGTCGCCATACAGGTAGTCGAGTGAATCGACACTGGCTTTGAGCACCGTGGTACTGGCGGTTTGCGTCAACGTCGCGCGCACATCCTGATAAGGACCCAACACCACAGGCAACGACAGCGCCACCGTTGTGATCTGTCGGCAGTAATGGCCGGGGTAATCGCTGTCGAACAACTTCTGGGACAGCTCGAAATCCAGTTTGCCCTTGCCGAGTTCTGCCAGTACCTCTTCCCAGGTTTTAGCTGATGTGAATTGTCCCTTCTCGAACAGGTCACGCAGGGAAATGGTCTTGGTGAGCTCCAGTCGTCGCTCGTTGCGATTGAGGAAATCCCGCTCCAGGCGCAACAAGTCGAGCAGCATCGATTCACCGGCGCTCAAACCATGCCGGTTGTCCATCCAGACATTGGGCCGAATGACCCGGGTGTCGAAATCGCCCATTTCATACTGCCAACTGGCTTCGGCGCTCAGGCACAGGCCCACCACAGCGTCATAGGCTTGGAAGTACAGCGTGGCCATCTGGCTCAGCAACCAGCGGTAGAGTTCGACGTTGGTGGCGCGGGTTTTGTAGAAGGAGTAAAGCTCCTGGGCCTGCTCGTTGGCTTTTTGGGTTTGCAGCAGGCTGGCTCGAGCGGCCTTGAGTGTGTGTTCATGCGCTTTGAGCTGTTCGTCAATGACCCGCAACTCGCTCTTGGCCTGGGCCTCGGCGAAGCTCCATTCCTGGCTTCGACGCAGGTAAAAAGCGGTTCGCTGGAAAACTTCACCTGTCGCATACGCCGTGGCGCCCAATATCGATAACGCCGTACCCACTGCCTTCACCGGTTCCCCACGATCCCCCCCCTTGGTACCGGCAAGCAACGCTGGGCCGAGCCCACCTGCAGTCCCGGCGAGTGTTTGCTCCTTTATGGTTGCATTGATAAGCGCGCCAGCGGTTGCAGGAATAACAGCCGCAGCGCCCAGCAGCTTGCCAGTCAGCCCGATCGCATCCCCGGCTATTTCCAGCACCAGTAACGGGTCAGCATTGAGGTCCTCATAATGCCTGGCCCGCTCCTGAATCATCTTTTGACTTTCTTTCAACGCCGCTTCCGACGACTCCAGTTGTTTGATCGTCTCTTCCTGTATGGTCCTGGCATGGCCGCCCAACGCAATCACATGACTCTGCTGCAACTCCTCCAGTTGCCCGCGATCACGCAGCTCCATCAATTGGCGAACCTCGCGACCAAACCCGATAAGCGTCTGCACCGCATTTTGCGCGGTGGCCAGCATGGTCCGGAATCGATAATGCGGAATGTTCAGCCAGCCGCCCGCACTGCGCGCGGCCCCCGAAGAACCACCCGCCTGGGCACGTAGAAGATCGAGTGGATTGGTCGGCGGGGCGTACAACGCCAGCGACATCGGTTTGCCATCGATGGTCAGGTTATGTCGCATGTTCCACAGGCATTCATCGATGTACTTCCAGATACCCAGCAACCGATCATTGGTAGCCGGACGGAATTCATCCAGTGCGAGAATTTCGAAGTCAGGTGTTCCCTCTACCCGCGCGGGCAGGTTCGCCACATTGACATCCAGTGACTGGGCGAATGAAAGAAGTGAAGAGGTGCCGGTAGCAGCAGTGGGTTTGAGGATCTGATCAGCGGATTTTGGCACCCAATGGCTCATCGCTTTTGCGGTGGGGGCGTTGCCCATCAGCGACAAGGCCCGCACATACTGCAGTTTCGCCGCCGCCAGGCTGTCACGGGTCAGCCGCCGATAGAGTGAATCGGCGTGGGCAATGATGCAGCGCACATAGGCGACAAAAATGGTTTTGCGGTAGTGGATGCGCTTGGAAAAGGCAATCGCATCGGGGTCCACCAACCCCAGGGCTTCAAAGCCGATATCGCCTTTTTCCAGCAATGGGCGACACCACCAGTAGCGGTCGCTCGGATTGACTGCTCCCGGACGCTGCTCGCGAATGTGCGGGTTGAAGATGTACTGATACCAGCGTTGCGATTCATGGTAATCGCGTGCCTCGCACAGACGATGGGCGATCAGGAACGGCAAGTGGAAGAACAATTCCCAGTAAAAAGTGCCGTGGGCACTGTTGAAGTCGATGGGTGCGGTGGCGGGCGTAACACCGGCCGGTTGAGGCTCAAAGGTGTTCTGGGTTGCCCAGGACAATACCTCGTCGATGGAAATGGCGGCTTTGGCTACCAGCTCCGGACCAAACAGGGAGTTGAGGCGTATCCATTTGAGCCGGGTCAATGCCAGTGGCTGAATATCCAGGAACTGTGCACCGGTTGGCTGTTTACTGATCAACGGAACAGCGCTGGCATTCGGGGTCTGCTTGATCACGATGTCATAGCGGTCGCGGCCATAACTACCATCGGCACTTTCCCCCCACACGACACTCAAGGTCTTGCCGACCGGTTCGCCGGTCCAGCGATATTCAATCCAGGGGGTTTGAAACCAGCCCTTCAATTCGCTCAACGCTTCCCACTTGCCTGGTGCGACCGTTGCACCATCCTTCACTTTCAAGCCCAGCGTGACGGTCTCCGGCTTCTGCAGCACAGACAACGTATTGTCGCTGCCCGCCAATGGCAGGTACTGACTACCTGCCAATATGGAAAAACCGGCCCCGCCTCTGATGTGTCCGGGGCTTTGCAACGACAATATTTCCCGTTGCCGATGAGAAAGTACGATGTTCTTTTTGACGGATACCCAACCATTGGCCGAAGCGAACTCATTCGCCTTGAAAGTCGCCAATGCGACAGGCTTTCCTTCAGCGTCATCCAGGCACAATGAAAAATCGAATCCCGATTCGGATTGATGGAAACAGGTCACCTTGATGCCTTTGGTTCCGACCCTGGATACTTCGAAGAAGGTGAGATGCTGTGCCACCTGCTGTTGAGCGACCAAGGCAATGTCCTTCAACTCGTACTCGGGCCGGGTCAAATCGCAGACACCTTGTACCTGCAACACATTTTCAGTCGCAAGGGCACCGTCGACCACGGTTTGCCGGCTGCTGAAATTGATATTCAACGAAAGGAACTTGCTCAGTGTGCCATCTCGCGTATCGTCGACAGCGGCAACGCTCGATGCCGGTACGCGCGCCTGAGTGATCACGGCCGCTTCACTGAGCAAGAGCTTGTGCTGCAAACCGTATTGGTTGGCAAAACGACCGTTGGCCAACACTTTAAGGCTGGCCATGTTGGGCGGTTGCGGCTCAAACAAGGCGTTGCGTGCGGCAAACATCCAGCCCTGTTCCTGCTCGTTCTGCGCTGTCGCCTGCTGCATTGGCAAATCTGTGGTGGTGAAGCACACCGCCAACAGGTCATCGACGTCTTTTCTAGCGCCCGCATAAGTTACAACCACCAAACGAGCGGACTCCACCGATGCCTTGGTGAACTCCTTCGTGCCCAGGCTCGACGGCGTTGACCAGATCCCGTTCACGGCAAGATAAGACAGTTTGGCTTCAACCTGCCAAGTCCCTTCGGTGATCACTTCATTACCGTCGTTGTCTTTCGCCTTCGTGTCCTGGGCTTTGATCCCCTCAACCTGAACCACCATCAATCGACCGGCAAAAAACACCGGCCGGATCGCCAGCACGGTTGGCGCGGCAGGGATATCGATGGGCTTCCATTCGGTCCACGCGGCCGGGTTCAAAAACTCACTCGCGTCATTCAACTCAACATGGGCCTTGCGCCAAAAATAACCGAAGGGTTGAACCCGTTGCCGACCGATGAAGTAATAATCGGAGTTTTTGAAATTCGTTCCTTTTTCAGTTCCATGTCCCTCGGTACTGTCGATATAAGCCGAAATCAAATCGAGGTTGCATACTTCTTCGAACCGTTTCAGATGCTCATAAAGCGCCATTTGCACCGATGCATCGTTGAGACTCGCTTGCCCGTGAAAAAACTCGCGGTATTCAAGACAGTTACCGCCTCCGAAACTCGATCACCCCCTGTCGACAACAACAATCTCATGGCCGTAGCCCATCCAGGGGGAGTTCACGGCACCGACCTTCAAAACGGCTTCAAGAAAATGTGTGCCAACGGCCAAGGGGGGCTGAAGCTGAACCCGCCAGTGCCCGTCCGAACCAACGATTCCCGCGGCATACACCGTTCCGACATTAGACTTGCACACATTGATTTCCGCTCCGGGCAACCCCACCCCTTCAATCCAGGATGCAGGACCTACTTTTGCTTTTACTACCGGTCTCACTATCGCCGCTGCGGCAATATCGCCGTTTACTGTCACCCGAACATCCGGTGCCCAAGCCTCGGTCGTATCGATATGCCGCTGTTTCACCGAAATCACATGCGGCCCCATCGACAGCGGCTCAGGCATCCGCACCGACCACTGACCGTCATTCCCCACACTGGTACGCGCCAACAGTGGCCCGTCACGGCCTTCGAACACATAAATCTGCGCCGATGGACTGCCAGTACCTTTAAGCAAGGGCTGAACTTCCACGGTGTTGCCATTGACGGGATACGACAGCACTGGTGGCGGTGCATCCAGCCGCCCCGGCAATACCAGGCGCTGGTCGAGGCGATTGCAGTAGAAGGTCAAGTCGAAGGCGCCATTGCGCAGGTCCTTGCAATCGATACTCCAGCTGAGTTTCTTATTGCTGCCAATGGTGACGTAGGCCCCGGTGGCCGGGCTGAAGATCATCCCCAGGCCTTTGGCCGAGAAATCACCGTTCCAGGCCAACATCGCCCGGGCGTCCTTGAGGTCGACCGACGCTGGCAGGTCGAATTCGAGTGTGTATTGATGCCCGCGGATAAACGTCAAAGGCGCCTGGTTGATAACGACTTTGGTTGTGGTGTCGGTCAGTTGGTAAGTCCACTGAATGGCCGGAACGACTTTGAGATTGAATGTGCGTGTTTGCTCTTCGGTGCTCTTGAGCCTGGCGGTCACGATGTAGTCCCCCGCTGCATCCGCCTCGAACGCAAAGGTCGAACGTCCCAACGCATCGGTGGAGATGTCGACCAGTGTCGGATTGCCCCCTCCGGTTTTTTGCACCTTCCATTCAACCGGACTATTGGTTATCAATCTGGACTGGTTGTTCGCTTCCTCCCGCACAGTGACCCACAACAACGTCGGCGTACCCGAGCCCGCTACCGGGTACAGGTAGTCAGTAGACTCACCATGGATCACTGCCGTTTTCGCCACGTAAATATCAAGTCGCTGCTCTCCCATCTCGACCTTGGCGATGTAGGTCTGGTCTCCGGCGGTTGGCGTGGCCTCGGTGTACTGCGCAACCCCATCGGCCGATGTAGTGCCCTCTCCGAGCTTCGTCTCTCCCTTGAAGAACTCGACTTTCACACCAGGCGACGGTTTCTTGGCCAAACCGATAACGTGACAACTCAAAACAAGTGGTTGCCCGACGACAGCCATCGAGGTTGCCTCCAGCAGTTTGATAAACGGCTTGTCAACAAACGTGATGTTGTTGATGACCAGGGAGTCCTTGGTGCTGTAGCTCGTCACCAGGCTGGCCTTTTCCACCGGCTCCATACTTCTGACTTTGGTACGGGCATAACCCTGATCGTCGGTCAGCACCACCAGCGGATCGGCAACCACACCTTTCCCGGCGAATGTCACGGCACGGCCGCGCCCCGGATTCCCGTGTGTATCGACAAGCTGAACATACACAGGGAAAAACGCCTGTCCGCCGGCCGGGAATGTCTCGTCTTTTCCCGGATCCTCAGTGCTGTCGAGGCTGAAGCCCAGCGAGAACTCGTCGCAATCGATCAGGATTTTCGGTGCGTACACCGTTTGAGCCAGACCGTAGGTGCCTTTCACTTGCACGGCGCCCATCCAGGATCCTTTTTCCGGCTTGAAGCGAATCACCGCACGCCCCTCATGATCGGTGACAGAGACCGACTCCATCAGCCCTGGACGATCACTGCTCCAGGTCACGGTGATATTCGGCAATACCTGATTGGTCAGGTCGCGCAACGTCAATTCAACCAGTGCGACTTGATTACTCACATTGGCAATCAGGGTGTCGTTGATACACCTGATGTCGTGCGTCACGCTCTGGCCGATTTCACCGAATACCTGAGACTGGCCGTGCACAGCCGATTCGGACAAACATTCCAGTACATGTTCGGCGGCACTGCGGCAGGCATGTTTGTCGCTGTCCGGGGTGAGTGTGCCCAAACCGATAATGGCCTTGGCATCGAGCCCGCTGCCGGATGCCAAACCTCGAATGCGAATCAATGTGTCGAGGGCTAACAGATCACGCACTACCGGCTTTGATGGATTGAGATAGAGAATGCACTCCAACACCTCCCTTACCCCCCACTTCACGACTTCCGCCAGCTTGCTCGCTGCCGAATCACGAATCAGGCGCAGGTCCTCCGGTGTCAGATAGGTGGGCAAGGCGTTTACCAGTTCCAGGTAATGCAGCAGTTTTTCTGCCGGCTGCCCGGTAAAGGCCACCATTTGCTGAAACAGTGTCAGGTAATACAAGGAACCGAGGGAGATCGTCTCCGGATGCCTGAGGCCGAGCCACTGCCAATTCTGCCGGGTGGTCAGGGCGACCAGCATTGCGGAACTGAGCCCCAGTTTTTGCACGACGTCTGCGCGCTGCACCAGATGCGCCAGCAGGTTTAACACCTCATCACCGACATTGACCTTGTCAGCGCCCGAAATCACTGCTTCCAGCGCCCGGGTGGTCTCAAGCAGCAACAGGTAAACACCACCTTTGTTGACCCATTTGAGTAACGGCAGCACCAGGTCCTGGGAAAGGCTCAGGTACACGGACAAGCTTTCCTGAACCACCGCATTCTGCGCGTCCCGAGCCTGCAGTAGCAGAGCCAGGATCACTTCACAAACCCGTTCGAAGTCTTCTTGCGGAACCTGCGCCAGGGTCACCGCCGCTTCAATTTCCCCACGTGCCAGCCGTTCGTAGTCATCCGTTTCGCCCGTGAGACTCAACACCAGTCCATTCAGATCGACGACCTCTTCGAGCAGTTCCAGCCACCCTTCATAATTGTTGTTATGGGGGGGCACACCTGCTGCCCTCAGCGCCTCTTCAGAGAACCGCACCGGTTGCAGGCGCTTGTGCAGTTCCTGCAACAGCGTCGTGTCGGCTTCGGTGGCCAGGGGTGGAGCAATCCTCGGGGTGACATGCTGCACCAGCCAGGACACGCTCAACTCATTGTCCTGACACCATTGAACACAGGACTGCACGGCATGCATCACGCTCAATACATCGCCGTTACTGCTGGCGCCACTGACCCGCAAACGGGACTCGCCCAGCACCCGCTGCAACAGCTCACTGCCACCCTTGTCACTCAAGGCCTCCAGCAACGCCCCCAGTTCAATCGCGCTGATGCCAAGAAAAGCGGCCAACAACACATGGCGATAAATGGACGAGAGCACCGGCAAGCTGCACTGCAATTCGTCCGTCAGGTTGTGACTCTTGGCCACGAACCGAGCCATATAGCGCCAGGCTTCCTGGTTGATCCCCAGACTGCTGCAAATCTGATCGACGATGCGTTTGTCGGCACGGGTCTGCGGGTCGATCGAGAAGTTGGCGTTATCCAACGTTAAAGGCGTGTCAAACAATGCCTGAACATTGAAGATCCGATCGAATTGTGAGGGCTCTTCCCCCCGACCATAAGGAGAGATTTCGTCAATCAACGCAGCGAATTGCTCGGCAGAGCACTTGAAGCGCAGACGAAACTCCTGGAACAGACCGATGGCCCGAAGGGTGTTGTTGGTGATCCGCTTCGGCGCATTCGCCAGGTCTTGCGAATCGACGAGGTCGGCCCGTTGCTCAGCCCGGATTGCGGCCATGACCAGACGATCAGTTTGCTCCACCGGCAATTTCAACCAGCGGCTCAGACGCAACATCCGGCTCATGCGCTCAAAGCGGTTATCGGTACTGTTTGAGAATTTGCGCGTGCCATTGGCTGGCGTACTGAGGTCCATCGCAGCCGTTGCACCATCGTTGATGAACGCTGAGCCAAAAACCTTGGGGGAGGCCGCGGGTACAACGCCCGTGGCGACGTTGTCCGACAGTTTGGGTAAACAGTCTTCGATCGACAAAAAAGACGTGAGCGTCTGCGCATCGATCGAGGTCTGGGCGCAGAAGTGCACCGAGTCCTTCAATGCCTCCCCAGTGGAGCCAAAGTCTCTTTTGTAGAACGCTGCTTTGTCCGGGTTGTTTGGAAACAGAAAGTTTTCCAGCAGGATACGTTGGCCCTGCGGTCCGATATTGCAGGATTGACGCAGGGCAATGTCCGAAAGGTTTCCCTGAACCCCCGATTGCTTGAAATACGGCGCCGTCAGGTCAATGGCCCGCACCACTTCCCCCAGCGACAACTTGTTCTCTTCCAGTACCTGCTTCCATTGTTCCGCATACCACTCGAACGGCATGGTGCGAAATGGAAAACGCGTTTCCAGCAAGCGGTCATCGACCACTTTGTCGTCTGCGTTCGCAGGGGCAGGATTTTTATCGATGAACGATTTGATGATGCTTTCCAGCACCTCATTGACCAAGGTCACCGTCGGCTTGATCTGGAACATGCTCACTGAGTCAATAACAAGGTCGTCCAGCTCCGGTCGCCGATCATTCAGCTTGATGAGTCCGGTCCCGCCTGCCGCACGACGTTCCAGGTCCCGGGCCAGCATGACCAGCCTCACGAAATAAGCCGCTGGCGAGATGCTCGAATCCGGACTTTGCGAAGGGCTGGCACCCTCCCAGTCGGGATCGAACAAATCGTCGAACGTCGGCGTATCCACCAGCGCCCGGATTCCGGTGCGATGCAAGGGATTGGGCGGTGCATGAGTCACCAGACGCTGCTCACGGAACTCGCGAGCGGTATGCACCGCAAGACTCCGGGCCTTGTCCAGCAACGCCTGAGCGGCGCGACTGTGCAGCCCGAACGTCTCCACGACTTCTTGACGCCCCAACTTCAGCAGGTCGAAAACCGAACCGCCTTCAGCGACGAAGCGCTCGTAGCTGCTTTGGACGGCGGGCTCGTCTGTGCCCGGCGTCAGATCCAGGAGTTGTCTGAGAGGCGAGGTCGAGTCGTTGCTCATTGTAAATCTCCTACAAACCAGGGAGTGGCGCCTCGGCGGCACGGAAGAGAGAAGTTGATTGCGATTGCCCTTTGGCAACTTTGTACGCCAACCACGAGCAGACAGACACCTGTCATAATTGACAGTCAAGACGAACGGTAGAATTACGATGACATTCTCGGACCTGTACAAGCCAGGCAGGCAGGCAGGCAATGCATGACTTGGCGGGCCCAGGCACCTGATGGTGATGGAGCTGCCGGGAAGGTGGAGTTCAAAGAGACGAGGTCGGTCTCCGCCGAGGGGTATGTCGGGTAAAGGCACTGACCTCATCGATGTCCGTTCGATATCTCAGAGTTACTCGGGCGGAGTTTTCACATAGAACCAACCAGTGTCGTACCAGGGAGTTTCACCTCCACCAGTCATATCCTCTCTCAACCAACTAAATCGATAATGCAAGGCATGAGGACCTGTAGGTAAATCCTGCAAAATCGAATAAAAGTAGCCAGGCGTCATCTCTGACTTTTCAGGTCCCTGAGTCTTGAAATGCAGGTCAACCCACGCAATAGGACCGGAGTAGGCTCCCGATCCTTCAACCTTAACAGGCGATGCATAGACGCTGCCCCCCCTGGGCGAATCCGGCAGCCACTCAGCCTTTGGAGTAATGGGATCGCCGACATCGGTGGTCGCTGCAATTGAATCGGAAATAGTTGCCATTGGAACGCTCCTTATCGGTCGCAGCGCTCCCGGGTCGGGGGCTGTCGCTTCTATTTAGCGCTCAGAAACAATGCCTGCCTACTGTCATACATTACAGGTAGGACGTTAAACTGCCAGAATCGGAACGCCGTTGGTCTTATTATGTGTTCCGTTGCCTGTACTGACGCCTTCGCGAGCAAGCTCGTTCCCAAGATTTGATCAGAGTCATGCACAGAAATTGTGTAGACAGGAGAATATGGGAGGCTCGCTCGCGAAACTTTTAGAGCGTCGATTCACGCAGACGCTGGCAACGGCAGAAAACTGAAATACTGCTTCAACGCCTCCACCAGCTGCCCATACTCAGGCGGTGCCCGTTGCAGGCTGAACCCGGCGTCGTAATGTTGGGGAGTCACGTCTTCATGGCACCACAGGCAACAGGCTTGCAGGTCGATGATCCGCTGGCCACCTTCGCTGGCGGGAATTTTCAGGCGCAGGTTGAAGTCCGCACCGATCATCATCGGCAGTTGGCTGATCAGCATCAGCCCGTCTTCGGAGACATTGCCCAGATAGCCGATGGGTTTGCCGGTGATGCTGTTGAAGACTTTCAGGAAGTACGGCAGTTGATGCCGCTCGATTCGGCGGTCGGTGAACATGTGAAATTTCGCTATGCAAGGCTCTTAAGCAGAGCCGCACTACTGCTTCGGAACGGGTACGCATCAAGTCTTTGCCCGCTCTCCCCGTTTCCGGTGCGCCAGTCCTGGCGGCGCAGAGTTTTGCTTGTGCCGGTCACAGGTGTTGCCCCGATTCAGTGCCAAGGCCCCAGAACCGGTTTCTTCGACTATAGCTCACCCCCGCCGGGGAGCCAGCGGTGGAGTGATACCTGCCATCAGAACTGCGTCGGTTTTGCCACTGCGGCACTGCGCGTCGGGTAGTGGCCCAGGCTCTGCAAGGTTTCCAGGCGGGCATGGGCGCGGTAGGCATATTCGCTTTGCGGATACGAGGCAATAATGAACTGGTAGGTCTGGGCCGCGTCGATAAACATCATCTGCCGTTCCAGGCACTGGCCACGCATCATCGACACTTCCGGCCACACGTAAGGCCGCGCGCGGCTGTCGCGTTCGACCTTGGACAACTCGAGCATCACTTGCTCGCAATTGCCCCGGTCATAGGCGCTGTAGGCATTGTTCAAATGATGGTTCATTGCCCAACGGGTGCAGCCCGTGGCACTGAGGGCACCAATGGCAAGGGCAGCAATGAGTACGAATCGCATGGGGGATCTCCTGTCTTGAACCCTGTATCGACCCATGGTCGGAAATCTTCAGGCTATGGAAGCGAGAAGTTGCCTGACTCTTTATAGAAGGCATTAACCAGGTTCTTCAAAAAACCAGGCTCTTCAAAAAACCAGGCTCTTCAAAAAAACCAAGCTCTTCAAAAAAAGTAGTGCAGACGAACAATGACTACACCCTCGGAGCATAGTAGCCTCACTCAGCGCTTGAACTCAGGAGTCTTTGCATGTCCGTCCGTCGTACCAAAATCGTCGCCACCCTTGGCCCGGCCAGTAACTCGCCGGAAGTTCTCGAACAGCTGATCCTGGCTGGCCTGGACGTCGCCCGCCTGAACTTCTCCCACGGCACCCCCGACGAGCACAAGGCTCGCGCGAAGCTGGTGCGTGACCTCGCTGCCAAGCACGGTCGCTTCGTCGCCCTGCTGGGTGACCTGCAAGGCCCGAAAATCCGTATCGCCAAATTCGCCAACAAGAAGATCGAGCTGAAGATCGGTGATCAATTCACCTTCTCCACCAGCCATCCGCTGACCGAAGGCAACCAGCAAGTGGTCGGCATCGACTACCCGGACCTGGTCAAGGATTGCGGCGTGGGCGACGAGCTGCTGCTCGACGACGGTCGCGTGGTGATGCGCGTCGATACCGCCACGGCCACCGAACTGAACTGCACTGTCACCATCGGCGGCCCGCTGTCCGACCACAAAGGCATCAACCGTCGCGGTGGCGGCCTGACCGCTCCGGCCCTGACTGAAAAAGACAAGGCTGACATCAAGCTCGCCGCGGAAATGGAAGTCGACTACCTCGCCGTGTCCTTCCCGCGTGACGCCGCCGATATGGAATACGCCCGTCAACTGCGCGACGAGGCCGGCGGCACTGCCTGGCTGGTGGCGAAGATCGAACGCGCCGAAGCCGTGGCCGATGACGAAACCCTCGACGGCCTGATCAAGGCGTCCGACGCGGTGATGGTTGCCCGTGGCGACCTGGGAGTGGAAATCGGCGACGCCGAGCTGGTGGGCATCCAGAAGAAGATCATCCTGCACGCACGCCGCCACAACAAGGCGGTGATCGTTGCGACCCAGATGATGGAGTCGATGATCCAGAACCCGATGCCGACCCGCGCCGAAGTGTCCGACGTGGCCAACGCCGTGCTCGACTACACCGACGCCGTGATGCTCTCGGCCGAAAGTGCCGCTGGCCTGTACCCGCTGGAAGCCGTTCAGGCCATGGCGCGTATCTGCGTCGGTGCCGAAAAGCACCCGACCAGCAAGACCTCCAGCCACCGCATCGGCAAGGAGTTCACGCGCTGCGACGAGAGCATCGCGCTGGCGACCATGTACACCGCCAACCACTTCCCGGGCGTCAAAGCGATCATCGCCCTGACTGAAAGTGGCTACACCCCGCTGATCATGTCGCGCATCCGCTCCTCGGTGCCGATCTACGCGTTCACCCCACACCGCGAAGCCCAGGCTCGCGCGGCCATGTTCCGTGGCGTGTACACCATCCCGTTCGATCCGGCTTCGCTGGCACCGAACGAAGTCAGCCAGAAGGCGATCGACGAGCTGGTCAAGCGCGGCGTCGTAGAGAAAGGCGACTGGGTCATCCTGACCAAGGGCGACAGCTACCACACCACCGGCGGTACCAACGGCATGAAAATCCTGCACGTTGGCGACCCGATGGTCTGAGTGACCGCTCGCTGAAAAACAAAAGCCCCGCCATGTGAATGGCGGGGCTTTTTGCTTTCTGATCCAACAGGTGTGTTGTCTGATCGGGCCCCTTCGCGGGCAAGCCCGCTCCCACAGGGATTGGGATTCGCCGCAAAAACTGTGGGAGCGGGCTTGCCCGCGATGAGGCCGGTACAGTCAGCGAAAGATTCAATGCCGCTTGATGAACCCGGTCAACGCCGCCAGCGCTTCCGGCGAACGCAGCCGCTGGGTAAACAACGCCCCCTCCTCTTCGATCACCTTGCGCAACAACTCGCGATCCGGCGCCTTCATCAATTGCTTGCTGATACGCACCGCTTCCGGTGCAAGCCCCTCAAAGCGCAGCGCCATCTCCCGTGCCTTGGCCAAGGCCTCTTCGCCACTGCCCAGCGCCTCGGACGCAATGCCCCACGCTGCAGCCTGCTCACCCGTGAAACCCTCACCGAGCAGCAACAGTTCCGCCGCCTTGGCGTGCCCGACCAGGCGCGGCAGGAGCAGACTGGAACCAAATTCAGGGCATAAACCCAGGTTGACGAACGGCATGCGCAACCGCGCATCCCGGCTGACATACACCAGATCGCAATGCAGCAACATCGTCGTGCCAATGCCCACCGCCGCTCCAGCCACGGCGGCGATCACCGGTTTGCGGCATTCGAGCAGATTGAGCATGAACTGGAACACCGGGCTGTCGAGGCCGCTCGGCGGTTGCTGGATGAAATCGGCGATGTCGTTGCCGGCGGTGAAACATTCGGCGGAGCCTGTGATCAGCACCGCGTTGATCCCGGGGTCGCTGTCGGCCAGTTTCAACGCTTCGGCCAGGTGGCTGTACATGGCGCGGGTCAGGGCGTTTTTCTTGTCCGGGCGATTCAGGCGCAGGGTCAACAGGCCGCGTTCGCGTTCAACTTGGATGGCATCGGTCATGGCAGGTCTCGCGTCTGAAAAGTCAGCGCTCAACCACGGGGCAGGAACACATCGGCCAGCAGTTGATTGCGCGGCAATCCCGCCAGGTACAGACGCCGGGCGAAGGCGTCGACACTGTCGGGGGCTCCGCAGAGTAAGGCCAGGGTTTGCCGCGAAACAAGCCGCAGTTGCGCCAAAGCCGCTGGCAACTCGGCCGGGGTCCACAGTTCGACACTCAAGTTCGGACGGCTGGCGGCCATGGCTTGCAGAGGCTTGGCCAGGTAGTGCTCATCGGCATCATGGGCCAGGTGAATGACGCGGATGGCGCCTTGATGATCGTGGCGCAGCGCTTCGCGCAATACGCCAAACAACGGCCCCAACCCGGTGCCGGCCGCCATCAGCCACAAAGGCCGGGTGTGCCAGTCAGGGTCGTAATGCAAGGCACCGCCGCGCAGTTCACCGAGACGTACCGGATCGCCGATGCGCATTTGCCTGGCGGCATCGCTGAATTCCCCGGGCTTGCGGCAATCGAGATGAAACTCCAGAAAACGGTCTTCCTGCGGCAGGCTGGCGAGGGAATACGGCCGCGCCACGCTGCCCGCCCACAACACCAGGTGCTGGCCGGCGCTATAGCGCAATGACCGCTGCGGTATCACCCGCAAGCGCAGCACGGTGGCGCTCAGCCAATCGACTGCCGCGACCTCGGCCGGATGACCATCGAGCAGCGGGTCGAAGGCATGCACTTGCAAGTCCTCGACCACCTGGCACTGGCACGCCAGCCGCCAGCCCTGTTCACGTTGTTGTGCACTCAGGGCATCCGGGCGGCTGTCACTCGGCAGGCCCCGTACGCACTGCACCAGGCACGCATGACAACTGCCGGCGCGGCAACTGTAGGGCACCGGCACGCCGTTCTGATTCAGCGCATCGAGCAGGTTGCTGCCCGCCGCCACCGACCAGTGGCGCTCGCCAACCCGCAGTTCAGGCATCGACGTTCTCCCACGCTGCCGCACATCGGTTGCGGCCATCGCGCTTGGCCCGATAGAGCGCCTGATCGGCCCGTTGCAGCGCTTCATCGAGGTCGTCACCCGGTTCCAGCAGCGTCATGCCGGCGGACAGGCTGAGGTTGCGCACATTCAGCCCGATCAACTCGACATCGGTGAACGCGATGCGCAGCCGTTCGCAGCACGAAGTCAGACTGTCGGCATCACAATCGGGCAGCAGCACCACGAACTCTTCGCCGCCGTAGCGAGCCAGTACGTCACCGTCACGCAGGCACGCGGTGGCAACGCCGGCAAAGGCTTGCAGCACCTGATCGCCAGCGGCATGGCCGTGCAGGTCGTTGATGCGTTTGAAATGGTCGAGGTCGATCAACGCCAGGCCATGCATGACACCCACGTCCATGGCGTTCAACTCGCGCGAAGCCAGGCGCAGGAAATGCCGGCGATTGAACAGCCCTGTGAGCTCATCGGTGGCCACCAGGTCTTCGAGCTGACGCATCATCCCGCGCAACGTGTCCTGGTGCGCCTGCAACGCAAAACGCCGCTGGCGCATACGCTGGCGCGATGCCTGGACATGGCGGGCATACAGCACCAGCCACACCAGCACGATGAACAGCACGCAGACCTGCAACACCGCCATGGCCGGGTCAGGCAGCTGGAAGTGGTAGCCCTCCCACAACGTGATCGCGCTGAAACTGAAAAACACCAGCAGCGCACATCGTACAAAAGACCGGCGTGACAGATGGAACAGGCCGAACAGCAGGATCAGCACGTAAAACACCAGAAACGCGCCCCGGGCTGCATCCAGATGAGCGCTCAGCCAGGTTTGCCAGCCCAGCCCCAGCAGCACTTGCGCCTCGGTCAGGCTGGGGTCGGCGAAGCGCAGGTTGTAGCCGCTGTAGAACACCGCGAACAGGATGGCCTGGCTGACCCCTACCAGTACGCTGCCGATGACGACACTGGAAAGCGGTGCGTTGTAGTGACCGGTAAAAAACGCCAGCCACAGCAACAGCAATGCCAGGGCATAGGTGCCGGCCGCGAGGGCGAAACGTTTGAGCAACAGGCGCTGGATGGCGTTATGGGTCAATCGTTGATTCACCAAATGAAAGGAGACTGACAGAGCGTCCTACTCTACAGACCGTATGTCACTTTAGTGGCGTGACCGATAAATGACCATTCAATTTTCGGGATGCCCCTATGCGACCAACGATTGACTGCCGGCGCGTGTGCCTGCCCGCGAGGCGCGGTATACTGCCGCGCCTTTTTAGCGTCGCGCCAGCATGCCCGGCGTGCCTTGAAAGGTGCTTGCAACCGACCGATGCACCCAAGCTGCAAGCACCTTAATTGAATGTTCCCGTCTTTTAGAGGAGCGCGACTCATGACCGTGATCAAGCAAGACGACCTGATTCAGAGCGTTGCCGACGCCCTGCAGTTCATTTCCTATTACCACCCCGTGGATTTCATCCAGGCGATGCACGAGGCCTACCTGCGCGAAGAATCGCCAGCGGCCCGCGACTCGATGGCACAGATCCTGATCAACTCGCGCATGTGTGCCACCGGCCACCGCCCGATCTGCCAGGACACCGGTATCGTCACCGTGTTTGTCCGTGTCGGCATGGACGTGCGCTGGGATGGCGCCACCATGGGCCTGGACGACATGATCAACGAAGGCGTGCGTCGCGCCTACAACCTGCCGGAAAACGTCCTGCGTGCCTCGATCCTCGCCGACCCGGCGGGCGCTCGCAAGAACACCAAGGACAACACCCCGGCCGTTATCCACTACTCCATCGTTCCGGGTAACACCGTGGAAGTGGACGTGGCGGCCAAGGGCGGCGGTTCCGAGAACAAGTCGAAGATGGCCATGCTCAACCCGTCCGACTCGATCGTCGACTGGGTCCTGAAGACCGTTCCGCAAATGGGCGCCGGCTGGTGCCCACCGGGCATGCTCGGCATCGGCATCGGCGGCACCGCCGAGAAAGCCGCGGTGATGGCCAAGGAAGTGTTGATGGAATCCATCGACATTCACGAGCTCAAGGCCCGTGGTCCGCAGAACCGCATTGAAGAAATGCGCCTGGAGCTGTTCGAGAAGGTCAACCAGTTGGGCATCGGTGCCCAGGGCCTCGGTGGCCTGACCACCGTGCTCGACGTGAAGATCATGGACTACCCGACCCACGCCGCCTCCCTGCCGGTGTGCATGATCCCGAACTGCGCCGCCACCCGTCACGCGCACTTCGTGCTCGACGGTTCCGGCCCGGCCTCGCTGGAGGCGCCACCGTTGGACGCCTACCCGGAAATCGTCTGGGAAGCCGGCCCGTCGGCCCGTCGCGTCAACCTCGACACCCTGACCCCGGAAGAAGTGCAAAGCTGGAAGCCGGGCGAAACCGTCCTGCTCAACGGCAAGATGCTCACCGGTCGCGATGCCGCGCACAAGCGCATGGTCGAGATGCTGAACAAGGGCGAAACCCTGCCGGTGGACCTCAAGGGTCGCTTCATCTACTACGTCGGCCCGGTCGATCCGGTCGGTGACGAAGTGGTTGGCCCGGCTGGCCCTACCACTGCGACGCGGATGGACAAGTTCACCCGTCAGATCCTCGAGCAGACTGGCCTGCTGGGCATGATCGGCAAGTCCGAGCGCGGCCCGACCGCGATCGAAGCGATCAAGGACAGCAAGGCCGTGTACCTGATGGCCGTCGGCGGTGCCGCTTACCTGGTCGCCCAGGCGATCAAGAAGTCCAAGGTGCTGGCGTTTGCCGAACTGGGCATGGAAGCGATCTACGAGTTCGAGGTCAAGGACATGCCGGTCACCGTTGCGGTCGACAGCAAGGGCGAGTCCGTACACATCACCGGTCCTGCCATCTGGCAGAAGAAGATCAGTGAAAGCCTGGCGGTGGAAGTGCAGTAAGCACTGAGAGCGCTCAACAAGAACCGGTCTGCGGGCAACTGCAGACCGGTTTTTTTACGCCTGATAAAGCAATGGGAGGCTGAAGCTCAAGCATCGTTTGTTCTAAAAAATCCCGACTGACCTGTCAGATCTGACAGGTTACAGCCGCCCGTGTCGCTGATAGCTTGAACGCACTCGATGCATTCTCTGTCACGGCGGACACTCCCATGGCGACTGAACAGCAGGGCACCCTCGAAATCAACGCTCCCGCCCTCCCCAAGGGCGGCGGCGCCATCCAGAGCATCGGCAAGGGCTGGGGCGGTGTGGGCACCACCGGTGCGGCGTCGCTGGAACTGCCGCTGCCCATCAGCAAGGCGCCCAATCGTGACATGGTCCCGGCTCTGGACCTGGGTTACAGCAGCGATGTCGGTAACAGTCCGTTCGGCATCGGCTGGCGCCTGACCAGCAATGCGATCACCCTGCGCACCACCAAAGGCGTGCCGAAGTACGACGGCAGCGACCAGGTGGCTGGACCCGGCGGTGACGTGTGGATGCCCGAGAAGAGCGACGACGGCCAACTGATCTCCAGGGCGGTATCCGAGTACAACGGCATTCAGATCGGCTTGCACCAGGTCGTGCGCTACTGGCCCCGGGTCGAAGGCGCTTTCGATTTGATCGAGCACTGGACCAAAGAGGACGATGCGGAAAATCCGGCGGGCTTCTGGCTGATTCACGGTGCCGACGGCAGCCTGCACTGCTACGGTAAAACCGAGGCGTCACGTCGGGCCGATTCGAACGACAAGTCCCGCGTCGGTGCGTGGCTGATCGATGAAAGCCTGAACCTGCGCGGTGAACATGTGGTGTACCTGTACCAGGCGGAAGTCGATGCGCCGACCGCCCCGCAGTTACGCGATTACCGTGCCCAGCGCTACCTGCGTCGGGTCCTGTACGGCAACGCCCAGGCCAATGCCAACCTGTATGCATGGAAGGCCGATGGCTGGAAAGACGTAGCCTGGCATTTCCACTTGCTGTTCGATTACGGCGAACGCAGTGCCGACCTGACGCAAGTGCCGATTTACGATCTGCCCGGGATAGAGCGCGGCGAGTGGGGCGAACCGCGCAAGGATCCATTCTGGAACTACGCCTACGGTTTTGAATTGGGTTCCCGGCGCCTGTGCCGTCAGGTCCTGATGTTTCATCAGTTCGCCGAAGAGCTCGGTAACGACCCGGTGTTGGTCCAGCGCCTGCTGCTCGAGCATCGCCAGAGTCCGTTGGGCTACAACCATCTGACCGCCGCCCACATTCAGGCGTATGACAATCAGGGACAGATGGAAAGCCGGCCGCCCATGGAGTTTTTCTATAACCCGTTCGAACTCGATCCGCAGCGTGAGTGTTATCGCGAGTTCCCGCAGATGCCTGGTCTCAATGACGGTCAGCGCTATCAACTGGTGGACTTGTATGGCGAAGGCATGCCCGGTGTGCTGTTCAGCAGTGACAAGGCCTGGTATTACCGCGAACCGCTACGCGCCGACAGTGGTGGCAATCACGTGAGTTATGGCGACTGGGCGCTATTGCCCGGCATTCCCGTGGCCGATAGCAGCAAACCGATTCGCCAGTCCCTCAGCGACCTGACGGGCGACGGCAAGCTCGACTGGGTGATCGCTCAGCCCGGTATGTCCGGGTTCTTCACCCTCAATCCCGACCGAACCTGGTCGAAATTTGTGGCCTATGCAGCGTTTCCCTCGGAGTTTTTTCATCCCGGGGCGCAATTGGCGGACCTGGTGGGCGACGGTCTGACCGACCTGGCCTTGATCGGCCCGCGTAGCGTGCGGCTGTATTCAAGCCGTCGTGCAGTCGGGTTCAGCCTAGGGGCCAATGTCCCTCACGACGACGACTCGCTACCCCTGTTGAGCAGTACCCAGACCGAGCTGGTGGCCTTCAGCGATCCATTGGGCAGCGCGACCCAACACTTGATCCGCATCCGCCACAACGAAGTCAAATGCTGGCCGAATCTGGGTCATGGAAAGTTCGGCAAAGGTTTCGTGCTTTGCGAGCTGCCCTTCAACTATGCCGAGTTCGATGCATCACGGGTACGACTGGCAGACCTGGACGGTTCGGGTGCGGTTGACCTGATCTACCTGGAGTCCGACGGTTTCCGGGTGTTCATGAACCATGGCGGCGAAGGCTTCGATGAAGACTTTGTGAAAATGCCGTGGCCGCAAGGCGTGCGTTACGACCGCTTCTGCCAGGTGAGCATCGCCGACCTGCAGGGGCTGGGTTGTTCCAGTCTGATCCTGACCGTACCACACATGGAGCCCAGGCACTGGCGCTACGATTTCGTCAGCGCCAAGCCGTATCTGGTGAATGCCAGCCACAACAACATGGGCGCCGTGACGGGAGTGAGTTACCGCAGTTCGGCCCAGGAATGGCTGGACGAAAAAGCCGAGCTGATCGCGGCCGGCAAAGCCCCGGTTTCGCACCTGCCGTTTGCCATGCACCTGGTCAGCCAGCAGACCCAGCTCGATGAAATCACTGGCAATCGACTGACCCAGGGCTTCACTTACCGCCAGGGTTTCTACGACAGTTTCGAACGTGAGTTCCGTGGTTTTGGCCTGTTGCTGCAATCCGATACCGAAGCCTCGGCGGCGGAGCGTTCAAGCCCGGGATTCACTGCGCCGATTCTCAGCAAGACCTGGTTCCATACGGGCAAATCACTGAACATGCGGGACCCGGCTTATTACAGCGGCGACAAGGAAGCCGCGCGGATGAGTGGTCACTTACTGCAGCAATACCAACTCAGTGACGCGGCCGGTCGCCTGACCGTTCCCGATGAAAATCTTTCCCGCGAGATGGCCCGAACGCTGAGCGGGTCGGTGCTGCGCTCGGAGATCTTCGCCGCCGACGATGATCCGCAGACAGCAGTGCCGTATACCGTGCAAGAAAACCGCTTTCTGATCCGCGAGCTCAGGCCCAAGGGCCCGCACCATCCTTACGCCGTGCTGCAACTTCTGCCCCTGGAAAGCATCGCTTACCAGTACGAAAAAGCACTCGCCGACGACCCGCGGGTCCAGCACACGATCAACCTGGAGTGGGACAAGTTCGGCAACCTGACTCATGCTTTTGTCGTGCACTACGCGCGGCGTAAAACAGACAAAGACAACCCGCCCTTTCACCTTGATCAGCCCGGCGATGAAAGCGATGAAGACTACGAAAACAGATGGTGGCTGGATGCTCATGATCCAGCCCAGCAGAATTGGTACCTGACCCAGAGCAAGGCTGAGTATCGCCACCTCGAAAACAAGCAGGGCTGGCGTCTGGGGCTGCCCTATCGTCAGCGCACAAATGCGCTCGTCGTGGAAAAAGAAGAGCTCTACCCTTTTATGATCTCCTATGAAAACGCCCTTGAGTTCGGCAAAGACGAGGGAGAGTGGACTAGCAGAGCGATACTGACCGGCCTGAACCTGCAGCGTTATCAAAATCCGGCCACCGGCGAGTTACTGGACCCGGATGCATTGATCTTCACCGCCATGCCCGACTACCAGGAAACCGCCGAACTGGATGCCACCGCCCTGAGCGCCTACGACAAGCTCAAGGACGAAAACGGCAACATGCCGTTCAACCTCAAGGAGAAACTCGAATCACCTGAAGTCGGTTACCACATCATGGACCTGTTCCTGCCGGCTGCTCCAGCGGGTGACCCCGTAGACCCGACCGATGCCAAGAACTACCTGTGGTCCGTGCGCAAGAGCTTTCCCACTTACCACGGTCTGGAAGGGTTCCATAACGTCGAAAAATTCCAGCAGACCAAGAGCCATGGCATCACCACTGTCGCGTATGACAAACACTGGTGTCTGAGCACTGCCGTTACGCTGCCGGATGGCTGCACCACAAGCATCTTCGATATCGACTATCGATCGTTCCTGCCAGCAGGCATCATCGACCCCAACCAAAATACCCAGGAGGCTCGCTACAACGCGTTAGGCGAAGTGCTGGTGACCAGTTTTCATGGCACGGAACTGGGCGTCGAGGTCGGTTTCCATCCGCTCAGCGGTTACCAGCCACCGGAGGACCGCACTCCTGCAGGCGCTATCGCCGACAAGAACAAAGCCATCGGCAACTACGCCACGGCCACCTTCTCTGCGCCCTTCAGCTGGATGGGCAAAATCCCCCCGGCAGCGCCCGAGTCATGGCTGGCCTGGGCCCGCGCCGAAGGGTTCGCATTGCCCGACGGCTATCTCTGCAGCCGGGCACGTGTGCACCTTGAAGGCCTGCAAAATCCTTCCGCTAACGAACGGCAGCTTCAGCAGTATCTCGACAACGCGCATCGCGAACCCGTGCATGTCGTCACCTTGCAGGCCGACCGCTACCCCGGCGACCCGGAGCTGCAAATCCGCGCAGCCATCGCCTGTTGGGATGGTTTCGGCCGTTCCCTGCAAACCAAGCAGGAGGTCGAACCCGGTCTGGCCTGGATGGTCAACGACAACGGTGAACTGGAACCCGACGAAAACGGTCGCCCCAAGGAAGAACAGGCAGCCCGGCGCTGGCGGGTCAGCGAACGGGTCGAGTACAACAATAAAGGCGAGACCGTGCGGATCTATCGCCCCTACTTCGCCAGCGCCTACCGCTACATCAACGACGCCTCGATCCGCGAGTCGGGCTACCACGACCAGCAGTTCTACGACGCCGCCGGCCGGCCGACACACACTGTGCTGGCGAAAAAAATGCTGCAGGGCAATCCACCAGAAGAAAAACCATTACGCCGGGAACAACGCTATCGCGCCTGGTACACCATTGCGTTTGACGAGAACGACCTGTTTGATCCGCCACCCGCACAACGACCATCCATCTGGACAATCCATTGAACGCAAACATCCATCGCCAGACGCCAGAGCTGGCTGCAAACGATGGTCGTGGCATAGCGGTACGGCAAGTGGCTTACCTTCGTGCAGTGGAGTCTGATCACCCCGCTGCGCGAATCTCCACTCGGCAAAATGACGCTGCCGGGCGGGTGGTGGCTCAACGCGACCCACGGTTTTCTTCAACTGCAACCCGGCCGAACCAGACAGCGCTTTACAACCTGTCGGGCGCGAGGCTGTTGACTGACAACGTCGATGCCGGATGGCGCCTGAACCTGACAGGTGACGCCGGACAAGTGCTCGAACAGTGGGATGGCCGAGGCAGTCGTTGGCAGAACGAGTACGACGAATTGCGTCGGCCAGTCGCTCTCCATGAATACGTATTGGGTATGGACCTGCGCACCGTCGAACGCATGACCTATGCCGACGACTCCGCTGAATTCGCCGAGCGTAACCAGTGCGGGAGTTTGATCCGTCATGACGATTCGGCCGGTACGCTGTGGCTCAGGCAAATCGCCCTGAATGGCGGATTGATCCACCAGACCCGGCGCTTCCTGCCGGATCAGGCGAACCTGTCAGCCAACTGGCCGGCGACCGAAGCTGATCGCGACGCATTGCTACAACCCGGCACAGGCTACACCAGCCAACATCGATATGGCCCGTCAGGTGAAGTGCTGGAGCAGATCGATGCCAGCGGCCATCTGCGACAATTCAACTTCGACCGCGCCGGGCAACTGCAACGTATCGACCTGACGCTAAAAGGCCGGGCATCGCAGTCGTTGCTCAAAACTGCCGACTACGATGCCGCGGGACGATTGCTCACTCAGGTTGCCGGCAACAACGTCACCTGCATCGCCAGCTACCAGGCTGAAAACGGCCGACTGGAACGCCTGACCGCGACCACCTCAACACGCCAGCGCTTGCAGGAGATGAGTTACGAATACGACCCGGTCGGCAACATCCTCCGGCTGGTCGATCACACACAGGCGGACAACTATTTCGACAACCAGCGCGTGGTTGCGCAGAACACCTATACCTACGACAGCCTCTACCAACTGATCAGTGCCAAGGGTCGTGAAACCGCGGGTGCGGGACAAACCCCGGGATTACCGGAACTGAACATCCCCAGCCCCATCGATCCCGCCCGATTGCTCAACGACACCGAACATTACGAATACGACACTGGCGGCAACCGGACCTTGTTGCGCCATGAAAGTGACCAGAGTCCGTTCAGTCGCCGAATGTACGTCGATCCACAGAGCAACCGCGCCTTGCCATGGAATGAGGGTGAGGAAGTTCCCGACTTCAGCCGTCACTTTGATGCAAACGGCAACTTGCAGTACCTGGCGTCAGGCGCCCAACCGATGACCTGGGATGCGCGCAATCAATTGCAAAGTGTCACCACCGTCCAACGCCCAGGCAGAGTGAATGATGGGGAATGGTATCGCTACAACGCTGCCGGAGAGCGGGTCGTCAAGTTCAGCACTCGACAGGCCCGCACTATGCCCCATCAGGATATTGTCCACTACCTCCCGGGTCTGGAAGTGCGCACCGCCGATGAGCGCGAAGAGTTTCAGGTCATTGACGTCCAACTGGTCCGTGGCAGCGTGCGGTGCCTGCATTGGGTCAAGGGACAACCGGACGGTATCTAAAACGATCAAGTGCGCTACAGCATCGAAGATCACCTGGGCTCCAGTTGCCTGGAGCTGGATCAACAGGCCGCCGTCATCAGTCACGAGGGTTACTACCCCTATGGTGGTACGGCGTGGTGGGCTGCCCGCTCGAAGGCCGATGCCGATTACAAGACCATTCGGTATTCGGGCAAGGAGCGGGATGCCAGCGGGCTTGACTACTATGGAGCCCGATATTACGCGGGGTGGTTGGGGCGGTGGGTAAATCCGGATCCGGCGGAGAATATAGATGGGCTTAATCGCTATAAAATGGTAGGCAACAACCCCATTGTTTATACAGACCCGTCAGGAGAGGAAAAAAAGAAAATCAACAAAGACATTCATATGATTTGGATAGGAGAAGCACCAGAAAAACTGGAGACGCAAATAGCAAATATTAACAACACCGCCAAACAAGCTAGCGGCTACAAAGTTCACCTGTATCTGGAGACCGCCATCAAAGACAGCTACACCAAAATACTTAAAAAACTAAAAATCCACGACATAATCTATTTGCGAGAAAGTAAGCTTTTCAGCGACTTCCAGAGAACCGAAATAGCAACTATCTATAATGACTTCAGGTCAGGTGACCCGAAAAACCTCGCTTTTGCGGCAGACGTTTTGCGACCCTACATCGTGAAAGAGCTTGGCGGGATGTACTCCGATGTCGACGACATTTATGAAAAGGCAAATACAAAAACGCAAAAAAACTAGGTAAAACCTCCCTAAAGGCAGAGGCTAACGAACTTATTTTGCACGAACCTGTATTTGTACCTTGGGAGGGCTTTGTTTCTGCCCCTCAAATACCCAACAGTTCATTTGCTGCTCATTCCGGAAACGTGATTTTAAATGACATCATGCAAGAGATGAGCTCACGATATAAAAAGATTGTCGACTCCGGAAAATACTCCGATGACAATGGCTATATTGGAGCCAGCACTCTCAAATTAGAAAAAAATGAAAGAGCAAAAATACTGACATCCCTAGTAGGGCCTGGAGTTTTTACTGACGTCATCATGCGTCATGATAGCGAAGTAGAACCAATGCTCGGGCAAAAAAGGGATACACGTTTTGGCGTAGCTCCTCCCCAGGGATTTAATGAAAAAATGGAAATGAAGATGCCGCTTGGTCGATACATTAAACCTGGCAGTCTTGGTTCGTGGAGAGCGAACTAATAACCGTCATTGATAGCCGAGTGCCCAACATCCTCTGGGGCAGTGTTCACGACTTACATATGGGATTGATAGGCCGCAATCACCTCTCATGCTAAGGTGCCGTCCTTATTCCTGCCTGTTCCCACAGCATGCTCCCGACCTCCAGAACCCTGCGCCTGGCGCTCTACACCCTGCTCATCATCGCCGGCGCCGCCATCGCCGCGAGCCTGGCCATGCGCCACGCCGTGCGCCAGTCAATGGTCGAAGACGCCGCCCGTGCCAATCAGCAATTGGGGCTGTACGCCACGTCCCTGCACACCCTGATCGAGCGCTACCGCGCCTTGCCCTCGGTGCTGGCGCTGGACCCGCAATTGCGCGACGCGCTAAAAGGCCCCGTGAGCCCCGAACGGCAGGACGAACTCAATCGCAAACTGGAAAAGATCAACGGCGCCGCCCAATCCTCGACCCTCGAACTGCTCGATCGCACCGGCCTGGCCGTGGCGGCGAGCAACTGGCGATTGCCCAGCAGTTACGTCGGGCACAACTATGCCTTTCGCCCTTACTTCAGCCAGACCCGCACCCAGGGTACCGGGCGTTTTTATGCGGTAGGCGTGACCAGCGGGATTCCCGGCTACTTTCTCTCCAGCGCGGTCAGCGATGACGATGGCCAGTTCCTCGGTGCCATGGTGGTGAAACTGGAATTTCCCGAACTGGAACGCGAATGGCGCCAGGGCAGCGACACGCTGCTGGTCAGCGACGCACGCGGGATCATCTTCATCGCCAACCAGCCGGGCTGGCGCTACCGCCTGCTCAAGCCGTTGAACGACCGCGATCATGCCGAGCTCAAGAGCACCCGCCAGTACGACAAGCAACCCCTGACGCCGCTTGAGTTTCAATCATTGCGGCGCTTTGACGACAACAGCGACCTGGCTCGGGTCGATGGCCCGGACGGCAAGGCGGATTACCTGTGGGAATCCCTGCCGCTGGGTGCCGAGGGCTGGACCCTGCACCTGTTGCGGCGCCCGCAAGTCGCCTTCGAAGACAGCCGCAACGCGGCGCTCGCCGCGGCCGGGCTATGGTTGACCCTGGTGTTCCTGCTGCTGTTTCTCCACCAGCGCTGGCGCCTGGCCAAACTGCGTCAGCGCAGTCGCGAAGAACTCGAACAGCTTGTAGAAGAACGGACGCGCGACCTGAAGACCGCCCAGGAGGGTCTGGTGCAGTCGGCCAAACTCGCGGCACTGGGGCAGATGTCCGCCGCCCTGGCGCATGAAATCAACCAGCCGCTGACCGCCCAGCGCATGCAGCTGGCAACCCTGCGCCTGCTGCTCGACCACGGCCGCGTCGACGACGCCTACAAGGCGCTCAGACCGGTGGATGAAATGCTCACGCGCATGGCGGCCCTCACCGGCCACCTGAAAACCTTCGCCCGCAAAAGCCCCAGTGGATTGCGCGAACGCCTGGACCTGGCGGCGGTGGTGGACCAGTCGCTGCAACTGCTCGATACACGGTTGCGTGACGAACAGGTCAGCACGGTGTTGCACCTGACCCGCCCGGCCTGGGTGCGCGGCGATGCGATTCGTCTGGAACAGGTGCTGATCAATCTGCTGCGCAACGCCCTCGACGCGATGCAGGACAAACCCTGCAAACGCCTGGAAATCCGCCTCGAAGCCGACGAGCAATTGTGGCGCCTGAGCGTGATCGACAACGGTGGCGGTATCGCCGAAGAGAACCTGTCCAAGGTCTTCGATCCGTTCTTCACCACCAAACCGGTGGGCGATGGCCTGGGCATCGGTCTGGCCGTATCGTTTGCCATCGTTCACGAATCCGGCGGGCGCCTGAGTGCCGCCAATCATGACAAGGGTGCGGTGTTTACCGTGACCCTGCCCATCGACCTGGAGGTGCATCAAGCATGCTGAACTCAGTGATGGTGGTCGACGACGAAAGCAGCATCCGCAGTGCCGTCGAGCAGTGGTTGAGCCTGTCGGGTTTCGAGGTGCAGCTGTTCAGCCGCGCCGACGAATGCCTGGCGCAATTGCCCAGGCACTTTGCCGGGGTGATTCTCAGCGATGTGCGCATGCCCGGCATGACCGGCCTGGAACTGCTGGCCGAAGTGCAACGTCGGGACGCCGATTTGCCGGTGATCCTGTTGACCGGCCACGGCGATGTGCCGATGGCTGTCGAGGCCATGCGCGACGGTGCCTACGATTTCCTCGAAAAACCCTTCAGCCCGGAAACCCTGCTCGGCAGCCTGCGCCGCGCCCTCGACAAGCGCCGGCTGGTACTGGAAAACCGCGCTCTGCACGAGCAGGCGGACAACCGCGCCAGACTGGATGCCACGCTGCTCGGCGTGTCCCGGGGTTTGCAGACCTTGCGACGGCAGGTGCTGGACCTGGCAGCACTGCCGGTCAACGTGCTGATTCGCGGTGAAACCGGCAGCGGCAAGGAACTGGTTGCGCGTTGCCTGCACGACTTCGGGCCACGGGCCGGCAAACCCTTTGTCGCACTCAACTGCGCGGCCATCCCCGAGCAATTGTTCGAGGCCGAGCTGTTCGGTCACGAGAGCGGCGCGTTTACCGGGGCGTCCGGCAGGCGCATTGGCAAACTGGAGTACGCCGACGGCGGCACGCTGTTTCTCGATGAAATCGAAAGCATGCCGCTGGCCCAGCAGGTGAAGCTGCTGCGGGTGTTGCAGGAGCAGAAGCTTGAGCGACTGGGATCGAACCAGAGCATTCGCGTGGATTTGCGCATCATCGCCGCGACCAAACCGGACCTGCTCGACGAAGCGCGGGCCGGACGCTTTCGCGAAGACCTGGCCTATCGCTTGAACGTCGCCGAGTTGCGTTTGCCGCCGTTGCGCGACCGGCGCGAAGACATCCCGTTGCTCTACGAGTCGTTCGCCCGCAACGCTGCCGAGCGTCTGGGCCGGACCCTGCCACCGTTGAGCGGTCCACAGTTGAGCCATCTATTGAGTCACGACTGGCCGGGCAATGTGCGCGAACTGGCAAACGTCGCCGAGCGTCAGGTATTGGGGCTCGACGAGCCGGAGCCCTTTGGCATCGAGTCAGGCCAGTCACTGGCGGCGCAGCAGGAAGCGTTCGAGGCGCAATGCCTGCGCGCAGCATTGACCCGGCACAAGGGCGATGTGAAAGCGGTGCTCGAAGAACTGCAACTGCCGCGCCGGACCTTCAATGAAAAGATGCAGCGGCATGGGTTGAGCAGGGAGATGTTCCTGTAGCGTCCGAGCTGGCCTCTTCGCGGGCAAGCCCGCTCCCACAGGGATCTTCTGGGAACACAGATTTTATGAACACCCGCGGTCATTGTGGGAGCGGGCTTGCCCGCGAAGAGGCCGGTACATGCGACACAAACTCTAAAGCCCGGATAAGCAATTTTCCGCTCACAACCCGCCACAGATAAGCGGATTTCCGCTCACCAAAACACCCTCCCCCCTCTAAACCGGCCCTCTCCCCGTTGGCACAGCTCCTGCTATAGCCCTGGCAGGCTGCGTTTCACCGCGCTCCACAAAAACAATTAAATGAAGGATCCTTCAATGGATAACTCCAACTCCCTGCCGCTTGGGTCGGCTGCCGTGCCGGCCAAGGAAAGAACCACTTCCAGCCGCATCAAATCGATCTTCAGCGGTTCCGTCGGCAACATGGTCGAGTGGTACGACTGGTACGTCTACGCCGCGTTCTCCCTGTACTTCGCCAAGACCTTCTTCCCCAAGGGCGACACCACCGCGCAACTGCTCAACACCGCCGCGATCTTCGCCGTGGGCTTCCTGATGCGTCCGATCGGTGGCTGGCTGATGGGCCTGTATGCCGACAAGGTCGGGCGCAAAAAGGCCCTGATGGCCTCGGTGTACCTGATGTGCTTCGGCTCGCTGCTGATCGCCCTGAGCCCGAGCTACGAAGTCATCGGCATCGGCGCGCCGATCCTGCTGGTGTTCGCGCGCTTGCTGCAAGGCCTGTCGGTGGGTGGCGAATACGGCACCTCCGCCACTTACCTCAGCGAGATGGCAACCAAGGAGCGTCGCGGCTTCTACTCCAGCTTCCAGTACGTGACGCTGATTTCCGGCCAGCTCATCGCCCTGGCGGTGCTGATCGTGCTGCAACAGCTGCTGACCACCGAAGAGCTCTATGCCTGGGGCTGGCGCATCCCGTTCGCCATCGGCGCGCTGTGTGCCGTGGTTGCGTTGTACCTGCGTCGCGGCATGGAAGAGACCGAGTCGTTCACCAAGAAGGAAAAAGCCAAGGAAAGCGCGATGCGCACCTTGATGCGCCACCCCAAGGAACTGATGACCGTGGTCGGCCTGACCATGGGCGGTACCCTGGCGTTCTACACCTACACCACGTACATGCAGAAATACCTGGTGAACACCGTCGGCATGAGCATTTCCGACTCCACCACCATTTCCGCCGCCACGCTGTTCCTGTTCATGTGCCTGCAACCGGTCATCGGCGGGCTGTCGGATAAAATCGGTCGCCGGCCGATCCTGATCGCCTTCGGCATCCTGGGAACCCTGTTCACCGTGCCGATCCTCACCACCCTGCACACCATTACGACCTGGTGGGGCGCGTTCTTCCTGATCATGGCGGCGCTGATCATCGTCAGCGGCTACACCTCGATCAACGCCGTGGTGAAAGCCGAGCTGTTCCCGACCGAAATTCGCGCCCTGGGCGTGGGCCTGCCGTACGCACTGACCGTATCGATCTTCGGCGGCACCGCCGAATACATCGCGCTGTGGTTCAAGAGCATCGGCATGGAAACCGGTTACTACTGGTACGTCACCGCATGTATTGCCGTGTCGTTGCTGGTGTACGTCACCATGAAAGACACCCGCAAACATTCGCGGATCGTCACTGACTGACAGGATTGGCCGTCACTGCAATAGTGACTGATAGAGCCCCTTCGCGAGCAGGCTCGCTCCCACAAGGTTTGCACGATATCTGTGGGAGCGAGCCTGCTCGCGATGGGCTCGCCTCGGTATCAGGTCAACTCGGCAACCTGTGGCTTGCCAAACTTTTTCTGTGCAACAGAAGCCCCGGCAATCATCACCACCAGAATCCCCGCCAACACCAGCGACGAACCGATGGTGCCGAAGTCCAGCCCACCCTTTTCATGGGGTTTGGTCAGGAAGTCGCCCAGGGTTGCACCGAAAGGCCGCGTCAGCACGAACGCCACCCAGAACAGCACAACCGACGAAATTTTCGTGAAGTATTTCAGCAGCACCACCACAGCGATGGTCGAACCGATCAGCAGCGCACCGCCGGCAAAACCCAGGCCCGAATCGTCGGCCAGGTAATCGCCCAGCGCCGTACCCAGGGTGTTGGAAAACAGAATCGCCATCCAGTAGAACATCTCGCCACGGAACGTCTGGACCTTGGTCACGTTCAGCGAATCGCCGCTCAGGCGCCAGGCCGCAAAGATCCCCAACAGAATCGCAATCAGGATCATCGAACCGGTGGCATAACCCAGCTCCAGGGTGCGGTCCATGAAGTCCGACATGGTGGTGCCGGCCGTGCTGGTCGACAGAATCACGATCCAGTACAGCACTGGCTTGTAGGTTTTCGACATCAGTTGCGTCACCAATGTCAGCACGAACACGCTGATCAGGATCAGCGAGCTGATGGCATAACCGACATTGAGGGTCATCGACAGCAGATCCCCCGCGGTTTCCCCCAGGGTTGTCGCGCAGATTTTCATCACCCAGAACGCCAGGGTGATTTGAGGAAGTTTATTCATCGAGGGTAGAACTCCAATGGTCATGACGGCCAAATCTTGGTTCGGCCGGCGCGCAGATTGGCGATGCAGCAGTGAAAAATGGGTAAGGGCTTTATGAAAAATCTGTCACGCCGGCAAAAGAGCCGATTAATCACGCGTTAATGCTCGCCGCCCAACCTTTAACGACCTGATCGATTGATTGCGATGTGCTCACTCTTCCTTGAAAGCGAAAAAGCCTGACGACCTTAATATCTAATTAATCGATCACTATCAGGATGTATTTGCGAAATTAAATCGAATTATCTGGCGTCGCAGTTTTTATTGCACAAAACGCCAACGAAACGGGAGTTACCGCCATGAAAACCAAACTGATCCTTACCCTGGTCCTTTCCGTACTGGCTGCCAACACCTTCGCGGCCGACGGCTACGACAAAACCGGCTCGGCCTCTTTCGAGTCCGGAGCCAGCGCTGCCATCGAACGCAGCCACTCGGGTGCCTATGCTGCTGACGGTTTCGACAAAACCGGTACGGCTGAAAGCATCGGCTGATCGTGGAGGGAGATTCACAGCCCGGCCTCAAACCTGTAGGAGCGAGCTTGATCGCGATGGACTCAAGTGCACCGCGTTCAGCCAGGGAACACACGTAATCGTTAACGACCATCGCGAGCATGCTCGCTCCTACAGGGGTGAGGCCGGGCTGGAAATCCGCGGCGCGTGCTTGCACCATGAGCGTCTCCCGCCCGCTCCGGAAACTCTCCCCGATGCCCGATGACATCCACTTCTACGAACCCGCCAACGGCCACGGCCTGCCCCACGATCCGTTCAACGCCATCGTCGGTCCACGCCCCATCGGCTGGATCTCTTCACAGGATGCCGAGGGCCGCTTGAACCTGGCGCCCTACAGCTTCTTCAATGCCTTCAACTACATTCCGCCGATCATTGGTTTTTCCAGCGTCGGGCGCAAAGACAGCCTGAACAACATCGAACAGACCGGTGAGTTCGCCTGGAACCTGGCCACACGGCCGCTGGCCGAGCAGATGAACCAGAGCTGCGCCATGGTCGGGCCTTTGGTCAACGAATTCGAACTGGCCGGACTGACACCCGTTGCCTCCAAGGTCATTCAGGTGCCTCGAGTGGCCGAAAGCCCGGTGTCGTTCGAGTGCAAGGTCACGCAGATCATTCAGTTGCAACGGGCGGACGGCAATGTGGTGCCCAGTTGGCTGGTCCTCGGCGAAGTGGTCGCCGTGCATATCGCCAAATGGCTGTTGAAGGACGGGATATACGACACCGCCGCGGCAGAACCGATTCTGCGCGGCGGCGGGCCAGCGGATTACTTCCAGCTGGGGCCTGAGGCGTTGTTCAAGATGTACCGCCCGGGGGCGGTGAAGTGATCACCAGAGCAGGTCGGTGTTTTCTCTGACGTCCTTGAGGCGGGTCAGCTCCTTGGCGGCCGCATCATCGGCCTCGTGGGCGGTCTTGAAGACCTGGCCTTCCAGCACTTTGTGAAAACGCGGGGCGCCGGAACCACCCAGCGCCTTGACGGCGATAGCGGCGTGGTAACCACCCTCGCCCGGTACTACAGCGGAAACAGCTTCAAAGTGTTCAAAGGCTTTACGTGCCATGTCGCGAGTCCTGGCTGGTTGAGAATGCTGTCATTAAACCCTCAACCGGCCAGTTTGTGTACCGCTGCGCCGGACTGACCGAGGGCCTGTGCCGCCGACACATCCTTGAAGGTGTGAAAATCCAGACTGTTGACCACCAGGTCCTGTACCAGCTCGGCAAAAACTTCCATCGCCGGCGTGCTGAAGTACGCGGTCATCGCCTGTTGATTGCTCCAGAAACCGGACACCAGCCACAGTTCTGGATCGCACTGCGAATGCTGCAAGGCAAAGCTCAGGCAACCCGGCGCTGCGCGGGACGGTTCGATCAGGGCACTGAGGCGCACACCGAGTTCCGCCGAGCGCCCGGCGCGCGCTCGAACGAAGGCCATATGACTGACGGGGATCTGCTTGGACATGTTCAACCCTCCCGGGGAGTCGCGTGGCAGCCGGGGGACGGGCTGCGACAGGATCAAAGGTTAAGGGCCACGATGCCGGTCTCGTTAGTCGATTCCTGCCGGCGCGTTGCACAATCCTGCGAAACTGCATGGCAAGCCTGTAACAAGCGGTAAAACCCCGTCACCGTTCTGTCACACGAGTTTCAAGCAAGTTTTTCCGGCGCAAGGCTCTAGTATTAACGCCGTCGGTCGTGCCCAGGCAGAATCAGGCAAGCATCCGGCAGGATGTGTCTACCGCTGTCGCTTGCACAAACTTATGCTCTGCTCCATTCCCACCCTGCCTTGCCGAGGATGCCTCGCATGTCGTCGCTCGATCACTTTCAAGCCCCGCTGGACACCGACATGGAAAAGCAGCGCGCGGAACTGGCCGCGATCATTCGCCGTAACACCGCCGAAGACGGCAGTTATGCCACGGCCATCGGCTCGCTGTTCATGTCCCGCCACAGCCAGTCCCATGAGTTCGCCCCGGGGCTGGCGCAACCGGCGCTGTGCATCATGGCCCAGGGGCGCAAGGAAGTTCGGCTGGCCGACGAGTACTTCAATTACGACCCGTTGAACTACCTGGTGGTCTCGGTCTCGATGCCGCTGAGTGGAAGGGTGGTGGATGTCTCGGCCGAGGAACCGATCCTGGCCTTGCGCCTGGACATCGACCCGGCGGAAATCACTGCACTGATCGCCGACGCCGGCCCCCTCGGTGTACCCACCCGGCCGACCGGGCGCGGGCTGTATGTCGAACGGCTCGACACCGCCATGCTTGATGCGGTGCTGCGTCTGGCACGGCTGCTGGACACGCCAAAAGACATCGCCATGCTCGCGCCGCTGATTCGCCGGGAGATTCTCTATCGACTGTTGCGCAGCAAACAGGGGCATCGGCTGTACGAAATCGCCATCGCCAACAGCCAGAGCCATCGCATCAGCCAGGCGATCAAATGGCTCAACGGCAATTTCGAGCAGCCGTTGCGCATCGATGATCTGGCGAAAGAGGTGAACCTGAGCGTGTCGACGCTGCATCACCGTTTCAAGGCGATGACGGCGATGAGTCCGTTGCAATATCAAAAGCAGCTTCGCCTGCAGGAAGCGCGGCGGCTGATGCTGGCCGAAGGGCTGGAGGCTTCGGCGGCGGGGTATCGCGTCGGCTATGAAAGCCCTTCGCAGTTCAGCCGGGAGTACAGTCGGCTGTTCGGTGCGCCGCCTTTGCGGGATCTGGCGCGGTTGCGGCTGAGTGTCTGATCCGGAATTTTCAGTGCGGTTGCTGACGCCTTCGCGGGCAAGCCCGCTCCCACAGGTATTGTGAACGCCACATACCCTGTGGGAGCGGGCTTGCCCGCGAAGAGGTCAGCTCAGGCAATACAAGTCTTGGATCAGGCCCCGAGTACCCGGCAAGCCTCCGCCGGCAATGTCACCGACACCGGATGCCCGATGCTCAGGCCGAAGCCCTGGCACGGCGTGCTCAGCGCGGTAAACGACACCCCGGAACACTCGACCGTGGTCTCGATGGTCGCGCCGATATCGCGCACGAACGTCACCTTGCCCAGCAAGCGGTTGCCCGCGGTTGCCTGCGGTGCAGACAGTTGCAAGTCTTCCGGGCGAATCAGCATCTTCAGCTTCTCCCCGGCCGCAATGCTGGTGCAGATCGGCACTTGCAGCGCATCGCCACCTGGCAGGCTGACCTTGCCGTTGCCCAGCGCCGTGGCCGGGAAGATGTTGCCCGAGCCGATGAAATCGGCGACGAACTCGTTGGCCGGGTGCCGGTAGATTTCAATCGGCGTGCCCACTTGCTGCACCCGATGCTCACCCAGCACCACCACGATATCGGCCATGGTCATGGCCTCGCGCTGGTCGTGGGTCACCATGATGGTGGTGATGTTCAGGCGTTGTTGCAGTTGGCGGATTTCCACCTGCATCGACTCGCGCAGCTTGGCGTCCAGCGCCGACAACGGTTCGTCGAGCAAGAGGATTTTCGGGTGCGAGGCAATCGCCCGGGCAATCGCCACGCGCTGACGCTGACCACCGGAGAGCTTGGCCACCGGACGATTGATCATTTGTTGCAGCTGGATCAGTTCCAGCAATTCCACCACCCGCTTCTGCTGGTCGGCCTTGCTGACCCCGCGCAGTTTCAGCGGGTAGGCAATGTTCTCGCCCACGGTCATGTGCGGGAACAGTGCCAGGGACTGGAACACCATGCCGAAGTTGCGCAGGTGCGCCGGGGTGTTACCGATGTCTTCACCGTCCAGGCGGATCTCGCCGCCGGTCAGGGTTTCAAGGCCGGCAATCATGCGCAGCAACGTGGTTTTGCCACAGCCCGAAGGGCCGAGGAAACACACCAGCTTGCCCTCGGGCAAATGCAGGTTCACATCCGTTACCGCGCAGGCCGAGCCGTAATGTTTCTCGACGTTTTCCAGAATCAGACCAGACATAAGAAGCACCTCAAGAAATCAGAACGAAACGCCACCTTCACCAACCAGCTTCTCCAGCGCCCAGATCAGGACGAAGTCGATCAGCACGATCAGCACGGCAAACGAAAATACGGTTGGGTCGAGCGAAGACACGGTGCGGCTGTACATCCAGATCGGCACGGTCATCACATCGATGGTGTAGAGGAAGTAGGTCACGGTGAACTCGTTGAACGAGACGATGAACGCCAGCAGCATGCCCGCCAGGATCCCCGACTTCATCAACGGCACCACCACATCGACAATCGCCCGCAGCGGTGAAGCGCCGAGCATTTGCGCGGCCTCTTCGACTTCGCTGCCGATGGAGAGCATCGCCGCCGTGCAGTTCTTCACCACGAACGGCAATGCGAGGATCACGTGGGCAATCACCAGGCGCGAGGTGGTCATGTGGAACGGCAGGCTGTCGAACACCAGCAGCAATGCCAGGCCCAACACCACCATCGGGAACACCAGTGGCAACGACATCAGTTGCAGCGCCACGGCCTTGCCGCGGAACTCGCAACGGGTCAGCGCGTAGGCCGCCGGCACTGCGATCAGCGTGGCGAAGATCATGGTCAGGCACGACACCAGCAGGCTGGTGGTCATGGCCTGGCCGAGGCTCAGTACGTCGCTGGCGTCCGGTGACACAAAGGTGTGCCAGGCGGCTTTGTACCATTGCAGGCTGTAGCTGCTCGGCGGGAAGTCGAGGTTCGACGCACCGCTGAACGACATCACGATCATGGTCAGGATCGGCAGCACCGCCAACAGCAGGATGAAGCCCGAGAGGATGCCGGCAAACTTGCCGGTTTCACCCGGCAACAGCGACTGGCGCTTCTTGATCAGGGTACTCATTGCGAAGCCTCCAGCATGCGGCGACGACGGCCAGTGATGTATTCGGACAGGGTCATGATCGCCAGGGTGGTAACGATCAGCACCACACCGGCAGCCGATGCGGCGGGCCAGTTCATCAGCGGAGCGATCTGGTCGTGCACCATCACAGCCAGCATCGGCACGCGCCGGCCACCGAGCAGCAACGGCACCACGAAACTGCTGGCGTTGTAGGCGAACACCAGGGTCGCACCGGTAATGATCCCCGGCAGACTCATCGGCAATACCACTTGGCGGAACACCTGCAAGCGGCTGGCGCCAAGGGTGGCGGCGGCCTCTTCATAGCTGCGAGCGACACCGCGCATGGCGCTGGCAATCGGCAACACGGCCAGCGGGAAGGCGGTTTGCACCAGGCCCATCAATACGCCGTTCTGGTTGTACAACAGCATGATCGGGCGCTTGATCAGGCCCAGGCCCATCAGGGTCTGGTTGAGCATGCCGCCAGGACCGAGGATCACCAGCCAGCCGTAGCTTTGCAGCAACAGGTTGACCAGCAATGGCAGCAACACTGCCGCAAGGAAGATCCGTCGCACGAACGGTGAGGTCAGGCGCGACATGGTGTAGGCCACCGGGATCGCCAGAATCACTGCGATCACCGCGCTGATCAGCGCCAGGCGCAGGGTCAGCATCAGCGATTTGAGGTAATAGGGTTCCAGCAACTGGGCGTAACTGGCCAGGCTGAAGCCGGACCATTCCGCGCCTTTGGTGCCCACGCTCATGCGCAGTACCAGCAGGCTGGCGGCAATCAGTACGCCTAGAAACAGCATCGACGGCGAGAGGAAAAGCCAGGCCCGCGTCGTTGGCGAAACACCCTGAGCAGCGCGCACGGGGGCGGCACTCACCGGATGGGTCAGAGGTTGGTGTTCCATAGCAAAGGGTCTCGTCAATGGAAGATCAGTGGCACACGGAAGCGGGGTGTAGACCCCGATCCCATGTAGGAGCGAGCTCGCTCGCGAAGGAAGTGAGGGCGCCACGTTCATTCAGGCAGCCCTCGTCATCGTTAACATCCATCGCGAGCAAGCTCGCTCCTACAGATCAGGAAGAAAAGATTTCCGTGTAACGACGAATCCATTGGTCATGCACAGTCGCCAGGAAGGCGTTGTCGTGCATGATCGCCTTCTCGGCAATCTGCTCCGGCGTGAGGATGTACGGGCTCTTGCGTGCTTCGGCGGAGATGATCGCCTTGGCGTTGACCGGGCCGTTGTAGATGTCTTCAGCCATCTTGCCCTGCACCAGTGGGTCCAGGGAGTGGTTGATGAAGGCGTAGGCCATGTCGGTGTCGCCCGGACGGTTCTTGGGCATTACCGACTGCATCAGGTCGGTGTAGAAACCTTCCTTCATGCCGAATGTAGCGCTCAGGCCGTAGTTCGGATCGCGGATCTGTTTCGGGAAGAACGCTGGTGCGTACAGGCCGCCCATGTCCAGGGAACCGGTGCGGAACAGCTCGGCGATCTGGTTCGGGTTTTCACCCAGCGTCACCACACGATCTTTCAGCTCGGCGAGTTTCTTGAAGCCCGGTTCGATGTTGTGTTCGTCACCACCGGCCAGTTTGGCGGCGATGATGATCAGGTCCATGGCCTCGGTCCAGTTCGGCGGCGGCAGGAAGATGTTCGGGGCCAGTTCCGGGTCCCACAGGGCCGCGTAGCTGGTCGGAGCTTCTTTCTGGGTGCGGGTGCTGTAGACCAGGCTGTTGCACCACAGCAGGTAACCGATACCGTGGCCATTGGCGCCGGTGCGGTACTTCTCCGGTACATCGACAAGGTTGGGAATGCGGTTGAGGTCGGGTTTTTCCAGCAGGTTGGCGGCGGCCAGACCTTCGGCACCGACGCCTGCCAGGGTGATGATGTCGTATTGCGGACGATCACCACCGGCCTTGAGCTTGGCGACCATTTCCGAAGTACTGCCGGTGCGGTCAGCGATGACCTTGCAGCCGTACTTGTCTTCGAACGTCGCGGCGATGTTGCGCAGCGCAGCCAGGCCGGTGTCATCGGACCAGGTCAGCAAACGCAGGGTCTTGCCGGCAAAACGTGTATCGCTGGCATTGGCCTTGATGAACGGCATGCTCATGGCCGCTGCTGCAACCGAGGCTACGCCCACGGTCTTGATGAATTGACGTCTGTTCAGATCATGCTCGCCCATTACGGACTCCCTTTGTTTTTGTAGGTATGAGGCTGGTCGAAACTGTTGCATCCGCGCGGCTGGATCAGCTTTAGCCCCTGTGTTTTCGGGGGCCAGGCTGAGCCGGCGAGTTCATCCTGAGGTCGTGTAAAACACCTGACTATCGATAAAAACTCATTGAAGCCATGACGTCAGCGCATGCCTCATCACGAGGCATGCGCTCACCTTTTTCGTGCCTTCAGACGGCCCGAATCACGTGTTTGATTTCCTGGAAAGCCTGCAAGCCCCACGGCCCCAATTCGCGGCCGATGCTGCTCTGCTTGTAGCCGCCCCAGGCGGTCTGCGGGAAGATCACTTGCGGCGCATTGATCCACACAAGCCCGGCCTGCAAAGCGTTGGCGACGCGGTCGGCGGTCTCGGCATTGCGCGTGACCACACTGGCGACCAGGCCAAACTGGCTGTCGTTGGCCAGGGCAATCGCTTCGGCTTCAGAGGCGAAACTGCGCACGCAGATCACCGGGCCGAAAATCTCTTCGTTCCACAGCGCACTGTCGAGGGGCACTTCGGTGAAGACTGTCGGCTGCAAAAAATATCCGCGCGGCAGGTCGGCCGGGCGATTGCCGCCGCAAACCAGTTTGGCGCCGGCACTCAAACCGCGGTCGATGTGACCGAGCACACGCTGGTATTGCGCCTGATTGACCAGGGCGCCCATTTCCACGTTCGGGTCGAACGGGTCGGCCACGCGAATCGCTTCGGCACGGGCCTTCACCCGGGTCAGGAACTCGTCGGCCAGCTCATTGGCGACCAGCACGCGGCTGGTGGCGGAACACATTTGCCCGGCGTTGAAGAAACCACCGCCGCAAGCCACTTCCACCGCCAGGTCGATATCGGCATCGGCCAGCACCAGCAGCGAAGATTTGCCGCCCAGTTCCAGGCTCACGCCCTTGACGGTTTCCGCCGCACGCTGCATGACCTGCACGCCGACCGCATTGCTGCCGGTGAACGACACCTTGGCGATGCGCGGGTCGGCCGACAGCGGAGCGCCAACGGCCAGGCCGGTGCCGCACACCAGGTTGAACACACCGGCAGGCAAGCCGGCTTGGGCAATAATCGTCGCCAGTTCCAGTTCCGGCAGCGGCGTCACTTCCGAAGGCTTGAGCACCACGCAGCAACCGGCGGCCAGGGCCGGGGCGAGTTTCCACGCGGTGGTGACCATCGGGAAGTTCCACGGCACGATCAGGCCGACCACGCCACAGGGTTCACGACGCAGGCGAGCGCTGAAATCGTCGCTTGGCAGCTCGATGGCGCTGTCCTGCTTGGCGTCCAGGCCTTCGGCCAGACCGGCGTAGTAGTCGAACGTGGCGATCACGTCATCGACGTCGATCGCGGCTTCGAACTGCGGCTTGCCATTGTTGCTCGACTGCAGGTGCATCAGTTTTTCGCGATTGGCCTGCACGCCAGCGGCGATTTTGCGCAGGATCGCGCCGCGTTCGGCGCCCGTGGTTTTCGACCAGGCGGCGAACGCCTGGGTCGCCGCGCTCACCGCTTGATCGACAGCGCGCTCATCGCCACCGTTCACCGTGGTCAACAGGGCTTCGGTCGCCGGATTGATGACGCGCAGGTGTTCGTTGCCGGCCGACCATTGGCCATTGATGTACAAGCCATCCAGGGTAGTCGGGAAACTCATTTCGACACCGCCTTCATCCATTCGGTCTGATCGATTTCAATCAGGGTCGGGCCCTGGCGATCGGTGGCCACGCGCAAGGCACCGCGCAATTGCTCGACACTGCTGACGGCTTCGGCCGCGCAACCCAAGGCCTTGGCCACACCGATGAAGTCCGGGGTGTAGATGTCCACGCCGACCGGCTCGATGGCACGGTTGACCATGTATTTCTTGATCTCTTCGTAACCCTGGTTATTCCACAGCAACACGATGACCGGGGTGCGCGCTTCAACGGCGCTGGCCAGTTCCGGCAGGGTGAATTGCAGGCCGCCGTCGCCGATCAGGCATACCACCGGTGGGCGATGACCGCTTTCAGCGCTGCCGCCGAGCCAGGCGCCAATCGCCGCCGGCAAGGCGTAACCGAGGGTGCCGTAACCGGTGGACGAGTTGAACCAGCGACGCGGACGCTCCGGGTTGAACGTCAGGTTGCCGGTGTATACCGGCTGGGTCGAATCGCCGACAAACACGGCGTCCGGCAGTTCGTGCAGCACGGTTTCCAGGAAACGGGTCTGGGCCAGGGTCGGCGCGTCCCAAGTGGCGGCCAGATCTTCACGCAAACGAGCGGCGCGTACCTGACCCCAATCGTTGCGGCGCTCGGCCAGGGATTTGTGCGACAAGGCGCTGAGCAAGGCCTGGGCAGCGTTGCGCGAGTCAGCGACCAAGGCCACGTGCGGCGGGTAGTTGCGCACGGTCTGGTCCGGGTCGATGTCGATGCGCAACAGCTGGCCTGGAATCTCGAAGCCACCCGCGAAGGTCACGTCGTAGTCGGTCTCGGCCAGTTCGGTGCCGATGGCCAATACCACATCGGCTTCGGCGACCAGCGCACGGGTGGCGACCAGGCTCTGGGTCGAACCGATCAGCAGCGGGTGGCCGGAGGCGAGCATGCCCTTGGCATTGATGGTCAGGGCTACCGGCGCGTCCAGCAGCTCGGCCAGCTCGGTCAGCTCGACCGCCGCGTCGATTGCACCGCCGCCGGCAAGAATCAGCGGGCGCTTGGCGCCGGCCAGCAAATCGGTCATGCGCGACACGGCGCTCGGCGAAGCACCGGCGCGGTCGATGTTGACCGGCAGGCTGGTGAGCAGGTCGTCGGCGTCTTCAACCAATACGTCCAGCGGAATTTCAATGTGCACCGGACGCGGGCGGCCAGCCTGGAACAGGGCAAAGGCGCGAGCCAACACGCCTGGCAATTCCGACGCCGACATCAGGGTATGGGAGAATGCCGCGACACCGGCACACAGCGCGCCCTGGTTCGGCAGCTCATGCAGTTTGCCGCGACCGCCGCCCAACTGGCTGCGCGATTGCACGCTGGAGATCACCAGCATCGGGATGGAGTCGGCGTAGGCCTGGCCCATGGCGGTGGTGATGTTGGTCATGCCTGGGCCGGTGATGATGAAGCACACACCGGGTTTGCCGCTGGTGCGGGCGTAGCCGTCGGCCATGAAGCCGGCGCCCTGTTCATGGCGCGGCGTGACGTGGTTGATGCTCGAACGGGCCAGCCCGCGATACAACTCCACGGTATGAACCCCCGGAATGCCGAACACCTGCTCGACTCCGTAGTTTTCGAGTAACTTGACCAATACTTCGCCGCACGTCGCCATGTCTTTGCCCTTCTTGTTCGTTTGAGACGCCGGGCATGCGCTGTGTTTATGATGGATTCGCAGGCCCGGGAATGGCCTCATTGGAACGGGCGACACGTAGCCGCAACAATGGATAAAAAGTCATACTAGCCATGTCCTCACGTCATACCTTGGATCCCAATGAAACGACTGCCTCCCCTGCCGGCGCTGCACACATTCCTGATTACCGCGCAGTGCTGCAATTTCACCCGTGCTGCCGAACAGCTGTTTATCACCCAGGGTGCGGTGAGTCGGCAGATCGCCGGGCTGGAAGATTTTCTGGGTTATGAGCTGTTCGTCCGTCAGGCCCGAGGCCTGGACCTGACAGCCGAAGGACGGGAATGGCTGCCACGGGTGCAGCAGATTTTCGGCCTGATCGACGAGGCGGTGGAGCAGATCGGCGAGAAGCGCGAAACCCTGCAGCTCAAGGCGCCGACCTGCGTCATGCGCTGGCTGCTGCCGCGTCTGTTGCAATGGCAAAGGGAACGCCCGGACGTGCCGGTGGAGCTGACCACCACGGTCAAGCACGGCGTGGATTTTCATCGCGAGCAGTTCGATGCGGCGGTGATGTACGGCGCACCGCCGGACGATTCATTGATGTCGCAAAAGCTCTTCGATGAACAACTCACGCCGGTGTGTTCCAGGCCGATGCTCGAAGGCCCCATGCCCCTGCAGACTCCGGCCGATCTGCAACAACACTTGTTGCTGCACCCGACCCGCGATGAACGGGACTGGAAGGCCTGGTTGAAAGCCGCGGACGTACAGTTGAGCAATGTCGGCAAGGGCCAGCATTTCGAAACACTGGACCTGGCGATGTCGATGGCGTCCCAGGGAACGGGGGTGGCGATTGGCGACTGGTCGCTGATCGGCGATGACCTGAACGCCGGGCGACTGGTCATGCCATTCGAATTGAAGGTGACAACGGGGCTGGCGTATTACCTGGTGTTCCCCGAAAAACCCGGGCCTTCGCCGAAGTTGCGCGAATTGATGGACTGGCTGGTGGAGCAGGCGCAAAGCCGCTGAACAATACCTTGTAGGAGCGAGCTTGCTCGCGATGAACCTGAGAACGCCGCGGGGTATCAGGTTCCCAGCGTTATCGTTGGCGATCATCGCGAGCGAGCTCGCTCCTACAGGAGATCAGTGATCTTCAATAGCCGACCGTAAACCGTTGCTGCGAATGCTTCGGTGCTTCCACTTCGTCGAGCATCGCGATCGCGTAGTCGGCAAAGGTAATCCAGCTGCGCCCTGCACTGCTCACCAGCAAATCGTCCTTGCCGATGCGGAACTTGCCCGTGCGCTCACCCTCGACAAACTCCGCCGACGGCGACAGAAAAGTCCAGTCCAGTTGCTTTTCCTGACGCAGGTTTTCCAGAAACTCAGCGCCGGCACCCGCTTCGGCCTTGTACTCTGCCGGGAAGCCCTGACTGTCGATCACCCGGGTACCGTCCGGCAACAACAACGAGCCGGCGCCGCCTACCACCAGCAGGCGCTTGACCCCGGCGCTCTTCACAGGCCCGATCACGGCACTGGCAGGCAGGGTGGCGAAATGCGCCGCGCTGATCACCACATCATGACCGGCGACGGCTGCTTGCAGGGCAGCGGCATCGAGGGCATCGACACTTTTGCTGACCACACCGTCACGCCGGCCGATCTTCGACGTATCGCGGGCGATGGCAGTGACGCTGTGGCCGCGACGCAGGGCCTCTTCCAGCAATTGGCTACCGGCACGACCGGTGGCCCCGATGATTGCGATTTTGCTCATGACATTCTCCAACAGGTTGGGTAGCTCAATGGGTTACCACTTCATCTCGCCCTTCGCGACCTTGGCACTCAGCTCCAGGGAGCTTTCATCACCCAGGGTCGGGAAGCGTTTTTTCATCGCGGCGATCAGTGCGGCAGAATCCTTGGCCTTGGCGGTTTCTTCATCGAAGGCCTTGATGTAGTCGGCGGTGAACTGCACAGAGCCCAATGAACCCGTGCTGTCGCCCAGGTAATGACCCGGCACCACGGTCTTTGGCTTCAGGGTTTCAATGGAATGCAGCGTAGCCAACCAATCGGCGTGGGACTGCGGCGTTTGGGTGTCAGCCATCCACACGTGGATGTTTTGCGCCACCACGACACCCCCGACGACGGCCTTGATCGATGGAATCCACACGAAACTGCGATCCGGCTGCGGGCCCTCAAGCCCCACCACCTGCAGCTTCTGCCCTTCGAGGATCAGGCTGTCGCCCTTGAGCACCTCCGGCACGATGGTTTTGGCCGGCACATCGGCACCCATTTTCGGGCCCCAGAACGCCAGTTTGCCGTCGACGGTGTGCTTGATGTGGTCAACGGTCGGCTGCGAAGCCAGGACCCTGGCCTTGGGGAACGCGGCCGTCAGGGTATCGAGGCCGAAGTAGTAGTCCGGGTCACCATGACTGATGTAGATGGTGGTCAATTGCTTGCCGCTGGCGCGGATTTTTTCCACCACCTGTTCGGCCTGGGACCTGCCGAATTGCGCATCCACCAGAATCGCTTCCTTTTCGCCGCTGACCAGCACCGAGGTCACCGGGAAGATGGCTTTTTCGCCGGGGTTGTAGACATCCAGCGTCAGGGTCGAGGCGGCTGCATGGGCGGCGAAACCGAGGGTAGCGCTTGCCAGTAAAACTCGCTTGAGAAGGGTGAGTCCGATCATCTGTTGCTCCGTTGTCCGATGCCGTGATTGGCGATAGAACAGAGCTTAGTTGCCTGACTCAGTACAAAAAATGCGATGCTTGAACATAGTTTGTTTCTGAAAGCGGGCAAATCATGGATCGTCTTCAAGCAATGCGTGTGTTCGTCACGGTGGTCGACCTCGGCAGCCAGTCGGCCGCCGCCGATCATCTGGAGTTGTCACGGCCGGTGGTGTCGCGGTATCTGGCTGAACTGGAAGACTGGGTCGGGGCGCGCCTGATGCACCGCACCACGCGTAAATTGAGCCTGACCGCCGCCGGCAACGAGATCCTGCCGCGCTGCCGGCAGATGCTCGACTTGTCCACTGACATGCAAGCCGCCGTCAGCGAGCCGGATGACGCACCGCGCGGCCTGTTGCGGATCAGTGTCAGCACCTCCTTCGGCCAGGCGCAACTGGCCGATGCCATGGCCGCCTATGTGCGACGCTACCCCGGCGTCAGCATCGACATGCAGATGCTCGACCGCACCGTGAACCTGGTGGATGAGCGCATCGACCTGGCGATCCGCACCAGCAACGACCTGGACCCGAACCTGATCGCCCGTCGCCTGACGGTTTGCCGCTCGGTGATCTGCGCTTCCCCCGCTTACCTGCGCGAGCATCCGGCGCCGCAACGGGTCGAGGACCTGAGCCGGCACAATTGCCTGACCCATTCCTACTTCGGCAAAAGCCTCTGGCATTTCGAGCAGGATGGCGAACAGGTTTCAGTACCGGTGCAGGGCAACATCAGCGCCAACGAGGCCAGCACGCTGTTGCGCGCAACAATCGCCGGTGCCGGGGTGGCGATGCTGCCCACCTACCAGGCCGGCGTGCACATCCACAGCGGCGAACTGATTCGCCTACTGCCCACGGCCGAACCCCGGCAAATGAACGTGTATGCGGTGTATGCCTCGCGCAAGCACATGCCGGCGGCGTTGCGCAGCCTGTTGGACTTTCTGGTGGAGAGGTTTCCGCAAGAACCGCAATGGGATATCGGCCTGTAACCGGATCAATTGTGGGAGCGGGCTTGCTCGCGAAGAGGTCGGTACATCCGATGCAAATTTTGCGCATGAAATATCGCTTTCGCGAGCAAGCCCGCTCCCACAAGTGGAAGTCATCAGTGGTCTGAATGGCGCGTTATGGCTGGTAACTCACCGGCGCTGACCTATGCTCAAAGTAATACCGAAAGGTATTCGTTCAGAGGTCAACGCCATGAACATCAAGACACGAAGATACCTCGCGATCTTCATCACCTGTGCGGTCACGCTAGGGTTGTATGGCGCTGCCGCCTGGCGCGTCGAGCAACTGCGTAACCTGCCCCGTGATTACGCCAGCTGCAACTTCGAGCGCTGCATTCCCCACAACGCCACCCTCAACGCCCTCCGGTAACGAAGGGGGTCAGGCTTCGTTGTCCTGATCGGCCTTCAAGCGGTCGCGGAACGCCTTGGGCGAAATCCCCACGCGACGCCGGAACAGGCGCGTGAAGTTGGTCGGATCGGAAAACCCCAACACGTCGGACATTTCATAAATGGTCATGCTGGTGTAGGTCAGCAAACGCTTGGCCTCCAGCAATTGCCGCTCGTGCATGATCTGCAACGCCGGTTGCCCCGCCAGCTCACGACAGGTGCCGTTGAGGTGCGACACGGAAATCCCCAGCCGGTGCGCCAGGTCCTCGACCTTGACGTGCTGGCGGTAGGTCTCTTCCACCAGTTGAATAAAGCCGTTGAGGTATTCCCGGGCCCGCTGCGGTCGCGCCATCGCGGTGCGACGCTGGATCACCTGGCGGCTGACCCACACCACGATCACGCTGACCAGCGAATGCATGAGCATTTCCCGCGCCGGTTGATGGCTGTTGTATTCGTTCTGCAGGGCAGTGAACAGGCTGTTGAGGTACTCGGCGTCATCGCCTGCCGAGTAACTTTCGGCCTGGGCCAGGGCGTTGACCGACTGTCCCAGCTGCATCTGCAGGTGGGCAATCAGCGGTGCGGCCAGGGTCACGACAAACCCTTCCACGTCTTCGCCAAAGCGAAAGCCGTGCACCGACAGCGGCGGCAGGATCTGGATGACCGGTTCCACCAGTTGCGTGCGCCTGCCTTCGATTTCAAGCTCTGCCTGACCTTTGAATACGAAGAGCAACTGGCACAAATCAGCGTGGCGGTGGGGTTTGATTTCCCAATGATGTTCGCTACTGCGTTTGGAAATGGTTTCACAGTGCAGCAAGTCCGGGGTCGGCCAATCCAGGCTTTCACCGTAGAGCTTGAACACCGGAATCGAAGGCATGTCAGGCTTGTTCATCACTTCAATCCAGGCCTCGGAGTAGATGACGGGCGATAATCGCACCGATTGGCAGAATGTACAGCTATCGACTCAGTTTTCACCTTCAATTGACAGACTCGCAAGGGAAAAATGCAAGCACTCGATCCATAAAAATCACTCACCGGCCCTGGTCGCGTGAAGCTTGCGAGTCATAAAAACAATGAAAACACTGAAAACCCAGGTCGCCATCATTGGTGCCGGCCCTTCAGGCTTGTTGCTCGGCCAATTGCTGCACAACGCCGGCATCGACACCCTCATTCTAGAACGTCAGACCCCGGACTATGTACTCGGCCGAATCCGCGCCGGCGTGCTTGAACAAGGCATGGTAGAGCTGTTGCGCCAGGCTGGTGTAAGCCAGCGCATGGACGCCGAGGGGCTGGTGCACGGCGGCTTCGAACTGGCCCTTGACGGGCGCCGGGTACACATCGACCTGCACGCCCTGACAGGGGGCAAAACCGTGATGGTCTATGGCCAGACCGAAGTCACCCGCGACCTGATGGCCGCTCGTCGGGAGGTCGGTGCGCAGACGATTTATCAAGCCGAAAACGTCGTCCCCCACGGCCTGAAAACCGACGAAGCGTTTGTCACTTTTGAGAAGGACGGAGAGACCTGGCGTCTCGATTGCGACTACATCGCCGGTTGCGACGGTTTCCATGGAGTGGCGCGGCAATCGATCCCCGCCGAATGCCTGAAAATATTCGAACGAGTCTATCCCTTCGGCTGGCTGGGGATTCTGGCCGATACCCCGCCGGTCCACGATGAGCTAGTCTACGCCCGTCATGAGCGCGGTTTTGCCCTGTGCAGCATGCGTTCGTCGACACGCACCCGTTATTACCTGCAGGTGCCCGCCAGCGATCATGTCGAAAACTGGTCGGACCAACGTTTCTGGGACGAACTCAAAGCCCGTCTGCCAGTCGATCTTGCACAAAAACTGGTGACCGGACCGTCCATCGAAAAAAGCATCGCGCCGCTGCGCAGCTTCGTGGTTGAACCGATGCAGTACGGGCGAATGCTCCTGGTCGGCGATGCCGCGCACATCGTCCCGCCCACCGGTGCCAAGGGCCTGAACCTGGCCGCCAGTGACGTCAGTACCCTGTTCAACATTCTGCTCAGGGTTTACCGCGAAGATCGCGTCGATTTGCTGGAGAAGTACTCCGAAATTTGCCTGCGCAGGGTGTGGAAGGCTGAGCGATTCTCCTGGTGGATGACGTCGATGTTGCACCGTTTCGACGACCACGATGCCTTCAGCCAGCGCATTGCCGAATCGGAACTGGAGTACTTCATCGGCTCGGAAGCGGGTCGCAAGACCATTGCGGAAAATTACGTCGGGCTTCCATACGAGACTATCGAATAGCTTGCTATCGACTTACACTGGCGAGCACTCCCGCTCGCCTTGCTCCTTGCGGGTCAATCACTGCCCACAGGTTTCCCGTGACCAATCTCCACCAGCCTGAAATGCCCAAACCCGCCATCCGTAGCGTGCTGATCGCCCTGATGCTGGCGATCTTTCTCGGGGCGCTGGACCAGACCATCGTCGCCGTTTCGATGCCGGCCATTTCCGCGCAGTTCAAGGACGTCAGCCTGCTGGCCTGGGTGATTTCCGGCTACATGGTGGCCATGACCGTGGCGGTGCCGATCTACGGCAAACTGGGCGACCTGTACGGGCGGCGCAAGCTGATGCTGTTCGGCATGGGCCTGTTCACCCTGGCGTCGCTCTTTTGCGGCATGGCACAGAGCATGGAGCAACTGGTGCTGGCGCGAATTTTCCAGGGCATCGGGGCCGGCGGGATGATTTCGGTAAGCCAGGCGATCATCGGTGACATCGTGCCGCCACGGGAACGCGGCCGGTACCAGGGCTATTTCAGCAGCATGTACGCGGTGGCCAGCGTGGCCGGCCCGGTGCTCGGCGGCTACATGACCGAATACCTGTCCTGGCGCTGGGTGTTCCTGATCAACCTGCCGCTGGGCCTGGGCGCCTGGCTGGTGGCTTATCGCACGCTGGTGGGCCTGCCGATTCCGCAACGCAAACCGGTCATCGACTACCTTGGCACCGTACTGATGATCATCGGGCTGACAGCGTTGTTGCTGGGTATCACGCAGGTCGGTCAGGGGCATTCCTGGCGCAGTACCGAAGTGCTGGTGTTGCTCGCTTGTGCGGTGCTGGTGCTGGGGCTGTTTGTCGTTCATGAGCGGCGGGCACGGGAGCCCTTGCTGCCCATGCATCTGTTCGCCAACCGCAATGCGATCCTGTGCTGGTGCACGATTTTCTTCACCAGTTTCCAGGCCATCTCGCTGATTGTGCTAATGCCATTGCGCTTCCAGAGCGTGACCGGCGCCGGTGCCGACAGTGCCGCCCTGCATCTGTTGCCTCTGGCCATGGGCTTGCCGATTGGCGCGTATTTCGCCGGCCGCCGTACTTCCGTGACCGGACGCTACAAACCGATGATCCTCAGCGGTGCTGCACTGATGCCCATCGCGATACTTGGCATGGCGTTCAGCCCGCCGCAGGCATTCGTCGTGAGCAGCCTGTTCATGTTGCTCTGCGGGATTTCCTCCGGCATGCAGTTCCCGACGTCATTGGTCGGCACGCAGAACTCGGTGGACCAGCGCGACATCGGCGTCGCCACCAGCACCACCAACCTCTTCCGCTCGCTGGGCGGTGCCGTGGGTGTGGCGTTGATGTCGGCGCTGCTGCTGGCGTTGTTGCAGGATTCAAGTTTTGCGCACCTGGCCGGCTCCTCCCTGATCGTCGAGGGCAGTTCAGGCAATGTGCTGCTCGACGGCTTGAACGCCGCACCGGGTGACGCGCAGAACGCTCTGCGCGCCGAGTTGCTGTTGACGTTCCGGCACTTGCTGACGGTCAGTGCGGTGGTGTCGCTGCTGGGGCTGGCGGCGGCGATTGCCATGCCGAACATGCTGTTGCGCGGGCGCGAGGATAAGGTTCGGTAGGCAGACCGCGTCGCCTGTATTCGCGAGCAAGCCCGCTCCCACATTAGACCGAGTTCTTCATGAACACGCGGCCAACTGTGGGAGCGGGCTTGCTCGCGAAAGCGGTCTGACAGTCACTACGGTTCAAGTGCTGTAATACCCGACCGCCACCAGAAAATGCCCGACTTTCTTCAGGTAGGCATGTTTGTTCTCGACCTTGCCGGTCACCGGGTTTTTCCAGCGGTATTGGTATTCGCCGTAATCCTGCCCGGCCATCAACGCCAGAATCGGCTCGCCTACCGGTTTGCCTTCCGGGTCCTCGACCTTGCTGAAGTCGGTATTGACCAGCCGCAGGTTGGTGCCGTGGGCCACATAACGCCGGTTATCCAGGTCGACGGCAAACACATACAGGTCATCCTGCAGGTAGCCGCCCTTGAGGGAGTTGATTGCCGTCAGGGTGCCCTTTTCGTCCTTGGCCAGATCGGTTGCCGCTTTGTTCAGCAAGGCCATGGCCTGTTCGGCGGATGCCCGTGGCAGGTAATAACCGACCGCCAGAATCCGCTGGCCCACGCGCTGGTAGTAGACATGCTTGCGCTCGACCTTGCCGTCATTCCAGTTCTGCCAGCGATACTCCGCCTGCTGAATGCCATTGCCTTCCGGCACTTTCAGGGCCTCCTTGAAGGTTTTCTGCAAATCCGGCCCAAGCACTTCCGAGACGTCCCGACCAATCAATGCCGATGACGGCCCGCCACTGGCAAGCATCACGCCCTTGGTGTCGAGCACAAAGACATAACGGTCCTTGTCGACAAACTCACCCTGGCGGCTGAATGCCGCCAAGGCCTTGTCGCCATTCTGGTGGTAGTAAGCCAGGGCTTTTTCCAGCAGGGCGATGGCCGCCTTGCTGTCGTCCTTCTCCGTCCCGGCGGCTTGCACCTGGCCCAGGCACAATAAAAACATACCGCACAGCAAGGCGAACCTATGCAGAAACCCCATTGCGCATCCCTCGTTCTTGATGGTGTTTCAAGAGCGTAGACGGCAAGGGGGATGTATGAATATTCGCCAGAACATGGTCATAGGCTTTTGTGGCGAGGGGGCTTGCCCCCGTTGGGTGGCGAAGCCGCCCCAAATCCATTCGCCGCGGTTTACCAGATCAACCGCGGTGCCTGATTTACGACTGCTGCGCAGCCGAACGGGGGCAAGCCCCCTCGCCACAACAAGCTCCCTCGACACAAGTGTTCTGATTACTGCCGGGTGCGCAGTTGCTGCTGAAGGTTCTGGATTTGCGCCTGGAGGGTATTGATGTTGCGGGTGACCTGACTGCGGAACGCATCGAATTCGGCGGTGTTGGTCGATCCCTGAGCAGCGGCTGGACGGTTATCCTGCACGCTTTTGAGCACGACCATGTCTTGCTCGAGTCGCTCGATGGCAGCGCTCGGGTTGCCCTGTTTCTTCAGCGCGGTGATATCGGCGCCCAGGCTCTTGAGCTGTGCATCGAGTTTTTCCGAGTCGGACGGGGCACTTTTCACGGCGGCCAATTCGGCGCTCAAGGCTTTGACCTGGGCCTGCAACTGCGTATTGGCCGCCTGGTGTTCATTGTCCTGTGCAGTCAACTGCACCAGGCGTTTGTCCAGTTCGGCCGATTGCGCGGTCATTTGTGCCAGTCGCTTGTCCAGATCCGAAGCCTGGCCGGCAACACCTTGCTGCTGGGCGTTCTGGTCCTGGAGTTTGCTTTCCAGCTGGCGGATTTGCAGCTTCAGGGCCTCGCTGTCGGTGGTGACACTGGTCTGGCTGGCAACCACCTTTCCGGAAATGTCCTGCAGGCGCCCCGCCGCTTCTTCGCTGATTCGCGCAAAGCTTTCCTGGGTCGCCACCAGTTGCTGTTCCATCAGGGAAATCTGCTGGAAGCTCCACCACGCCAGGCCCGCGAACGCAAAGAACAACGCCCCGACCAACGCCCACAGGGGACCGGTACTCGCCGCCTTGACCTTCACCACCGGCGCCGTGCGCGAATGCACGACCGTGCGGGCAGTCGGCGGAAAGTCGTCATCGAGAACGTCTGCACGCAGGCTCGGTACATCGTCGAAGTCGTCGTTGGCATCGTTACGCATGGACATTGAGTCAACCTTAGTCAATCACATAATGGCTTTATGCCGCGCAGTATAAACCCCACAGCCGTAACCATTGACCCTGAAGCCCGGTACCGGTTCAGTGAGGGCGCGTTGAGCGAGCGTCAGCGAATATCCTGTGCCTTCCACCAGCCGCAGAATTCATCGAGCGCGGTCCAGAGGCTGACCTTGGGATCGTAATCCAGATAATGCCGGGCGCGGCTGATGTCCAGGGTGAAATTTTTGTTCATGACCTGCATGCCCAGGCGCGACAGCGTCGGTTCGGGGCGCCCCGGCCACAACTTGCACGCCCCCTCGTTGAGCGCCGCCACGCTGTAGGCCAGGCCGTAGGAACGGTAGCGGGTGACCTGTGGGACTTGCATGTTGCGCATGACGTAATTGACCACGTCCCACAATGGAATCGGTGTGCCGTTACTGATGTTGTAAGCCTTGCCCAGCGCCGAACCGCTGGCCAGCAAGCTGCTGAGCAACGCCTCGTTGAGGTTTTGCACACTGGTGAAGTCGACTTTGTTCAGACCGTTGCCGATGATCGCCAGGCGCCCCTTGCGCTGCATGTTCAACAGGCGCGGGAAGATGCTCATGTCGCCGGCCCCGGTGACGAAACGCGGGCGCAGGGCCAGGGTTTCCAGACCGAACTCCTGGGCGCCGAAGACTTTTTGCTCGGCCAGGTACTTGGTGGCGGCATAAGGGTGCTTGAAGCGCTTGGGCACCTGCTCTTCGGTCAGGCCCAGGTGATCGCGGCCATCGAAGTAGATCGACGGCGACGACAAATGCACCAGCCGCCGAACCCGTTGTTTCAGGCAGGCTTCGACCACGTTCTCGGTGACCTGGACGTTGCCTAGATGGAAGTCCTGGTAACGCCCCCATAGGCCGACGGCACCAGCGCAATGCACCACGGCTTCGACATCCGCACACAGTTCGCGCGCCAGCTCCGGGTCGCTCAAATCGCCCTGGACGAACTCGGCTCCGCGGCGTACCAGATGCTCCACACTCTCGGCCCGGCGACCGTTGACCCGTACGTCCAGGCCCTGCTCCAGGGCAAAACGCGCAAAGCGCCCGCCGATGAAGCCGCTTGCGCCGGTAACCAGAATCTTCATGAATTGCTCCGAATATTTCGTTTTGCGTATTACGTGAGGTCTTGACGCTGCGCGTCAGTCCAAGGGCACCAGCCATTGCTTTGATGCGCTGACCAATTGATCGGTGAGCAGCCCCAGCAACTGACCACCATTACGCCAATGATGCCAGTACAGCGGCACATCGATTGGCTTATCTGGCAGCAGCTCCCGCAATACGCCCCTTTCAAGTTGCTCGCGCACCTGCAGTTCCGGAACCAGACCCCAGCCCAGACCGGCTTCCGTCAGACGGATGAATCCTTCCGAAGACGGGCATAAATGGTGTTCGAAACCACCCTCGACGCCGAGGGATGCCAGATAGCGATGCTGCAGGAAATCGTCCGGGCCAAACACCAGTGCCGGGCTTCGCGCCAACTGATCGGCGCGCACGCCTTGCGGAAAATGCCGGGCAATAAAGGCAGGGCTGGCCAGCGCACGGTAACGCATCGCCCCCAGCAGCACGCTGCGCGCGCCCGCCACCGGACGCTCGCTGGCGCAGACACAGGCTGCCACTTCACCGGCGCGCATGCGCTTGAGGCCCACGGTCTGGTCTTCGACCACCAGGTCCATCAACAGATGTTGTTCCGCGCAAAAAGCCCCCACCGCTTGCGCCCACCAAGTGGCCAGGCTGTCGGCGTTCAGGGCGATGCGCAGGCGTTCCGGCAGGCCCTCTTCATCCAGCGCCGGCACCAGGCTTTGCAGATCCCGTTCAAGCAAGCGCACCTGCTGCACGTGGTTGAGCAAGCGTCGACCGATTTCCGTCGGCGTTGGCGGCGTCGCCCTTACGATTACCGGTTGGCCAACCCGTGCTTCCAGCAGCTTGATGCGCTGGGAAATTGCCGATTGCGACAAGCCCAGCACCTGGGCTGCCCGTTCAAAACCGGCTTGTTCGACCACAGCGGCCAGGGCGGAAAGCAATTTGTAGTCGAACATCAGTTTTCCTAATGAGCGATCAGCATGATTTGTTTTTCTTATACAGCCTGCACAAGGACAATGACCAGCAAGAACTCTTGAACAAGGATCACCCACATGGCTGGCGAAACTTCATTGGCAACGCTGCTGCGCAGCATGAGCCCGCAACTCAATGCCGGCGAATACGTGTTCTGCACCCTGCGCGACGGCAAATTGCCTACAGGTCTGGAGATTGTCGGCAGCTTCCGCGAACAGGAAGGCCTGACCGTGATTCTCGAACGCTCCCACGCCGAAAAAGCCGGATTCAGCTTCGACTACATCGCCGCCTGGATCACCCTGAACGTGCATTCGGCCCTCGAAGCGGTCGGCCTGACCGCCGCGTTCGCCACGGCATTGGGCAAGGCCGGCATCAGCTGCAACGTGATTGCCGGCTACTACCACGACCATTTGTTTGTCGGCCAGGCCGACGCCGACCGTGCCCTGCAAGTGTTGCGGGATCTGGCAGCCAACGCGGAGTAAACGTCATGTGGCAAAGTTATGTGAACGGGCTGCTCGTGGCCTTCGGCCTGATCATGGCGATCGGCACCCAGAATGCGTTTGTCCTGGCGCAAAGCCTGCGGCGTGAACATCACCTGCCGGTAGCGGCACTCTGCGTGGCCTGCGACGCCCTGTTGGTGGCGGCCGGGGTATTCGGCCTGGCGACCGTACTGGCACAGAATCCGACACTGTTGGCGATCGCCCGCTGGGGCGGCGCAGCGTTTCTGTTGTGGTACGGCAGCCAGGCACTGCGCCGGGCCTTTTCGAAACAGAGCCTCGAGCAAGGCGAGAACCAGACCGTACGCTCGCTGCGGGCGGTGATGCTCAGTGCGCTGGCGGTCACGCTGCTCAACCCGCACGTCTATCTGGATACCGTTTTGCTGATCGGCTCCCTGGGCGCACAACAAACCGAGCCTGGCGCTTATGTCGTCGGCGCGGCCAGTGCCTCGCTGCTGTGGTTCTTCACCCTGGCGCTCGGTGCCGCATGGCTGGCACCGTGGCTCGCCCGCCCAAGCACCTGGCGAATTCTCGATCTGTTGGTGGCGGTGATGATGTTTGCCGTAGCGCTGCAGTTGATCGCGGCCATCTGATCCGCACAAGCTCTATTCCACACAGTTGTTGCGTGGTTATGCCGCCCCCCCGGTGCTATGATCCGACTCCCTGCGCCGCAAAGAGTACAAACTCCCCGGCGCTTGTCTGGCCGCCCGTGATCGGCCTTGCGCTCACCGCAACTGACCTGACTAGGAGAATCATCATGGCTTTCGAATTGCCGCCGCTGCCTTACGCACACGATGCCCTGCAGCCGCACATCTCCAAGGAAACCCTGGAGTTTCACCACGACAAGCACCACAACACCTACGTCGTGAACCTGAACAACCTGGTGCCAGGCACCGAGTTCGAAGGCAAGACCCTGGAAGAAATCGTCAAGACTTCCTCGGGCGGTATCTTCAACAACGCCGCTCAGGTCTGGAACCACACTTTCTACTGGAACTGCCTGGCGCCAAACGCTGGCGGCCAACCAACCGGCGCACTGGCTGAAGCCATCAACGCGGCTTTCGGTTCGTTCGACAAGTTCAAGGAAGAGTTCAGCAAGACTTCCATCGGCACCTTCGGTTCCGGTTGGGGCTGGCTGGTGAAGAAGGCTGACGGTTCCCTGGCCCTGGCCAGCACCATCGGCGCCGGCAACCCGCTGACCAACGGCGACACCCCGCTGCTGACCTGCGACGTCTGGGAACACGCCTACTACATCGACTACCGCAACCTGCGTCCGAAGTACGTTGAAGCGTTCTGGAACCTGGTTAACTGGAAGTTCGTGGCTGAGCAGTTCGAAGGCAAAACCTTCACCGCTTAAGCTCGATGCCAGTCAAAAAAACCCGGCTTATGCCGGGTTTTTTATTGCCCGGGATTTTCAGCGTTCGGCAGGGCCTGCTCGCGAAGAACGATAACGCGGTCAGTCGGCCAACTACTGCGGATCGAGGTTATCCAGCGCGCGATTCACCGCCAGCTCCGCCAACATGACAATCTGCGAAATGGCCAGCGCCGTGTTGCGCTGGGGGCCAGTCAGGCAGGTGGCGAAATCACTCGCCATGACATTGGCTGAAGCCAGTGATTCACAGGCGTGGGCGAGGAGGCTTTCAGTGTCCATGTCGGGGACGATCATGAACATGGTGCGGGGGCTGTAGGGTTTGGGGGTGTTGCAGGGGGGATCGGGGATTAATTTGTCCATAAAACCATTCCTCTAGCGCTGAGGCCACCACTTGCCGTTTCTCACGCGGTGAAGAGGTGGCAGCTATGTGCGAGGTGAGAAACCGGTATGGACACCCGGGCCAGACCTAAGTCTGCCCGCACACAGCCGCCATGACGCATTTACAGACAGCGGATTAGCTGGCGGCGATTATGCGTGCACAGGTTCTGGATGACCATAAGTAGCCGGGTTCTCACACCCGGTCGCTGAGTTTTCAGCGACCGCCAAAGGCTATTCAGCCCGCTTCCGACGGACAACCTGAAAACTGCGTGGGAAACTTCTGGCGCTTTCCTACACCGCAATAACTCCCAAAACGTAACGGGAGCGTCCCGGGCCAGTTAAAAACTGTTACCTATGTGCTTGAACTGTTTTGTTACCTATGTGGGTGAGTCATACCTCCCCGGTTGTTAGTCGGGACCTGTGGCCACTGAAGATCCCTGTAGGAGCGAGCTTGCTCGCGAAAAACGTCCGGACACCGCGGGCATTCAGGCAGCCCGCGTCATCGTTGACGTCCATCGCGAGCAGGCTCGCTCCCACAGAAGAGCAGAGCAAAGGCAGATCGGCGAACACCCGCTCTGCTCTTCACCAAACAACAGGCCGAGCGTTAGCTCGCCTGCAGCTCTTGATCTTGATCCACCCGCCCCCTCGGCAGGCCTCGTTCCGGCGTTCATCCGGGGAATGGCGCGCAGCGCCGTTCGACGCAGTCGAACACATTGCAGGGAGGTGCAGCGAAGCAAACCGTAGGGCAATGCCCCCGGATGAATGCCGGAGCGAAGGAACCCCGAGCCTAGGCGAGGGGCCGTACGTTCGGGGCGAGACTTTTTGGTTCCTTTTGGCTGGGCCGGCACTCCGGGCGTTTGACAAAAGGGCCTCGCCGTAAGGGCGAAACCACCAGCCGCCGTTACCGCAGCAACGGATATGTCCCCCACCCCCAAAAAAACCCGAACGAAGCCAATTTCCCACAACATAACCAGCCTCCAGCCCCTTGCTCCCCCGCCCACGCCGACTAACATCAAACAAAAGGAAAATATCTCCACCCCCCCCTCAAGTTGAAGGACTCGACAACCGACACAGTACTAATAGGCAAACTCGCCAGGACAACTGCAAATCGGCCAAGCTGCAGGCAAAATCCCCCAAGGATGATTGTCCCTTTGACTGCCATCACGGGATTGCCAATACTCATGGCAACTTGATGCTACCCGCACGGAACAAGGAATAACCCTTTGAAGCTGGAACTCAAGAACAGCTTGTCGGTGAAGTTGCTCCGGGTCGTGCTCCTGTCGGCATTGATCGTCGGCGTAGTCTTGAGCTGCGCGCAGATCGTGTTCGATGCCTATAAAACACGCCAGGCCGTCGCCAACGATGCCGAGCGCATCCTCGACATGTTTCGCGACCCCTCGACCCAGGCCGTCTACAGCCTGGACCGGGAAATGGGCATGCAGGTAATCGAAGGCCTGTTTCAGGACGACGCCGTGCGCCAGGCCTCCATCGGCCATCCCAACGAAGCCATGCTCGCGCAAAAATCCCGCGAACTGCAGCACTCCAACAGTCGCTGGCTGACCGACCTGATTCTTGGCAAGGAACGCACCTTCACCACCCAACTGGTCGGTCGCGGCCCTTACAGCGAGTATTACGGCGACCTGAGCATCACCCTTGATACCGCCACCTACGGCCAGGGATTCATCGTCAGCTCGGTGATCATCTTCATCTCCGGCGTGTTGCGCGCGCTCGCCATGGGGCTGGTGTTGTACCTGGTCTATCACTGGCTGCTGACCAAGCCGCTGTCGCGGATCATCGAGCACCTCACGGAAATCAATCCGGATCGTCCCAGCGAACACAAGATTCCGCTGCTCAAGGGGCACGAGAAAAACGAACTGGGTATCTGGATCAACACCGCCAACCAATTGCTCGAATCCATCGAACGCAATACCCATCTGCGCCACGAAGCGGAAAACAGCCTGTTGCGCATGTCTCAATACGACTTCCTGACCGGACTGCCCAACCGCCAGCAATTGCAGCAGCAACTGGACAAGATCCTTATCGACGCCGGCAGGCTGCAACGCCGGGTCGCGGTATTGTGTGTCGGCCTCGATGACTTCAAGGGCATCAACGAGCAGTTCAGCTACCAGACCGGCGACCAGTTGCTGCTGGCCCTGGCCGATCGCCTGCGCGGTCACAGTGGTCGCCTGGGCGCCCTCGCCCGCCTTGGTGGCGACCAGTTCGCCCTGGTCCAGGCCGATATCGAGCAACCCTACGAAGCCGCCGAGCTGGCGCAAAGCATTCTCGATGACCTGGAGGCGGCGTTCGCCCTCGATCACCAGGAGATCCGCCTGCGCGCCACCATCGGTATCACCCTGTTCCCCGAGGACGGCGACAGCACCGAGAAGTTGCTGCAAAAGGCCGAGCAGACCATGACGCTGGCCAAGACCCGCTCGCGCAACCGCTATCAGTTCTATATCGCCAGCGTCGACACCGAAATGCGCCGCCGCCGCGAACTGGAAAAAGACCTGCGCGATGCGCTGATCCGCAATCAGTTCTACCTCGTCTACCAGCCGCAGATCAGCTACCGCGACAACCGCGTGGTGGGCGTCGAAGCCCTGATTCGCTGGCAGCATCCCGAGCACGGCCTGGTGCCGCCAGACCTGTTCATCCCGCTGGCCGAACAGAACGGCACCATCATTGCCATCGGCGAATGGGTGCTGGACCAGGCCTGCAAGCAATTACGCGAGTGGCATGACCAGGGCTTCAGCGACCTGCGCATGGCGGTCAACCTGTCCACGGTCCAATTGCACCACGCCGAACTGCCACGGGTGGTCAACAACCTGCTGCAGATGTACCGCCTGCCGCCCCGCAGCCTGGAGCTGGAAGTCACCGAAACCGGCCTGATGGAAGACATCAGCACGGCGGCCCAGCACCTGCTCAGCCTGCGTCGCTCCGGCGCGCTGATCGCCATCGATGACTTCGGAACCGGCTATTCATCCTTGAGCTATCTGAAAAGCCTGCCGCTGGACAAGATCAAGATCGACAAGAGCTTCGTTCAGGACCTGCTCGATGACGACGACGATGCAACCATCGTTCGCGCCATCATCCAGCTGGGCAAGAGCCTGGGCATGCAGGTGATTGCCGAAGGCGTGGAAACCGCCGAGCAAGAGGCCTATATCATTTCCGAAGGCTGCCACGAAGGTCAGGGCTATCACTACAGCAAGCCGTTGCCGGCACGGGAACTGGGTCTGTACCTGAAGCAGGCCCAACGCAGTAACGCCGCTATTTTGTAAAAAACCCGCAACCCTGTTTTTTGAAGGAGCGAGCTTGCTCGCGATGGTCGTGAACGATAACGCACTCATTCTGGATGAGCGCATTGTTCTCAGGTTCATCGCGAGCGAGCTCGCTCCTACAGAGTTGCGACCCGCGTTCTGTGAATAAGAAATATTTCCAGGTACAACCCTTTACACATAATGCGAAAGATTTGCATTATGTCGCAGTTTTGCGTGCGCATAGCACGACTCCACCCTCTATCGAAGCAGGATGTTCGCCATGATTCGTATGCCTCTGGCTACCGCCAGTCTGTTGGCCATCGCTATTTCCCTCGCCGGTTGCGGCGAAGGCAAAGACAAAGAAAAAGCTGCCGCGCCTGCGCCAGCTGCCAGCACTGCGGCTGCCCCGGCTGCTCCAGCCGCTGCGCCTGCCGCTGCCGGTAAAGTCGACGAAGCCGCCGGCAAAGCCGTTGTCGCGCACTACGCCGACATGGTTTTCGCCGTTTACAGCGATGCCGAATCCACCGCGAAGACCCTGCAAACCGCCATCGACGCCTTCCTCGCCAAGCCGAACGCCGACACCCTGAAAGCCGCCAAGGCTGCCTGGGTTGCCGCTCGCGTGCCTTACCTGCAGAGCGAAGTATTCCGCTTCGGCAACACCATCGTTGACGACTGGGAAGGTCAGTTGAACTCCTGGCCGCTGGACGAAGGCCTGATCGACTACGTCGACAAATCCTACGAACACGCCCTGGGCAACCCGGGTGCCACCGCCAACATCATCGCCAACACTGAAGTGCAGATCGGCGAAGACAAGGTCGATGTCAAAGACATCACCCCGGAAAAACTCGCCAGCCTGAACGAGCTGGGCGGTTCCGAGGCCAACGTCGCCACCGGCTACCACGCCATCGAATTCCTGCTCTGGGGCCAGGACCTGAACGGCACCGGCCCAGGCGCCGGCAACCGTCCGGCCTCGGACTACCTGGAAGGCAAAGGCGCTACCGGTGGCCACAACGACCGTCGTCGTGCCTACCTGAAAGCCGTGACCCAGCTGCTGGTCAGCGACCTGGAAGAAATGGTCGGCAACTGGAAGCCGAACGTGGCCGACAACTACCGCGCCACCCTGGAAGCGGAACCGGCTGAGTCCGGCCTGCGCAAAATGCTGTTCGGCATGGGCAGCCTGTCCCTGGGCGAACTGGCGGGCGAGCGCATGAAGGTTTCCCTGGAAGCCAACTCCCCGGAAGACGAACAGGATTGCTTCAGCGACAACACCCACAACTCGCACTTCTACGATGCCAAGGGCATTCGTAACGTGTACCTGGGTGAATACACCCGTGTCGACGGCACCAAAATGACCGGCGCCAGCCTGTCGTCCCTGGTGGCCAAGGCCGACCCGGCTGCCGACACCGCGCTGAAAGCCGACCTGGCCGCCACCGAAGCCAAGATCCAGCTGATGGTTGATCACGCCAACAAGGGTGAGCACTACGACCAGTTGATCGCTGCCGGCAACACCGCGGGCAACCAGATCGTCCGTGACGCCATCGCGTCGCTGGTCAAGCAGACCGGTTCGATCGAAGCCGCCGCTGGCAAACTGGGCATCAACGACCTGAACCCGGACAACGCTGATCACGAATTCTGATCAACGCTGGCTGAATGAAAAAGGCGACCTGCGGGTCGCCTTTTTTGTACCTGCCCGAATGAGCCCGCCTGTAGGAGCGAGCTTGCTCGCGATGGACGTGAACGGTGACGCGTGCTGTCTGGAAAAATGCGTTGCCTTCGAATTCATCGCGAGCAAGCTCGCTCCTACAGGGGATCGTGGTTTGTAGATAAACCCTGCCCCACATCAAGCAAACGATAATTCCTCTTATTCAAATTCGTATCCCCTGTTAGACTTTGCGCCCTTGTTTTGCTCGTCTTGCAGGATGTCTGATGCCCCCGCTGCCTCTTCGCTTGTCCGCACTGTTTCTGGCCCTGGGCCTGAGTGCCTGCGATGACGCCCCGAAATTCACCCGGGCTGAACCCGGTGAAGCCCGCTCCGGCGGCGGTGCGACGGTGCGCAAGACCGATCAGAACGCGTTTTCGATGCCCTCGGCGAACCTGGCGCCGTCTCGGCGTGTGGATTTCAGCGTCGGCAACAGTTTCTTCCGCAGCCCCTGGGTGATCGCCCCGTCGACGACGACCGCCCGCGATGGCCTCGGCCCACTGTTCAACACCAATGCCTGCCAGGGCTGCCACATCAAGGACGGGCGCGGCCATCCGCCGACTCCGAACGATGCGAATGCCGTGTCGATGCTGGTACGCCTGTCGATTCCCGACGCCCCGGCGTATGCCAAGGTCATCGAGCAGCTCGGCGTGGTGCCGGAGCCCGTCTACGGCGGTCAGTTCCAGGACATGGCCGTGCCCGGTGTGGCCCCCGAAGGCAAAGTGCGGGTCGATTACACCGCCGTGCCGGTGCGTTTCAAGGACGGCACCGAAGTCGAGCTGCGCAAGCCAAGCCTGAACATCACCCAACTGGGTTATGGACCGATGCACCCCGACACCCGTTTCTCGGCGCGTGTGGCACCGCCGATGATTGGCCTGGGCCTGCTCGAAGCGATCCCCGATGAGGCGATCCTGGCCAACGCCGAGGCACAAGCCAGGGCGAACAACGGCATCAGCGGGCGTCCTAACCAGGTGTGGGACGATGCGCGGCAAAAGACCGTGTTGGGACGCTTTGGCTGGAAAGCCGGACAACCGAACCTCAATCAACAAAATGTTCATGCGTTTTCCGGTGACATGGGCCTCACGACCAGCCTGAGACCCTTTGATGACTGCACGGACGCGCAAATTGCCTGCAAGCAGGCACCCAGTGGCAACGGCCCGAATGGCGAGCCGGAAGTCAGCGATAACATCCTGCGCCTGGTGCTGTTCTACAGCCGCAACCTCGCCGTCCCGGCCCGTCGTGACGTCAACGCCCCTGAAGTGCTGGCCGGCAAGACCCTGTTTTACCAGGCCGGTTGCCAGTCCTGTCACACACCGAAATACACCACCGCCGCCAACGCCGCCGAACCTGAACTGGCCAATCAAGTGATTCGCCCGTACAGCGATCTGCTGCTGCACGACATGGGCGAAGGCCTGGCGGACAACCGTACGGAATTCCAGGCCAGCGGCCGCCAATGGCGTACCCCGCCGTTGTGGGGCATCGGCCTGACGCAAGCGGTCAGCGGCCATACCCAGTTCCTGCACGACGGCCGCGCCCGCAATCTGCTCGAAGCCGTGCTCTGGCATGGCGGCGAAGCGACTGCGGCGCAGCAACAGGTTTTGTCTTTCAATGCCGAGCAGCGCACCGCGTTGCTGGCGTTCCTGAATTCCCTTTAACACGCATTCCACTCGCGGGAGCCCGACATGTTCCGTCCGAAATTGTTGTTCACCAGCCTTGCCGCACTCGCCCTGGGCGCCTGCTCGCCGCAGGACCCGCAAGCGGTCACGTCGGCGGCCATCGCCAAATCGGTGATCCTGCCGACCTACACCCGCTGGGTTGAAGCCGACCGTCAATTGGCAATCAGCGCCCTCGCCTACTGCGAAGGCAAGGAAACCCTGGAAACCGCCCGTGCCGATTTCCTGCATGCGCAAAAGGCCTGGGCCGAGCTGCAACCCTTGCTGATCGGGCCATTGGCCGAAGGCAACCGTTCGTGGCAAGTACAGTTCTGGCCGGACAAGAAAAACCTGGTCGGCCGTCAGGTCGAGCAACTGGTCACCGCCCAGCCGCAGATCGATGCCGCCGCACTGGCCAAGTCCAGCGTTGTGGTACAGGGTCTCTCGGCCTACGAATACATTCTGTTCGACAGCAAGCCTGACGTCGCCAACGCTGAACAGAAGGCCAGGTACTGCCCGCTGTTGGTCGCGATTGGCGAACGCCAGAAGCTATTGGCCGAAGAGATTCTGCAAACCTGGAACAACACCGACGGCATGCTCGCGCAAATGAGCAAGTTCCCGAACCAGCGCTACGCAGACTCCCACGAAGCGATCGCCGATCTGCTGCGCGTGCAGGTCACCGCCATCGACACCCTGAAGAAAAAACTCGGCACGCCAATGGGCCGCCAGACCAAGGGCGTTCCGCAGCCGTTCCAGGCCGATGCGTGGCGTAGCCAGTCATCCCTGACCAGCCTTGAGGCCAGCCTCGCGGCCGCTAAAACGGTCTGGGAAGGTGTGGATAACAAAGGCCTGCGCAGCCTGTTGCCGAGCGAGCAGAAACCGTTGGCCGACAAGATCGATGCAGCCTACGCCGCCTCGCTGAAACTGTTCGCCGGCAACCAGCGCTCGCTGACCGAAATGCTTGGTGACGACGCCGGTCGTCAACAGCTCAATGACCTGTACGAAAGCCTCAACGCTGTACATCGCCTGCACGAGGCTGATCTGGCCAAGGCGCTGGGCATCCAACTGGGCTTCAACGCCAACGACGGTGACTGATGAGGGCGAGTTCCATGCTGCGGCGCCAGGTTCTGACATTAGGTAGTTTGTTGCTGGGTGCGGTGACGCTGGGCGGCTGGAAGCTGTTCAAGCAAAAGGACAAGAGTCCGTTGTTGCTTTCGGCACGGGACGATACCGATGGCCAGCATTACGCCGTCGGTTATCGGCTGGACGGCACCCAGGTGTTCGCCACCCGGGTCGGCCAGCGTTGCCACGACATCATCAACCACCCGACACAGCCGATTGCGCTGTTTGTCGCCCGCCGTCCGGGTACCGAGAGCTACCTGATCGACCTGCGCGACGGCGCGCTCCTGCAAACCGTGGTGTCACAGCCGAACCGGCACTTCTACGGGCACGCGGTCATTCACCACGGCGGCGACTGGCTGTACGCCACCGAAAACGACACCACCGATCCGGGGCGCGGCCTGCTCGGCGTGTATCAATTCGAAGGCGAACGACTGGTGCACCGCGGTGAAATTTCCACCCACGGCCTCGGGCCGCACCAGGTGTCGTGGATGCCCGACGGCGAAACCCTGGTGGTGGCCAACGGCGGGATCCGCACCGAGGCCGAAAGCCGGGTGGAGATGAACCTCAACGCCATGGAACCAAGCCTGGTCTTGATGCAGCGCGACGGCACCCTGCTGAGCAAGGAAACCCTCGCCCAGCAGATGAACAGCGTGCGTCATCTCGCCATCGCCAGCGACGGCACCATCGTCGCCAGCCAGCAGTTCATGGGCGCGGCCCACGAGTCGTCGGAGCTGTTGGCGATCAAGCGCCCCGGTCAGCCTTTTGTTGCGTTCCCGGTGCCCGAGCACCAGTTGCAGGCCATGGGGCACTACACCGCCAGCGTCGCGATACACAGCGACTTGCGCCTGGTGGCGTTGACGGCACCGCGGGGCAACCGTTTTTTCATCTGGGACCTGGACAGCGGCGAAGTACGCCTGGATGCACCACTGCCCGATTGCGCCGGGGTCGGCGCCGTGGCCGACGGTTTTGTCGTGACCTCGGGTCAGGGCCGCTGCCGCTACTACGATTGCCGCCAGACAACTCTTGTTGCAAAACCGCTGGAGCTACCCGCAGGGCTCTGGGACAACCATCTGCATCTGATGGCCTGATTCATTGAGAAAATCGCCGCCTTGGGCCGCGCCTGCATCGGGATGACGGACACCCCGCAGGCGCGGCCCAAGGCGGCGAATTTTTTCAGGCTTTCCCCCCTCTAATACATCACAACCTGTAAAAACGGCAGCCGGATTACCCTCTACACTCCCGGTAATGTGCCCCGCTGTCTCACCTGATTTCCTCCAAGGAACTGGAATATGCTGCGTCGCCGCATGCTGATCATGTTAGGTGTGGTTCTGTTGATTGTGCTGGTCCTGGCTGCGTACAAAGCCTTCTCGATCTATACGATGGTTCAAGGCTACGCAGCACCCAGGCCGGCCATCAGCGTTGCCGTGGCCACCGCCGCCGAACGCCCATGGCAAGCCCGCCTGCCTACCGTGGGCACGCTCAAGGCTTTGCAAGGCGTGGACCTGAGCCTGGAGACCGATGGCACCGTCATTGACGTCCAGTTCGAGTCAGGGCAGAAGGTCAAGGCCGGTCAACCCATCGTCCGGCTCGACAGTGCCGTGGAAAGTGCCTTGCTCGAAACTGCCCTGGCCGACCTCGGGCTGGCCCAGGTGGACTTCAACCGAGGCAGCCAGCTGGTGGGCAGCCAGGCGATTTCCAAAGGTGAGTTCGACCGGCTCTCGGCGGTCCTGAAAAAAAGCAGGGCCACGGTCAATCAGCTCAGGGCTGCGCTCGAGAAAAAACGCATCATCGCGCCGTTCACCGGCACCATCGGCATTCGCCAGGTGGACGTTGGCGACTATGTGGCCACCGGCACCATGATTGCCACCCTGCAAGACATCAGTAGCCTGTATGTCGACTTTTTCGTGCCCGAGCAGTCGGTGCCCAGGATTGCCCTCGGCCAGCCAGTGCAGGTCACTGTCGCGGCGTATCCGACCCTGGAGTACCCTGCCACCATCAGTGCAATCAACCCCAAAGTCGAGAACAGCACCCGTAACGTGCAGGTTCGCGCCACCCTGGCCAACCCCGATGGCAAGTTGCTGCCCGGCATGTTCGCCAGCCTCCAGGTACTCATGCCCGACCCGCAGCCGCGCATCGTGGTACCGGAAAGCGCGATTACCTACACGCTCTACGGCAACTCGGTGTATGTGGCCGTCCCCAAGAAGGCCGAAGACGGCAGCCCGCAAAAGGATGACAAGGGCCAGCCGGTGCTGATCGCCGAACGGCGTTTTGTCGAAACCGGCGAACGCCGCGACGGGCTGGTGATGGTCACCAAAGGTGTGCAGAGCGGCGATAAAGTGGTGACCGCCGGCCAGCTCAAACTGGACAATGGCGCACACATTGCCATCAGCGATGACAAGACCCTGGCTGAGCAGAGCAGCCCGCCACGCGCGGACTGATCAAGGAATCCCCATGGCATTTACCGACCCGTTCATCCGCCGCCCGGTCCTCGCGACCGTGGTCAGCCTGCTGATTGTGCTGCTGGGCTTCCAGGCCTGGGGCAAACTGCCGCTGCGCCAGTACCCGCAAATGGAAAACGCCCTGATCACGGTGACCACCGCCTACCCCGGGGCCAACGCCGAGACCATCCAGGGCTATATCACGCAACCGCTGCAGCAAAGCCTGGCGAGCGCCGAGGGCATCGACTACATGACCTCGGTGAGTCGCCAGAACTTTTCGGTGATCTCGATCTACGCACGCGTCGGCTCCAACAGCGACCGTCTGTTCACCGAACTGCTGGCCAAGGCCAACGAGGTCAAGAGCAAGCTGCCCCAGGACGCTGAAGACCCTGTGCTGAGCAAGCAATCTGCCGATGCGTCCGTGCTGATGTACATGAGCTTCTTCAGCAAGGAATTGAACAACCCGCAGATTACCGATTACCTGTCACGGGTGATCCAGCCGAAACTGGCGACCTTGCCCGGCATGGCCGAAGCCGAGATCCTCGGCAATCAGGTATTTGCCATGCGCCTGTGGCTGGACCCGGCGAAGCTCGCGGGTTTCGGCCTCAGTGCCAGCGATGTGACCAACGCGGTGCGCCAGTACAATTTCCTCTCGGCCGCGGGTGAGGTGAAAGGCGAATACGTGGTCACCAGCATCAACGCCAATACCGAACTCAAGTCCGCCGAAGCCTTCGGGGCCGTTCCGCTCAAGATCGATGGCGACAGCCGCGTGCTGCTGCGGGATGTGGCGCGGGTGGAAATGGGCGCGGAAAACTACGACACCATCAGTTCGTTCGGTGGCACCCCTTCGGTGTACATCGGCATCAAGGCGACGCCCGGCGCCAACCCGCTGGATGTGATCAAGGAAGTGCGCAAGATCATGCCGGAACTCGAGGCCCAGCTACCGCCGAACCTCAAGGGTGAAATCGCCTATGACGCCACCCGGTTCATCCAGGCCTCGATCGACGAAGTGGTGAAAACCCTGTTCGAAGCGGTGCTGATCGTGATCGTGGTGGTGTTCCTGTTCCTCGGCGCCCTGCGTTCGGTGGTGATCCCGGTGGTGACCATCCCGCTGTCGATGATCGGCGTCATGTTCTTCATGCAGATGATGGGGTACTCGATCAACCTGCTCACCCTGCTGGCGATGGTACTGGCCATCGGCCTGGTGGTGGACGACGCCATCGTGGTGGTGGAAAACATTCACCGCCACATCGAGGAAGGCAAGACACCGCTGGACGCCGCCATTGAAGGCGCCCGGGAAATCGCCATGCCGGTGGTCTCGATGACCATCACCTTGGCGGCGGTGTATGCGCCGATAGGCTTCCTGACCGGCCTGACCGGGGCGCTGTTCAAGGAGTTCGCCCTGACCCTGGCGGGCGCGGTGGTGATTTCCGGAATCATCGCCCTGACCCTGTCGCCGATGATGTGTGCATTCCTGCTGCGCCACGATGAGAACCCCAGTGGCCTGGCCCATCGCCTTGACCTGATTTTCGAAGGCCTCAAGCGCCGCTACCAGAGCATGCTTCACGGCACCCTCAGCACCCGCCCCGTGGTGCTGGTGTTCGCGGTGATCGTGTTGTGCCTGATTCCGGTCTTTCTCAAATTCACCAAGTCGGAGCTGGCACCGGATGAAGACCAAGGCATCATTTTCATGATCGCCAATGCCCCGCAACCGACCAACCTCGACTACCTGAACACCTACACCGACGAGTTCGTCTCGATCTTCAAGGCGTTTCCCGAGTACTACTCGTCGTTCCAGATCAATGGTTTCAACGGCGTGCAATCAGGCATCGGCGGTTTCCTGCTCAAGCCGTGGAACGAGCGCAGCCGCACGCAAATGTCGATCCTGCCCGACGTCCAGGCCAAACTGGAAAAGATCCCGGGGTTGCAGATTTTCGGCTTCAACCTGCCATCCCTGCCGGGCACCGGCGAAGGCCTGCCGTTCCAGTTCGTCATCAACTCCGCCAACGATTACGAATTGCTGCTGCAGGTGGCCGACCGGGTAAAAAAACGGGCGATGGAATCCGGCAAGTTTGCATTTGTGCACGTTGACCTGGCCTTCGACAAGCCGGAAGTGGTGGTGGATATCGACCGCGCCAAGGCCGCGCAGATGGGGGTTTCCATGCAGGACCTGGGGGGCACCCTGGCAACCTTGCTGGGTGAAGCCGAGATCAACCGTTTCACCATTGAAGGTCGCAGCTACAAAGTCATTGCCCAGGTCGAACGGCCGTTTCGCGACAATCCGCACTGGCTGAACAATTACTACGTGAAAAACGCCAAGGGCGAACTGTTGGCGCTATCGACCCTGATCACCGTCTCTGACCGGGCTCGACCGCGACAGCTGAACCAGTTCCAGCAACTCAACTCGGCCACCCTGTCCGGAGTGCCGATGGTGAGCATGGGGGAAGCCGTCGACCTCATGAGCCAGATCGCCCGGGAAGAGGCACCTGCCGGTTTTGCCTTCGACTACGCCGCCGCATCGAGGCAATACGTTCAGGAAGGCAGTGCCCTGTGGGTCACTTTTGCCCTGGCACTGGCGGTGATTTTCCTGGTCCTGGCGGCCCAGTTCGAAAGCTTCCGCGACCCGCTGGTGATCCTGGTCACGGTACCGCTGTCTATCTGCGGTGCATTGATTCCGCTGTTCCTGGGCTGGTCGAGCATGAACATCTACACCCAGGTCGGGCTGGTGACGTTGATCGGGCTGATCAGCAAGCACGGCATTCTGATCGTCGAGTTCGCCAACCAGCTACGCAAGGACAAGGGCCTGACGGCACGGGAGGCCGTGGAGGAAGCGGCGGCCATCCGCCTGCGGCCGGTGCTGATGACCACCGCGGCGATGGTATTCGGCATGGTGCCATTGATCATCGCCAGCGGTGCGGGCGCGGTCAGCCGCTTCGACATCGGCACGGTCATCGCGACGGGCATGTCGATCGGCACACTGTTCACCCTGTTTGTGTTGCCCTGCATCTACACGTTGCTGGCCAAACCGGATAAACGCTGATGCAGTAAAACCTGTGGGAGCGGGCTTGCTCGCGAATGCGGGGTGTCAGACAACATAGTTGTTGAATGACAGGCCGCATTCGCGAGCAAGCCCGCTCCCACACAGGTCAGCGTTGAACCTGAAATCTGGGCAAAAAAAAGGCCTCGCATCAGCGAGGCCTTTCATTTGGGCTTCAATCGGTTCAACTTTGCGGCCTCAATCCCTGAGAAAGCCCGAACATGAACAGCAACAAATCATGATCGGGTTGAGCGGCCACGGATGCCTTCGCAACCCGTGGCAACGGACAATGTTCTTCTGCGTTTATCGAGCTGAGAACCTGGGGGCGTGGTTGCTCCCAGGCTGCCATCGCGATCGATGCAACTGCCAAGGCTCCTACCAGGAACAAACCTCGTGCAATTTCGAGTTTCATCGCTATAAACCCTTGATAGCGCTGCCAAACGCCGTCTCATAAAAGTAGACAAGCTTTTTCCAGTCTGCTTCGCTGAACGACGAATGGCGACGCAATTGCTTCATGTCATGGGCCGCAGCGCGATAGGCCGTCAAACGCTGTCGGCATTTCTCCAGATCGATCAGGGCAACTTCGACCTTGGCCGACTCGCCCTCACCGGTCACCCGAACGAATACGTGCTTGATGTAAATGCAGCTGTGCTGCCAGCGGCCCTTGTGCATGCGGGCCAGGTTTTCAGCCAGGTCCTTGAGCACGCGGTCGTGTACGGCTTCACCATGACGTTCACGGCCACCACCGGCGTACCAGTGTTCGATCTCTTCGAAGCCATCCAGCGACCTGGTGACCAGCAAGGCACGCCATTTGTGCACAGGATCGCGCTGTGCGCCGCAGAAAACGATTTGCGGAACCCGTACGCCAAGTGCGGTCACACCGGTGAGCGCAGCACGCTCGCGCAGTACTGTAGGCCGCCCGAAAGGGTGCTGCCAGCTACGATGGATATGCCCGGTCTGACGCTTGACGTAGAGCAGCTGACCATCACTGCCCACCACTCGTTGAACGCCGCTTTCCCCACCGCGACGGACGTTGGGTTCCTCGACCCATTCACCGCGCTGATTCCAAAAATAATCGAAGCGATCCTCAGGAGCGACTTCCGTTTCTGCTGCACACTGCACTGCCATCCTGTTACCTCGTCTTGCGTAATACGTAAACTCGCCACATGGCATAGAGCGGTAAAAAGTCCAGTTGTTCCTGGATGCGGAAACCCGCCTGTTCAAATTCCTTTTCTACGGTAGCCGCCGGTAACACAAACCGGTTTTGGTAACCTTCCTGCCCACGGGTTCTCTCCGAACGCTTGCGTTTCCAGGCCTTGAAGTTGCCATCGACCCACAGCGAAAGGATGACGCTGTCACGGGAAACGCGCTCGAATTCACGCAAAATGGCCATGCGATGCTCGGCTTCACCGATGTGGTGGAGCAGGCGCATGCAAAAAATGCTGTCGACGGCGTTGTCCGGCAAGGCGATGTCGAATGCAGAAGTGTGCAAGGGTTGTACCCGTTTCACCACGTCGGCAGGTTGCGCCTGGGTTGCGATCTTCAGCATGGACTCCGAGTTATCGGCGCCGATGATCACGCGGTTGGGTTTTTCCGCCAGCAAGGGCCAGAAACGCCCCGCACCACACGGCAAGTCGAGGACCAGGCCAGGCTCGCCGGCCAGGGCCAGCGCCTTGCGTGCCAGTTGTTCGTCACGCCAATGGGACAAGCGACGGCCGAGACCATCCTGGTGTTTGCGCAAATAGCGTTGCGCGTGCTGGTCGTCGTACTTTTCGGAAAAATCGAGTTTGATCGGGCCATCCATCGTCAGGTCTCCTGAACTTCTGATAGCAACTACCTTAGGTTTCATGGTGTAGGTGACAGGTGATCCACTTGTGAAAATTTCGTTAGGTGAAACCCTTAAGTATTACAGGGTTTTACAAGATTGGTAGTGTTGGCCGAACCTCTGCTCAAGCGGTTTTGGACAACTCCACCTGAAAACGGCAGCCATTAGGCTCCATGGTAGTCAGGCTAACGCTCCAGCCCTGGTTTTCACAGATCCGCTGCACCAGTGAAAGCCCAAGGCCCAAACCTTCGCCGCGCTTTTCGCTGCCCCGCACGAACGGTTCGAACATCGCCTCGCGTTTTTCCTCGGGAATGCCCACGCCACTGTCTTCAACCAGAAAGCCCGTGCCTGTCAGGGTCAGGCGAATGAAGCCCTGTTCGGTGTAATGCAAGGCATTGCGCAGCAAGTTCCCCATCACCGCATGCAGGAACGTCGCGTTGTAACCCTTGGGCTCGGGGTTGCCCGGTTCAAAAATCAATTCCAGCCCTTTGTTTTCGATGGGTTCGCGCCACAGACCGAGCAGGCCCTCGGCCACCTGGCCAAGGGATTGTTGCGGCGACATGCTGGCATCTTCGCGCTGGGCACGGGCCAGCATCAGGAAGGTTTGTACCAGTTCGCGCATTTCTTCACATGCCCGGGCAATGCGCTCGACCTGGGCGCGACCGCGTTGATCGATCCCGGGGTTTTCCAGCAACAGCTCGCAGGAACTGGCCAGGATCATCAGGGGCGTACGCAATTCGTGGCTGACGTCGCTGGTGAACAACCGCTCGCGGGTCAGGGCCTGACGCAAACGCCCGAGGGTGGCGTCAAAGGCCACGGCCAGCTCGCCCACTTCGTCGGCGGCATAGTCCGGGGCCAAAGGGGGGGCCAAACCGAGCAGTTGATCGCGATGGCGTACCTGGCGTGCCAGCCGCACCACCGGCGCCATGACCTTGCGTGCCAGGACCCAGCCGAGAAACACCGCCAGCGCCAGGCTCAGCACGAACCCCACCAGCACCACGGCAAACAGCACCCGCTCACGCTCTTCGAAGTCGCTCTGGTCCTGCAACAACACGTACCGTCGGCCGTCGACGATTTCGACCATGGCGTGGTACGACAGGTTTTCACGGAACACTTCGTGGAACCCCGGCTCCAGGTGCCGCAGATCCTTGGGTAGCCTGAAATCACCCGGCCCGTTGCTAAAGTAGAACAATTGGTCCGGTTCGGGACGGTGGCTCCAGTCCGCAACGTTGTCCATCAGCAACAGGCGCTGCAAATCGCCGCCCAGGCCTGCCGAAATCAGTTTTTCTTCCACCAGGTGCACGGTTGCCACAATACCCATGGCAAAGGCACCCGCCACCAGTGCGCTCATCAGCGCAAAGGCGATGATGATTCGTTGAGCAAGGCTCTGCTTAAACTCCATCACGGCCCTCGGCCAGGCGATACCCCACACCGTGCACGGTTTGCAGCAAAGGCTTGGCGAACGGTTTGTCGATCACCTGGCGCAGTTGGTGGACATGGCTGCGCAGGCTGTCGCTGTCCGGGCAGTCGTCCCCCCAAAGTGCCTCTTCAAGAATTTCACGGCGCAACACATGCGGGCTTTTCTGCATCAACACGGCCAGCAACTTCAGGCCGACCGGGTTGAGCTTCAACAACCGGCCTTCGCGGGTGACTTCAAGGGTATCCAGGTCATAGCTCAGGTCGCCGACCTGCAAGGTCCGCCGCCCACCGCCCTGGGTCCGGCGCATGACCGCTTCGATCCGGGCCGCCAGCTCAGACAGGGCAAAGGGCTTGATCAGGTAATCATCGGCACCGGACTTGAAGCCTTGCAGACGGTCATCCAGCTGGTCACGGGCCGTAAGCATGATCACCGGCGTTTCGCGGCGGGCATCTTCGCGCAGGCGCTTGCACAGGGTGTAGCCATCGATGCCGGGCAACATGATATCGAGTACGATCAAGTCGTAGTGCTCGGTGGCCGCCAGATGCAGGCCAGACAGACCATCCTGCGCGCAATCCACGGTATAGCCTTTGAGCCCCAGGTAATCGGCCAGGTTGGCGAGGATATCGCGGTTGTCTTCAACCAATAGAATTCTCATGGGCATCTTCTCCGTACACAGTAACGGCCGTCATGGCCCGCGCAGCTTAAGGCCAAGTGTGGCCCACGGCTAGGGGAAGGCCAGGGGGGAATCAATTCGATCAACCGAAAGGTATGATTAACAAGTTTTTCACTATCGATTCACGGGCTGACTACAGTGCTCAGCCGAGACTCACACGCGCTTATAATAAGGAATACAAAAAATGGACTATTTGAAGACGGCCCCCATGCGCTTTTTACTGCTGGTGACCGGCTCCTGGCTGGTGATTTTTTTTCTGACTCGAACAGTCCTGCTGCTCACTCACCTGAATGAGGCCGGCAGCGGATTCCTGTCGGTTTTCGGCATCGGCCTGCTCTACGACCTGGGTTTCATTGCCTACGCAGCACTGCCCATGGGCCTCTATCTGTTGCTGTGCCCGCCGGCCCTGTGGCGCACCCGTGGCCATCGCTGGTTCCTTCAAGGGCTGCTGACGGTCAGTCTGTTCGCGATGCTGTTCACTTCAGTGGCCGAATGGCTGTTCTGGGATGAATTCGGCGTGCGCTTCAACTTCATCGCCGTCGACTATCTGGTGTATTCCGACGAAGTACTGAACAACCTGCTCGAGTCATACCCGATCGGCACGCTACTGAGCATCCTCGCCGTGCTGGCCGTGGCCCTTAGCCTTGCATTGCGCAAACCCTTCAACGCCGCACTGGCGGCACCGTTGCCGCCGCTGCGTGGTCGACTGCTGAACGCGCTCGGTTTGTTGATCGTCGCTGGCCTGAGCCTGCAACTGCTCAGCCAGGACGCCCCGCGCGCTCAAGGCGGCAATGCCTATCAGAACGAACTGGCGAGCAATGGTCCCTACCAGTTCTTCGCCGCGTTCCGTAACAACGAACTGGACTATCCGCAGTTCTACAGCACGCTGCCGTCGGCCGTGGTTGGCCAGCAGATTCGTAGCGAACTGGCAGAGCCCAATGCCCGCTTCGTGGGTGAGGACCCGCAGGACATTCGCCGGCAGATCGATAACCCGGGTGCACCGCGCAAACCCAATATCGTGCTGGTCACCATTGAAAGCTTCAGCGCCAAGTACATGGGCAGCAACGGTGACACCCGCAACCTGACCCCCTACCTTGATGCCTTGCGCAAGCAGAGCCTGTATTTCAACAATTTCTACGCCACCGGCACCCGCACCGACCGCGGCCTGGAAGCCATCACCCTGGCGATCCCGCCAACACCCGGTCGCTCGATCGTCAAGCGCGTGGGTCGTGAAAGCGGCTTTGCCAGCCTTGGCCAACAGCTCAATGCCGTGGGCTACGACAGTGTGTTTGTCTATGGCGGGCGCGGTTACTTCGACAACATGAATGCGTTCTTCAGCGGCAACGGTTATCGCGTTGTAGACCAGAGCAGCGTCGAGGAGTCGGAGATTCACTTCAAGAATGCCTGGGGCATGGCCGACGAAGATCTCTACAAGCAGACACTGAAACTGGCCGATGCCGACTACGCAAAGCAGCAGCCATTCCTGCTGCAACTGATGACGACGTCCAACCATCGCCCTTACACCTACCCGGACAACCGGATCGACATCAAGTCCGGCAACGGCCGTGACGGCGCAGTGAAATACACCGACTACGCCATCGGTCAGTTTCTCGACCAGGCGCGGCAAAAACCCTGGTTTGACAATACAATCTTCGTCTTTGTCGCCGACCACACCGCTGGCAGCGCCGGTAAGGAAGACTTGCCCATCGCCAACTATCAGATTCCGCTGTTCATCTATGCGCCAAAGTTGATCGAAGCCCGGGAAACTGCACAATTGGCCAGCCAGATCGATTTGGCGCCAACGTTGCTGGGGTTGCTCAACCTGGATTATGAATCGACGTTCTTTGGCCGTAACCTGCTGCAGGACAATCCATTGCCGCCACGCGTGGTGGTTGGCAACTACCAGCACCTGGGGTTGTTCGACGGCAAGGACCTGGCGATCTTGAGCCCACGCCAGGGCTTGCGTCGTCACGATGACGCGCTGACGGAAAGTCGCGAGTCCCGGTCTGGCACCGATGACCCGCTGATTACCCGTGCAATCACCTATTACCAAACGGCCAGTTATGGCTTCAAGCAACAGCTGCTTGGCTGGAAGGCGCCCAAGGAGGGTGCCGGTCAAGTCGGCGAACGTTAACCGAATCGCCCCGGGCTGATGCCCCGGGGCTTTTTCCTTTGTTCAGGATCCACCATGTCATCAACTGCTGTCCGCCCTGCCCCTCGCCCGCTCAATTTCTGGGTGTGCCTGGGGGTTCCCGCCGTCGCGGCGATCGTTCTGGTGTTGCTCGAACTGACCTCACTGGACATGGACCTTGCCAAGCTGTTCTACGACCCGGTCGCGGGTGACTTCATCGGACGACACAGTTACTTCCTGGAAAACATCCTGCATACCCGCGCCAAGCAGGTCGTCATTGCGTTTTCAGTGTTCGCCATCTTCGGCTACGTCGCTTCGTTCTTCATGGCCAGGCTCAAGCCGTTGAAGCGCGAACTGGGTTGCCTGGTGCTGTCACTGGGCCTGGCAACTTCCTTTGTCACGCCCATGAAAGCGGTGACTGCGGTGCAATGCCCATGGAGCCTCGAGCAATTCGGTGGTCACGAGACCTACAGCGAATTGCTCAGCCCTCGCCCGCACACCGACAAACCGGGACGTTGCTGGCCCGGCGGCCATGCTGCCACCGGTTTCACCCTGTTTGCCCTGTTTTTCGTATTGCGTGACCGTCGCCCGCGCATGGCTCGCGCCGCATTTGTCTTCGCCTTCGCCCTCGGCTCGGTGTTCTCCATCGGGCGGATGATGCAGGGCGCGCACTTCTTCTCGCACAACGTGTGGACGGCGGTGTTCTGCTGGCTGATTTGCCTGGGGTCTTATTACTTCGTTCTGTATCGACCGGCGTTGAAGGCTGAACGTGAGGCAAGTGCGGCACCTGTAGCCGTCTGAAACACAGATCAAAGGTGGGAGCGATACGGGCTTCAGAGTCCGGGCAATAAAAAACCCCGCCTGCTTTCGCAGGCGGGGTTTTTTCGTACAGGGGTAAGGCTGGCTTACATCATGCCGCCCATGCCGCCCATACCACCCATGTCTGGCATACCGCCGCCAGCTGCACCTTCTTTCTTCGGTGCGTCAGCTACCGCTGCTTCGGTGGTCAGGATCAGACCGCCGATCGAGGCTGCGGCTTGCAGAGCCGAACGGGTAACCTTGGTTGGGTCCAGGATGCCCATTTCGATCATGTCGCCGTATTCGCCAGTCGCAGCGTTGTAGCCGAAGCTGCCTTCGCCGTTCTTGACCTTGTCGACCACTACGCTTGGCTCGTCGCCGGAGTTGGCAACGATCTGGCGCAGCGGCGCTTCAACAGCGCGACGCAGTACAGCGATACCCACGTTCTGATCGGCGTTGTCGCCTTTGAGTTCGGTCAGTGCTTCCAGAGCACGGATCAGGGCCACGCCACCGCCAGGTACCACGCCTTCTTCAACGGCTGCACGGGTAGCGTGCAGGGCGTCTTCAACGCGGGCTTTCTTCTCTTTCATTTCAACTTCGGAACCAGCGCCAACCTTGATCACTGCAACGCCGCCGGACAGCTTGGCCAGACGCTCTTGCAGTTTTTCACGGTCGTAGTCCGAGGAAGTCTCGGCAACCTGGGCGCGGATCTGGTTGATGCGTGCTTCGATGTCGCCTTGAACGCCAGCACCGTCAACGATGATGGTGTTTTCCTTGGACAGGGTTACGCGCTTGGCGTTACCCAGGTGCTCCAGGGTGGTGCTTTCCAGGCTCAGGCCGATCTCTTCGGAGATAACGGTACCGCCAGTCAGAACGGCGATGTCCTGCAGCATGGCCTTGCGACGGTCGCCGAAGCCTGGAGCCTTGACGGCTGCGACTTTGACGATGCCACGCATGTTGTTCACAACCAGAGTCGCCAGGGCTTCGCCTTCAACGTCTTCGGCTACGATCAGCAGTGGACGGCCGGCTTTGGCAACGGCTTCCAGGACTGGCAGCATTTCGCGGATGTTCGAGATCTTTTTGTCGACCAGCAGGATCAGCGGGCCGTCGAGCTCAGCGACCATGGTCTCTGGCTTGTTGACGAAGTACGGGGACAGGTAGCCACGGTCGAACTGCATGCCTTCAACAACCGACAGTTCGTTTTCCAGGCCCGAGCCTTCTTCAACGGTGATCACGCCTTCTTTACCGACTTTTTCCATGGCTTCGGCAATGATGTCGCCGATGGAGTTGTCGGAGTTGGCGGAGATGGTGCCTACCTGAGCGATTGCCTTGGTGTCAGCGCATGGCTTGGACAGGGCTTTCAGTTCCTTGACGATCGCGATGGTCGCTTTGTCGATACCGCGTTTCAGGTCCATCGGGTTCATGCCGGCAGCGACGGCTTTCAGGCCTTCGTTGACGATCGACTGAGCCAGAACGGTAGCGGTGGTGGTGCCGTCGCCTGCGTCATCGTTGGCACGGGAGGCAACGTCTTTGACCAGCTGCGCGCCCATGTTTTCGAAACGGTCTTCCAGTTCGATTTCTTTGGCGACGGAAACGCCGTCCTTGGTGATGGTCGGAGCGCCGAAGCTCTTCTCGATGATCACGTTACGGCCTTTCGGGCCCAGGGTCGCTTTTACTGCGTCAGCCAGGACGTTGACACCGGTGAGCATTTTCTTGCGGGCGGAATCGCCGAATTTAACTTCTTTAGCAGCCATGATCGATATTCCTTAAATACTTTGAAGTAGCGGGAAAATGAGCGGGTAATCAGCCTTCGATAACAGCGAGGATTTCGTTCTCGCTCATTACCAGCAGGTCTTCGCCGTCGACTTTCACAGTGTTGCTGCCGGAGTAAGGACCGAACACAACCTTGTCGCCCACTTTCACGGACAGTGCACGCACTTCACCGTTTTCCAGTACGCGGCCGGTGCCTACAGCGAGGATTTCGCCGCTGTTGGCTTTTTCAGCAGCCGAACCTGGCAGGACGATACCGCCAGCGGTTTTCTTTTCTTCTTCGCTGCGACGGATGACGACGCGGTCATGCAGAGGACGAAGCTTCATTGTCGATCTCTCCTAATTGTGGTTTTCATCGGCCGGTGTAGTCCCGGCGGGTTTAACAAAGGCCGGCGTAGCCGGTTGCGGCTCGTCAAGCGAACCGCGGAAGTCTGTCTGGCGTGTTCGCCAGAAACCTTGCGGTGACCGTTACATAAGGGCGCATAAGCTTATTACAAGGGTGGGGATCGAAAAAATTTCAGGTCGATGCCCCGCAAACGAACACGGCACCCGAAGGTGCCGTGCATGGTGTGCTTTTACTTGGTGTCGCGGTGTTCGAACTCGCCTTCGATCACGGTCGGCTCACGCCCCAGTGGCTCGCGGGGGGCTGGACCGCCGCGCGCTTGCAGGTCGTCGGCGAACGCTCGCTGACGCATGGCCTGTTCTTCGGCGCGCTGACGCATTTTACCCGCCAGCAGGCGGCGACTGAACGGCAGCAGCATGAGCAGGCCGACCACATCACTGATGAAACCCGGAAGAATCAACAGGCCACCGGCCAATGCCAGCATCAGGCCTTCGAGCATGGTCTGGGCCGGCAACTCGCCGCGGCTCAGGCTTTCACGGGCACGCAGGGCCGTGGCCAGGCCGGCGATGCGCAGCACGAACACACCGAACATCGAGCCGAGAATGATCAGCAGCAGGGCCGGGAAAAACCCGATGGACCCTGCCACCTTGACGAATACGAACAGCTCCAACACCGGGAACAGCAGAAAGAGCAACAAAAAAGGGCGCATCAAATGGTTCCTCAACGCAAGAATGCCTTGCCAGTTCACCTTAGATGACGTCGCCGTTTCGTGAATTCAAGCGTCGGCCGCTTCATTTTTCGGCCAATGATCGGCGTGAGCCAGAGAAACCAAGGCTTCGCGGACTTGTGTCGGCGTATTACAAGGGGCTTGAAACGGCAACCAGTACAGACTTTGACCGATGCGCAGGTGCATGCCTTCGGCGTCGATTCCGGCCATTTGTGCCGGCACGTTTTTCGGCAATCCGGCCAGTTCGACGTAATGGGCGATGGCCTTGGCGTGATCGGCGTTCATGTGCTCGACCATGCTCAGTTCAGCCTTGCCGGCGAAAGGGTTGGCCAGGGTCAGGTCATTGACCCAGTGAATCGCGCCAAAGCCGCCGATGTAACGGTGGCGTACGGGCTTGAGCACCCAGAAGTCGAAATCGTGGGCCTTGTGATAACCCTGCGACTCCGGGAAGTAGCGGTAGTAACGTTCGCAGGCGGCTTCGATGGCAGCTTCGTCTTCAAGCTGCTGCGCTTCGGCCAGATAGGTCAGTCGACCAACGGCCTGGACATCTTCAGCGCCACGCTCGCCCACGAACAGTGAACATTTCGGATCTTTTTGCAGATTATGAGTGTGCTGCGCAATGCGGCTGATCAAGATCAGCGGCCGGCCCAGCGCGTCCAGGCAGTACGGAACCACGGAGCCGAACGGGAAACCGGGCATCGATTTGGAGTGCGTCGAGAGCACTCCACGGTATTCCTTGAGAAGCAATTCTCGTGCATGCTTAGCCGCTTCAACGCTCAATTTATGACTCCTTAAAAAGAATCCGTCAGAAAAACGGACGAGCTGCTGGTGAAAGTCCCAGCACGCCATCGGGGCAGTTCTCATGTGCAGCCGGGCCATGTCAGGCGCAGATCGAGAGGCTCTCTTCAAGGAAACCACTCAGACCTGCTGCCGGGGGCATGCGAATGCAACTCACTGACAAAGTAATCATTATCACTGGCGGTTGCCAGGGTTTAGGCCGTTCCATGGCCGAGTATTTCGCAGGCAAGGGCGCGAAGCTCGCGCTGGTGGACCTCAACCAGGAAAAACTCGACGCCGCCGTCGCGGCCTGCAAGGCCCAGGGTGTCGAGGCCCGCGCCTACCTGTGCAACGTGGCCGATGAAGAACAAGTGACGCACATGGTTGCCCAGGTCGCTGACGACTTCGGCGCGATCCATGGCTTGATCAACAATGCCGGGATCCTGCGCGACGGCCTGCTGCTCAAGGTCAAGGATGGCGAAATGACCAAGATGAGCCTGGCCCAGTGGCAGGCGGTCATCGACGTCAACCTGACCGGCGTGTTCCTGTGCACCCGTGAAGTCGCAGCGAAGATGGTCGAGCTGAAGAACAGCGGCGCGATCATCAATATCTCGTCGATTTCCCGTGCTGGCAACGTCGGCCAGACCAACTACTCAGCCGCCAAGGCCGGTGTCGCTGCGGCGACCGTGACCTGGGCCAAGGAACTGGCGCGCTACGGCATTCGCGTAGCCGGCATTGCACCGGGCTTCATCGAGACCGAAATGACCCTGGGCATGAAGCCTGAAGCGCTGGAAAAAATGACCGCCGGGATCCCGCTCAAGCGCATGGGCAAACCTGAAGAGATCGCCCACTCGGCGGCGTATATCTTCGAGAACGACTACTACACCGGCCGGATTCTGGAGATGGATGGCGGGTTGCGGATCTAAGTCCCTCCGCAAAACAACTGTAGGAGCGAGCTTGCTCGCGATGGTGGGTCAGGCACCTCTGTGGCGACTGACACACCATCGCGAGCAAGCTCGCTCCCACAAGGGGATTGCGTTCACACCATCAATCGTCGCTGATGCTGATGTTCGGCATCGCCGGCGTCAACGCTTCCTGCAACACGATCCGCGCGCCGACATGGCGGGCCAGTTCTTGGTAGACCATGGCGATCTGGCTGTCAGGCTCGGCGATCACCGTTGGCTTGCCGCCATCGGCCTGTTCGCGGATGACCATCGACAGCGGCAACGAGGCCAGCAACTCGACGCCATACTGGTTGGCCAGCTTCACGCCACCACCCTCACCGAACAGATGCTCGGCATGTCCGCAATTGGAGCAGATGTGCACGGCCATGTTTTCCACCACGCCCAGCACCGGAATGTTCACCTTGCGGAACATTTCCACGCCTTTGCGTGCGTCCAGCAACGCCAGGTCCTGCGGGGTGGTAACGATGACTGCACCGGCCACCGGCACTTTCTGCGCCAGGGTCAGCTGGATGTCACCGGTGCCTGGCGGCATGTCGATGACCAGGTAGTCCAGGTCGCCCCAGGCCGTCTGGGTCACCAATTGCAGCAGGGCGCCGGAAACCATCGGGCCACGCCAGACCATCGGCGTGTTGTCATCGGTGAGGAAGGCCATGGACATCACTTCCACGCCATGGGACTTGAGCGGCACGAACCATTTCTGATCCTTGACCTCGGGACGGGTGCGCTCCGGTATGCCGAACATGATGCCCTGGCTCGGACCGTAGATATCCGCATCGAGAATCCCGACCCTGGCGCCTTCGCGGGCCAGGGCCAGGGCCAGGTTGGCCGCCGTGGTGGATTTGCCCACGCCACCCTTGCCGGACGCCACGGCCACCACGTTCTTGACGTTGGCCAGCCCCGGAACCTGTGCCTGGGCCTTGTGTGCGGCAATCACGCTGGTGATCTCGACACGGGCACTTGCCACGCCATCGAGCCCCTGAATGGCCATTTCCAGCATCTGCGCCCAGCCACTCTTGAACAGGCCGGCGGCGTAACCCAATACGAGCTGAACGCTGACGCGGTCGCCCTGGATCTCGATGTTGCGCACGCACCCGGCGCTGACCGGGTCCTGGTTCAGGTAAGGGTCGGTGTATTGGCGAAGGACGGCTTCCACCGCTGCGCGATTGACGGCGCTCATGGGCAACTCCGAAAACAGGACTGGAAAAGATGAAGGCTATCGTACCTGTTCTGAGCGTTCGACGGGATGCACAAAAGATTGCATCGACCCGTTACTCATCCAATGAAACAGGCTCATGGGGTGAAAAATATGTGCCGGCGCTTTATAGTGGCCGACCTCCGTTTCATCAAGTAGCCGAGCCCCATGTCCGAGCCACGCAAGATCCTCGTCACCAGCGCCCTGCCCTATGCCAATGGTTCGATTCACCTCGGCCATATGCTGGAATACATCCAGACCGATATGTGGGTGCGCTTCCAGAAGCACCGCGGCAACCAATGCATCTATGTCTGCGCCGACGACGCCCACGGTTCGGCCATCATGCTGCGCGCGGAAAAGGAAGGCATCACCCCGGAACAACTGATCGCCAACGTCCAGGCTGAACACAGCGCCGACTTTGCCGAGTTCCTGGTGGACTTCGACAACTTCCACTCCACTCACGCCGAAGAAAACCGTGAGCTGTCGAGCCAGATCTACCTGAAGCTGCGTGACGCCGGGCACATTGCCCAGCGCTCGATCACTCAGTATTTCGACCCGGAAAAGAAAATGTTCCTGGCCGACCGCTTCATCAAGGGTACCTGCCCGAAATGCGGCACCGAAGACCAGTACGGCGACAACTGCGAAAAATGCGGCGCGACCTACGCCCCCACCGACCTGAAGGATCCGAAGTCGGCGATCTCCGGCGCCACTCCGGTGCTCAAGGACTCCCAGCACTTCTTCTTCAAGCTGCCGGATTTCCAGGCCATGCTGCAGACCTGGACCCGCAGCGGCACCCTGCAGGATGCCGTGGCCAACAAGATCGCCGAATGGCTGGACGCCGGCCTGCAACAGTGGGACATCTCCCGCGATGCACCGTACTTCGGTTTCGAGATTCCCGACGAGCCGGGCAAGTACTTCTATGTTTGGCTGGATGCGCCGATCGGCTACATGGCGAGCTTCAAGAACCTGTGCAACCGTACGCCGGAGCTGGACTTCGACGCGTTCTGGGGCAAGGATTCCACCGCCGAGCTGTACCACTTCATCGGCAAGGACATCGTCAACTTCCACGCCCTGTTCTGGCCAGCCATGCTCGAAGGCGCCGGCTACCGCAAGCCGACCGGGATCAATGTGCACGGCTACCTGACCGTCAACGGCCAGAAGATGTCCAAGTCCCGCGGTACCTTCATCAAGGCCCGGACCTACCTGGATCACCTGTCGCCGGAATACCTGCGCTACTACTACGCCTCCAAGCTGGGCCGTGGCGTCGATGACCTCGACCTGAACCTCGAAGACTTCGTGCAGAAGGTCAACTCCGACCTGGTGGGCAAGGTCGTCAACATCGCCAGCCGTTGCGCCGGGTTCATTCACAAAGGCAATGCCGGCGTGATGGTCGACACCAACGCGGCGCCCGAGTTGACCGAAGCATTCCTGGCCGCCGCGCCTGGCATTGCCGACGCCTATGAAGCCCGCGACTTCGCCCGCGCCATGCGCGAGATCATGGGCCTGGCCGACCGCGCCAACGCCTGGATCGCCGACAAGGCGCCGTGGTCGTTGAACAAACAGGAAGGCAAGCAGGATGAAGTCCAGGCCATCTGCGCCACGGGCGTCAACCTGTTCCGCCAGTTGGTGATCTTCCTCAAGCCGGTCCTGCCGTTGCTGGCCGCCGATGCCGAGGCGTTCCTGAACGTCGCGCCGCTGACCTGGAACGACCACGCGACCTTGCTCGCCAACCATCAGTTGAACGAGTTCAAGCCGCTGATGACCCGTATCGACCCGGTCAAGGTGCAAGCCATGACCGACGCCTCGAAGGAAGACCTGACCGCCAGCCAGACCGATACCGGCGAAGCCGCACCTGCCGGCAATGGCGAACTGGCCAAGGATCCGCTGTCGCCGGAAATCGAGTTCGACACCTTTGCCGCCGTCGACCTGCGTGTTGCCCTGATCCTCAAGGCCGAACACGTGGAAGGCGCCGACAAGCTGCTGCGCCTGACCCTGGATATCGGTGACGAGCAACGCAACGTGTTCTCCGGGATCAAGAGCGCTTACCCGGACCCGTCGAAGCTCGAAGGTCGCCTGACCATGATGATCGCCAACCTCAAGCCACGCAAAATGCGCTTCGGCATGTCCGAAGGCATGGTGATGGCTGCCGGCCCTGGCGGCGAAGAGATCTACCTGCTAAGCCCTGACAGCGGCGCCAAGCCGGGCCAGCGCATCAAGTAAGTTCTGCGGCAAACCGATCCCACAGTCGTGCCTGGCGTGACTGTGGGATTTTCATGTCTGGCCCACCCTCCCGCCTTGCCGGATAATGCCTAAGCTTTTTAGACCGTCTCCTGTAGGAGCGGGCTGGCTCTCGATGGTCGTCAGCGATCATGCGTGTCCACAGGTTGAACGCGGCGTTCTTGAGTCCATCGCGAGCCAGCTCGCTCCTACAAAAAACTACTGTTCCTGCCGGCACGAACAATGACCGAAATCCTGCTTACGCTCATCAGCGCCGCCCTGATCAACAACCTCGTGTTGCACTGGCCATTGGGTGTGGATCCGCTGTTGACCGGCCAGCGCCGTCAAGTCCATGCCTTGGGCATTGCCACAACATGCCTGATACTGGTCGTGGGTACGCTTGGCTACGCACTCTATTTCTGGCTGCTGGTGCCGTTGCAACTGACGACCCTGCGTCTGTTCGTGTTTCTGCCATTGAGCGTGCTGCTGATCAGCCCAGTGCTGAAGTGGCTGGCGCGAGTGTTTTCGACACTGCCGTTCGAGGGCCTCTGGCCGTTGTTGCTGGGCAATGCCGGCATACTCGGCGTGGCCTTGCTCAATGCCCAGGAGGACAAAGGCTTCTTTCACGCCACCGCCTTGAGCCTCGGTGCAGGGCTGGGCTTCTGGCTGGTGTTGAGCCTGTTCACCGATTTGCGTGAACGCACGGCCGACAACGATATTCCCCTGCCCTTTCGCGGCTTGCCGATCGACCTGATCGGTGCAGGCCTGATCGCAGTGGCCTTTCTCGGATTCAGCGGACTGATCAAAACATGAGTCTGATTCAACGCATCGACGCACTCTTGCCGCAAACCCAATGCGGCAAGTGCGGCCACCCCGGGTGCAAGCCATACGCCGAAGGCATTGCCAGCGGTGAGGCGATCAACAAGTGCCCGCCCGGCGGCAACGAAACCATTGCGGCCCTGGCCGAGTTGCTGAAGGTGCCGGTGCTGGAGCTGGACACCACTCGCGGCTTGGCACCTGCGCAGATCGCCTATATCCGCGAAGCCGAGTGCATTGGTTGCACCAAGTGCATTCAGGCCTGCCCGATCGATGCCATCGTCGGTGCAGCCAAACTGATGCACACGGTGATCATCGATGAGTGCACCGGTTGCGACCTCTGCGTGGCGCCGTGCCCGGTGGACTGCATTGAAATGCGTCCACTGCCACCGGACACGGTACTCCCCGTGGTCGGGGGCCTGGCCCATACACCGCAGGCAATGCAGGCCCGCACCCTCAAGCGCGATCACGCACGACGCCGCTTCGAACAACGCAATGCCCGCTTGCAGCGAGAGGAGCAACAGAAAGTCGCCGAGCGACTGGCCCGGCAGCGAGCCGCACAACCTGCCGTAGCGGCAGTCGACCCGGTGCAGGCCGCCCTCGAGCGTGTTCGCGCACAGAAAGCCGCCAATGCCGATGCCGCACTGAAAAAGGCGAAAATCGATGTGGCGATGAGTCGGGCGCAGCTGCACAAATCGCTGAAGGCTTTCGGACATCCACCGACCTTCGAACAGCAATCTCAATTGATCGTCTTGCAACAGCAGTTCGAGGCCGCCGAACAGAACCTGGCACAACTGGAAAGCGCCGCCCCATCGTCCCCTGCGCCGACGATCGCCGCCGTATCGTCAAATGATGCCGATCTGAAGCGAGCCAAGATCCAGTTGGCCATGCGCCGCGCCGAACTCAAGAAGGCTCAGGCCAACGAAGCACCAGCGGAACAGATCGAAGCCCTGGAGCGCGCACTCGGCGAAGCCGAACGCCAGGTGGACGCCCATGCCAGCCCTTGAAGCAGTGGACGATCGCCTGCAACAGGCGATGAAACTGGTGCTGCTGGCCACGCTACCGGGAATGCTGGTGGCGTTCTGGCTGTACGGCTGGGGCGTGTTGATCAACCTGGTCCTGGCGTCCACCGCTGCATTGGCCGTTGAGGCTGCCGTCGTGCGATGGCGCAAGCGACCACTGAGGCCAACCCTGAGTGACGGCAGCGCGTTGGTCAGTGCCTCGTTGCTGGCTCTGGCGCTGCCGCCTTACTGCCCATGGTGGCTGACCCTCAGTGCTGCCGCTTTCGCGATGGTGTTTGGCAAGCACTTGTATGGCGGCGTTGGCTCGAACCCCTTCAATCCGGCGATGCTTGGTTTTGCCCTGGTGCTGGTGACCTTTCCCCAACCGATGACCCTCTGGCCATCGTCCCATGGCATGGACCTGCCGGGTGCCCTGCAGCAAGTGTTCGGTGTCGGCCATGCGCCGGATGCGTGGGTACAGGCCACGGCACTGGACAGCCTGCGGATCAACAAAAGCCTGACCATGGATGAACTGTTTGCCGGCAACCCGGCATTCGGCCACTTTGGCGGCCGGGGGGTGGAATGGATGAACCTGGCGTTTGTGGCGGGTGGAATGTTTCTCCTGCAACGAAAGGTCATCAGCTGGCATGCCCCCGTCGGCCTGCTCACCAGCCTGTTCATCATCAGCCTGCTGTGCTGGAACGGGTCGGGCTCGGACTCCCATGGCTCACCGCTGTTTCACCTGCTGACCGGCGCGACCATGCTGGGGGCGTTTTTCATCGTCACCGAACCGGTATCCGGCGCCAGAAGCCCTCGCGCTCGGCTGCTGTTCGGCGTTGGCGTCGGGCTTCTGACTTATCTGATTCGTACCTGGGGCGGCTATCCCGACGGCATCGCCTTCGCTGTACTGTTGATGAACCTGTGCGTGCCGGCGCTGGAGCGGTTCGTGGCGGCCAGACAACAGCCGGAGGCGCCATGAGCCGGACATCGAGCATCGGCCTTCTGGTGCTATTGGCTGCACTAGGCTTTGGCGTGACGTACGTCTTGCAGCTCGGCAGCGCGCCGCATATTGCAGCCGAACAGCGCCTGATCGACAGCCGGAATCTGCTGGACCTGATCCCGTCAGACAGCTACGACAATCAACCACTCGAACACCCCATCAGTTTCGAAACAGCCGCCCTGACCAGCAGCACTTTGCTGGGTGGTTATCTGGCGACCCGGGCCGATCAACCCGTCACGGTGTTACTGCGCAGTCAAACCCTTGGCTACGCCGGTGCCATCGAACTGTTGATCGCTATCGACGCCAATGGCAGGTTGCTGGGCGTCAAAACCCTCAAACAATCGGAAACACCAGGATTGGGCGCACGGATCGCCGACTGGCCCAACGCCTGGCTGCAGGTTTTTTCCGGCAAAACCCGAACAGAACCGGGTGACAGCGGCTGGGCACTGAAAAAGGATCAGGGGCAGTTCGATCAGATCGCTGGCGCGACCATCACCTCAAGAGCAGTGATCAATGCTGTCCACGATGCCTTGCGCTACTTCGATGAACATCGGCAAGCACTGCTCGGAAAACCTGCCCATGAATAACTCGTCGACTCTGCGCAACGCCTTGATGCTGACGCCGCTGATCGGCACCACTCACTCGCTGATGGCCGCACTTGGCCTGTGCCTGATGTTCATGCTGGTGACCCGGCTGTTTAGCCTGGCCATGGGTGCCTTGCGATCCCGGCTGGTCCCGGCGACTCATCTGCTGGCCAGCATTCTGTTGGCGGCCACGTTCACCAGTTGCGCGGAACTGTTGGCACAAACCTGGTCGCTGCAATGGCAGCAGCATCTGGGGTTTTATGGCGCCTTGATCGCCTTGCAATGCGTCGTACTTGAACACAGCGGGTTCTTTCAGCGCGACTGGCGCCAACGCCTGCGACTCGAGAGCCTGTTTGCCACGCTGATGATCTCGCTGGGCCTGCTGCGCGAACTCATCGGTAACGGAACACTTGGAAACCATCTATCGTGGCTGCTTGGCGCAACGCAAACTGACTGGCAAGGCTGGGTGCTGGCGGCCGATGGCGGCCTGCGCCTGGCCACATTGGTCCCCGGCGGATTCATTCTGCTCGGACTGCTGATCGCCGCCTGGCAGGCCTGGCGCCCCACGCCCACACATTGATTGCCCTCGAGGACACGCACCGCCCATGAATGCCGCAAAACGTCTGGAAATTTTCCGCAGACTGCACGAGGACAACCCGGAACCAAAGACCGAGCTGGCCTATTCCTCACCGTTCGAATTGCTGATTGCCGTGACTCTCTCGGCGCAGTCCACCGATGTCGGCGTCAACAAGGCCACAGCCAGGCTGTTCCCGGTCGCCAATACCCCGGCAGCGATTCATGCCCTGGGTGTCGAGGGGCTGTCGGAGTACATCAAGACCATCGGCCTGTACAACAGCAAGGCAAAAAACGTGATCGAAACCTGCCGCTTGCTGGTCGAGCGTCACGCCGGTGAAGTGCCGCAAACCCGCGAGGAGCTGGAAGCGCTGCCCGGTGTCGGCCGAAAAACCGCCAATGTGGTACTCAATACAGCATTCCGCCAGCTGACCATGGCCGTCGACACGCATATTTTCAGGGTCAGCAACCGAACTGGTATTGCTCCCGGCAAAAATGTGGTCGAGGTCGAGAAAAAGCTGATGAAATTCGTGCCGAAGGAGTACCTGCTCGACTCCCATCACTGGCTGATCCTTCACGGCCGCTATGTTTGCCTCGCCCGCAAGCCCCGATGCGGAAGCTGCCGGATCGAGGACTTGTGCGAATACAAGCACAAAACCTCCGACGATTGAGCCGCTATTGGGATTATTGAATTGTCGATTGAAAAAATCTTTTTTACCCGCCGGGAGATTGTCGATATAAGGAGCGCCAAAGGCCTTCTTAGCCTGGAGTAACTAAATGAGTACTGGCAAAGAGCAACTGGACGTAGAAGACGACTTCACCACCACCGAAACCGACGACACCGAGCCGGTGGTTGAAGTAGCGAAAACGAATCTGAGCAAACGCCGCACCATCGACAATCTGCTGGAGGAGCGCCGACTGCAAAAGCAATTGGCCGATTACGATTTTGACTTATGACACCTGAAAGCCTCCCGAAACGGAGGCTTTTTACTAAGTGCCATACCCTGTCAGACGCCCCCCCTTGTCGCGCAGCTACGCCATCACACCAGACCATTGCGTTGTGCCAGCTCGATCAGGTCGACCAGAGACCTCGCATTCAGCTTGAGCAACAGGCGGGTCTTGTAGGTACTGACAGTTTTATTGCTGAGAAACATTCCATCGGCAATCTCCTTATTGGTCTTTCCTCTGGCCAACTGTTGCAGGACCATCATTTCCCGTCCCGACAATCGATCAACCATATCGGCCTCACTGGCGTTCCCTAAACTGCAACGCACGGTATGCAAGGCTTGATTGGGAAAGTAACTGTAACCCGACAACACGGCCTTTATTGCACTGAGCAATTCTGTCAGGTCTTGTTGTTTGCAAACATAGCCGGCCGCACCCGATTGCATGCAACGCATGGAAAAATGCCCTGGCGCCTGGGAAGTCAAAATCAGGACTTTCATCGGCATTGAGGTCGAAGACAAACGCGCGATGACTTCCAACCCGTCCAGCTTCGGAATCCCGATATCCAGAATGACAATATCCGGCATAAGTTCACGGGCTAGTTGCAGTGCATCCACACCGTTATCGGTTTCTGCAATAACTTCGTAGCCATGACGTTCCATTAGCATACGCACCGCAAGACGAATGACGGGGTGATCATCCACGATCAGCACTTTATTCATGGGCAAGTCCAATTTTCGCTGTTCGAATTTTTAGAGCCCGCACAATAGCCTAGTCGTTTCACCCATGGCATGTCGCCCCTTCCAGCCACCTGCACCAAGAGACATCCCCTACAAACAACACGGATTCCTCCTACAAAAATCCCTCGAACGGAATGAGCTGAAAACTGTATCAGCGTCAGTGTGTCGCACTTTCCAGCAGTCACCTCTATCGATTCATGACCAAAATTTTCCGAGATCCAGCCTGAACGACTGTACCCGGACAAATGTAAGCCCCTACTCCCCCGTTAAAACGTAACTGATATTTACACGTTCAACAGTCACACCAGAAATATCACACACCAAGCATCCATTTACTCTTACAGCAAACAATATTTTTTGAGCAATCATTAAAAAACCACCAACATGAAAAAATAAAGCACAACACAACAAAACCCCGTAGAACCCAAAAAAACAATAAAATTACTATAACAACCGACACGCCAAACAAACTTCATAAACCACTCAAGAAAGGGCAGCACAGCATGAATACAGAACATGATAAAAAACGAATCGCCAACCCAATGACAATTATCGCGATATTCGCAGCACTCTCTGAAACCTCGGCCGCCGTTTCTCTACCCTTCCTGGACCAGGAAGAAAAAGAACTCTATGTATGGTTTCTGATCAGCTTTCCGTTCTATTTGCTTTTGCTTTTTTTCGCGACACTCAACTTCAACTACCGATCACTGTATGCGCCCTCCGACTTTGAAAAGGGAAAACATTTCATGAAGGTCATGGATGATGCTGGGCGCTCGGAAAAAAAGTCGTCCGCAAAGGCCGTTCCGGAAACGTCAACGAATGACCGGCAATCAGCCCGATCCCCCTGCGGCGCACAGGACCCGCCAACGGAGATTGGTCTGCAATCCACTGTCTTTGTCCAGCATCAACTTCAGTTACCGGAGCTTGTAAAAGACCTGTGCATCGTTGATGTGCGCTGGATGAGCAAGGAGATCGAATTTGCAGCGCTGCTGGAAACGATCCAGCGGCCACGGGAAACGGCGTGCGTGATTCTGTTTGTCACCTGTACCGCTTCGCAGGCTTTGCTGAAAGCCAGTGCGCTTAAACATTCGAGGCAGACCAGGAAGCACAGTGCCGCCTCTCATGTCGCCTACAATCTGGACTCGCACAGGTTGACGGTCATTGATCTAGCCGGGCAACCGGCAAACAACAACCCATAGAACAAGACAGACCACTGGAAGGAAAAAACAGGAGGTCGTCAGCGGTAATGAAAATACGCGACAACACAGTAACTGGCGTCACCCCCCCATTTTCAGGTGCCTGACCTCGTCATCGACAAGGTCAGGCTCCCGTCACGATATCAAAGGTCTCAGAACAGCTTCCGGCCTTTGTTCGCCGCAATGCGCATGCGCAGGGCATTGAGCTTGATGAAGCCCGCTGCATCCGCCTGGTTGTATGCGCCGCCATCTTCTTCGAAGGTCGCGATGTTGGCGTCGAACAGCGAGTCGTCGGACTTGCGGCCAGTCACGATCACATTGCCCTTGTACAGCTTCAGGCGCACAACGCCATTCACGTTGACCTGGGAGGCATCGATCATCTGTTGCAGCATCAGACGCTCAGGGCTCCACCAGTAGCCGGTGTAGATCAGGCTGGCGTACTTGGGCATCAGCTCGTCCTTGAGGTGAGCCACTTCGCGGTCCAGGGTGATCGATTCGATCGCACGGTGGGCACGCAGCATGATGGTGCCGCCCGGAGTTTCGTAGCAGCCACGGGACTTCATGCCCACGTAGCGGTTCTCGACGATGTCGAGACGGCCGATACCGTGTTCGCCACCGATACGGTTCAGGGTCGCCAGCACGGTAGCCGGAGTCATTTCGACGCCGTCCAGCGCGACGATGTCGCCGTTGCGGTAGGTCAGCTCCAGGTACTGCGGCTTGTCTGGAGCGTTTTCCGGGGAAACGGTCCAGCGCCACATGTCTTCTTCGTGCTCGGTCCAGGTGTCTTCCAGCACGCCACCTTCATAGGAGATGTGCAGCAGGTTGGCATCCATCGAGTACGGGGATTTCTTCTTGCCGTGGCGCTCGATCGGGATCGCGTGCTTGTCGGCGTAATCCATGAGCTTCTCACGGGACAGCAGGTCCCATTCGCGCCAGGGAGCAATCACTTTCACGCCTGGTTTCAAGGCGTAGGCGCCGAGTTCGAAACGAACCTGGTCGTTACCCTTGCCGGTAGCGCCATGGGAAATGGCGTCAGCGCCGGTTTCGTTGGCGATTTCGATCAGGCGCTTGGCGATCAGCGGACGAGCGATGGAAGTACCCAGCAGGTACTCGCCTTCGTAAACGGTGTTGGCGCGGAACATCGGGAAAACGAAATCGCGCACGAACTCTTCGCGCAAGTCGTCGATGTAGATCTCTTTGACGCCCATGGCCTGAGCCTTGGCGCGTGCAGGTTCGACCTCTTCGCCCTGACCCAGGTCAGCGGTGAAGGTCACCACTTCACAGTTATAAGTATCCTGCAGCCACTTGAGGATCACCGAAGTGTCCAGGCCGCCGGAATACGCCAGAACGACCTTGTTTACGTCCGCCATGCCATCACTCCACGGGGTTCTACGGAAAGCCGGGAAGTCTACCGCTCATGCAGAATAATTTACAGTGGCGCGACAGCTTATGACGACGAAGCGACAGATTATGTCGAGAGGGCGACGATGACCAAATAGTCAGGAAGTGGCCGAAGTAGCCGCCTTCGTCGCTTGCGGGGCGACTTGTTCCGCAGGTGCTCCACGCTCCAGGCGTACCGCCACCCGTCGGTTCTTCGCACGGTTGGCGTTGTTGGTATTAGGCGCCAGCGGATAACGTTCGCCATGGAACCGCAGGGTGATTTGCGACTCCTGGATGCCGTTGGCCTTGAAGAACTCCATCACCGCCAGGGCCCGGCGCCGCGACAGGTCGCGGTTGGTCAGGCGGTTGCCGCTGTTGTCGGAGTGCCCGTCGAGTTCGATGTGATTGACCGTCGGATCGGCCTTCATGTACTCCAGCATCACCTGCAATTTGGCCTTCGCGGCGCTGTCGAGCTCGATTCCGCCGCCAGGGAAGCCGACTTCGGATTGCTTCACCTGCTCGAAGTTCTGCGGCAACAGCTTGGCCACGCAGCTTTGGTAATCGGCAAACGCCTTGGTGAACCTGACCGGCAGCAGGCGCACTTCCGACACCCGACCATCCCCCGAAGAATGGCGAACCACCGGGCTGCGGCCGTCCATCAATCCGCTGATCAGGCGTCCGGCCTGAACCTGTGAACTGTTAAATAACACATTGCCGCTGCCGATTCTTACCGTGCCCAGATTGATATCGTCACGCCCCGGTTGCCACGGTGCAGCAGCGGCCAGCAAGGTCGCCGAACCGCCGCCGATCATCGGGTTGTAGGTTTTCAGACGAAAAGTCGCCTGCTCGCCGGCACGACGCACGAACTCGCCCGAACCGAAGTCGGTAATCGGCTGAGCCAGGCGGCATTCGAACTTGTCACCTTCAACCGTCCACTCAATGCTCTCCAGACGGGTCTGGAAAGTGAGCGCCATCGCGGGAAGGCTGGCAAACACACTGAGCAAGGCTAAATAACGCTGGCGCACGGGAGGCTCCACTGGCTTCTACAACTAAAAGACCGACACACATATGTTAACGGCATACCTGTTGGATATCGGAAGCTTCCCGTAAAACTTGATAGCGAGTGCCTGCAAGTGTCTTTTCCGGTAGCATTCCCCTGAGTTTGACCCGCCTGGAATCCCCTCATGTCCGACCGCCTGACCCTGCTGCGTCCCGACGACTGGCACATTCATCTTCGCGATGGTGCCGTGTTGACCAATACCGTCGCGGATGTCGCGCGCACCTTTGGCCGCGCCATCATCATGCCCAACCTGGTTCCACCAGTGCGCAACGCGGCCGAAGCCGACGGCTATCGCCAGCGGATTCTCGCTGCCCGCCCGGCCGGCAGCACGTTCGAGCCGCTGATGGTCCTGTACCTGACCGACCGCACCCAACCCGAGGAAATTCGCGAGGCCAAGGCCAGCGGATTCGTGTACGCCGCCAAGCTGTACCCGGCCGGCGCGACCACCAACTCGGACTCCGGTGTTACCAGCATCGACAAGATTTTCCCGGCACTCGAGGCCATGGCCGAAGTCGGGATGCCGTTGCTGATTCACGGTGAAGTCACCCGTGGCGATGTCGACGTGTTCGACCGCGAAAAAATCTTCATCGATGAGCACATGCGTCGCGTGGTCGAGCGCTTCCCGACCCTCAAAGTGGTGTTCGAACACATCACCACCGCTGACGCCGTGCAGTTCGTCAACTCGGCCCCGGCCAACGTTGGCGCGACCATCACCGCGCATCACCTGCTGTACAACCGCAACCACATGCTGGTGGGCGGGATTCGGCCGCACTTCTATTGCCTGCCGATCCTCAAGCGCAATACCCACCAGGAAGCCCTTCTCGATGCAGCCACCAGCGGCAGCGAGAAATTCTTCCTTGGCACCGACTCGGCACCCCACGCCCAGCACGCCAAGGAAGCGGCCTGCGGCTGCGCCGGTTGCTACACCGCCTTTGCTGCCATCGAGATGTACGCCGAAGCCTTCGAACAGCGCAATGCGCTGGACAAGCTGGAGGCCTTCGCCAGCCTCAACGGCCCGCGGTTCTATGGCCTGCCGGCCAACACCGATCGCATCACCCTGGTCCGCGAAGAATGGACCGCCCCTGCCAGCCTGCCGTTTGGCGAGCTGACCGTTATCCCGCTGCGCGCCGGTGAAAAACTGCGCTGGCGCCTGCTGGAGGAACACGCGTGAGTGAAGACCATTTCGATGACGAACTGGAAGGCAATGGTGGCGGAGGCGGTTCGCGTCATCCAATGGCCGCGCGGTTTCGCGGATACCTGCCGGTGGTCGTCGACGTAGAAACCGGTGGCTTCAACTCGGCCACCGACGCCCTGCTGGAAATCGCCGCGACCACCATCGCCATGGATGAAAAGGGCTTTGTCTACCCGGATCACACCTACTTCTTCCGGGTCGAACCGTTCGAAGGCGCGAACATCGAAGCGGCGGCCCTGGAGTTCACCGGGATCAAGCTCGATCACCCGCTGCGCATGGCTGTGAGTGAAGAGTCTGCCCTGAACGATATCTTCCGCGGCGTGCGCAAGGCCCTCAAGGCCAATGGCTGCAAACGGGCGATCCTGGTCGGGCATAACAGCAGCTTCGACCTGGGCTTCCTGAATGCGGCGGTTGCGCGCCTGGAGATGAAGCGCAACCCGTTCCATCCGTTCTCCAGTTTCGATACCGCCACGCTCGCAGGCCTCGCGTACGGCCAGACCGTACTGGCCAAGGCGTGCCAGGCAGCGGACATCGACTTCGACGGACGTGAGGCTCACTCGGCCCGTTATGACACCGAGAAGACGGCAGAGCTGTTCTGCGGCATCGTCAATCGCTGGAAGCAGATGGGCGGTTGGGAAGATTTCGACGATTGATGTTGCAGGAATCGCTGGTTTATCCCGCACATAAAAAAACCGGCCTCGATGGCCGGTTTTTTTTGTATCTGGAACGTACCTTACAGAGCGGCAGCGTGCTCGGTCAGGTAAGCCGCAACGCCTTCTGGCGAAGCGTTCATGCCTTTGTCGCCTTTCTTCCAGTTGGCAGGGCAGACTTCGCCGTGCTCTTCGTGGAATTGCAGGGCGTCGACCAGACGCAGCAGCTCTTCCATGTTACGGCCCAGCGGCAGGTCGTTGATGATCTGCGAACGGACAACGCCTTTGTCGTCGATCAGGAACGCGCCACGGAAAGCCACGCCGTCAGCGGACTGAACGTCGTAGGCCTTCATGATTTCCTGCTTGATGTCGGCAGCCATGGTGTAACGAACTTCGCCGATACCGCCATTGTTGACCGGAGTGTTGCGCCAGGCGTTGTGGGTGAAGTGCGAGTCGATCGACACGGCGACCACTTCAACGTTGCGCGCCTTGAACTCGGACATGCGGTTGTCCAGAGCGATCAGCTCGGACGGGCAAACGAAGGTGAAGTCCAGCGGGTAGAAGAACACCAGGCCGTATTTGCCTTTGATCGCCGAAGACAGGGTGAAGCTGTCAACGATCTCGCCATTGCCGAGTACGGCCGGTACGGTGAAGTCAGGGGCTTGTTTGCCTACGAGTACGCTCATTGGATATCTCCTGGTGTAATAGCGTGAGAAACAGGGTTCGCACCAGCCTGCCACCCTGAGGCGACAGCCCTGTGACACGACCCCCGGTCGCAAAAGACCGGTCATCATACACCGCGTGTTTGAGCTGGCTTAGCTGTTTTTTCCCTGTACGATGAAATCCACAACGGTTTTGTATCACCGATTTGCCGGGGAGACCGTTCGTCAGCCGTACACGCTTATTGTGAAAAGTGCACTGAAACCACTTTGACAATCATTCTCGTTAACATTAAGATCCATCGCAATTGAGTCACAATCAGCGACGGTCCTTCCTTATGTATGTTTGCCTCTGCACTGGCGTCACCGACGGTCAAATCCGCGATGCGATCTATGAAGGATGCTGCAGCTACAAGGAAGTCCGCGTGGCCACGGGCGTTGCCAGTCAATGCGGCAAATGTGCCTGCCTCGCCAAGGAAGTGGTCCGCGAGACCCTGACAAAACTGCAAACGGCCCAGGCTGCCATTCCATATCCGGCAGAATTTACAGCCGCTTGAACATCGAATTTCAAAGAACCGGACAAATGTCCGGTTTTTTTATGTCTCAAAATCAACTAGTTATGCTCTAGACGCGGAACACAAACATTCTTATTCCGATTAATTTTCATTTAAGTTTCAATAACTTAGGTTTGACACTATTAAATACGCGGCCCAAACTCTGCTCTATTGACAGCTAATAAAGGGCAGGACCCCATCATGAAAGGCGACGTTACAGTCATCCAGCATCTCAACAAGATCCTCGCCAATGAGCTGGTCGCGATCAATCAATATTTCCTGCATGCGCGCATGTATGAAGATTGGGGCCTGAACAAACTCGGCAAGCACGAGTACCACGAATCCATCGACGAGATGAAGCACGCGGACAAGCTGATCAAGCGCATCCTGTTCCTTGAGGGCCTGCCGAACGTCCAGGACCTGGGCAAGCTGCACATCGGCGAACACACCAAGGAAATGCTTGAGTGCGACCTGCGTATCGAACGCATTGGTCACGCGGATCTCAAGGTGGCTATCGCTCATTGCGAAACAGTCGGTGACTTCGGTAGCCGTGAGCTGCTTGAAGATATCCTCGAGTCCGAAGAAGAGCATATCGACTGGCTGGAAACCCAGCTGGGCCTGATCGACAAGATCGGGATCGAGAACTACCTGCAATCGCAGATGGGCGAAGACGAGTAAGTTCTACGCAATAAAAAGCCCCGCTCTCTTTTGAAGAGGCGGGGCTTTTTTATATCTGCTTCTGTAGGAGCGAGCTTGCTCCGGGCGGCGTTCCGACGATGGTGGTCAACGATAACGCGGGGAGTCTGGTTCCCCGCGGTGCTCTTGAGTCCATCGCGAGCAAGCTCGCTCCTACAGGAGGTGTCGGTCAGGCTTCAGTCTTGGCTGCTGCGGCTTTTGCAGCAGCGTCTTTGATCAGCGCCTGCAACGAACCATCAGCCGACATTTCGGTCATGATGTCGCTACCGCCGACCAGCTCACCGGCAACCCACAGCTGTGGGAAGGTTGGCCAGTTGGCGTATTTTGGCAGGTTGGCGCGGATTTCCGGGTTCTGCAGGATGTCCACGTACGCAAACTTTTCACCACACGCCATCACGGCCTGTGCAGCTTTTGCGGAGAAGCCGCACTGCGGGGCATTCGGCGAGCCTTTCATGTAAAGCAGAATGGTGTTGTTGGCAATCTGCTCTTTAATCGTTTCGATGATATCCATGGAGCACCTCGGCTGAACTTTCCGACTCACGGGTCGGCACGGTGGCGCATTGTAACGGAAAGCCGAGCGCCCTGCTCGGTCTCTCCGTCAGTATGATTCATGCAGCGGCCACGGTCACCGGCACGCCATTGAGCGCAGCATTTCCCGACAGTTCGTCAATCCGGCATTCGTCGGTCAGGTCGTTGGCGCTGGAGCCCGGCTGACTGCTGGCAATCGACATTTGCACACCGGGCCGCGCATGACCCCAGCCGTGAGGCAGGCTGACCACGCCTTTCATCATGTCCAGACTGCCAAGCACTTCGACTTCAATCACCCCCACCCGTGAGCTGACCCGCACGCGCTGCCCGTCACTGAGCCCGCGACTGGCCAGGTCGTCCGGGTGCATCAGCAACTGGTGACGAGGCTTGCCCTTCACCAACCGATGATAGTTATGCATCCACGAGTTGTTGCTGCGTACATGCCGGCGACCAATCATCAATAACTCGTCGGCGGCCGGCGCCTGCAAGGCGGCGAAGCGCACAAGGTCGGCGAGAATCACCGCAGGAGCGGCCTGTATCCGTTGATTGGCCGTCTTCAGGCGTGGCGCCAGGTTAGGCTTGAGCGCTCCCAGATCAACACCATGGGGATGATCGAACAAAGTCGCCAGCGACAGCTTGTGCTCTGAAGTGTCGCCGTACAGCCCCATGCGCAGGCCGCGATCGATCATTTGCGCCGGAGCGATGGTGGGCTTCAACTCCTTGCCGGTCCTGGCGGCAAATGCCTTGGCCAGCCCGACGAAGATCTCCCAGTCGTGCAATGCACCTTCGGGTTTGGCGAGGATGGCGCGGTTGAAACGGCTGACATTGCGCACCGCGAACAGGTTGAAGGTGGTGTCGTAATGGTCGTTTTCCAGCGCCGATGTGGACGGCAGGATCAGGTCGGCGTAACGCGTGGTTTCATTGATGTACAGGTCGATACTGACCATGAACTCCAGCCCGTCCAGCGCCTGTTCGAGCTTTCGTCCGTTGGGCGTGGACAGCACCGGATTGCCCGCCACGGTGATCAACGCCCGGACTTGCCCTTCCCCTTCGGTGAGCATCTCTTCGGCCAACGCCGACACCGGTAGCTCTCCGGCGTACTCCGGGCGCCCGGAAACCCGGCTCTGCCACAGATTGAAATGCCCGCCCGAAGTCGTCGCCACCAGGTCCACCGCCGGCTCCGTGCACAAGGCACCACCCACGCGATCGAGGTTGCCGGTGACCAGGTTGATCAACTGCACCACCCAGTGGCACAGCGTACCGAAGGCCTGGGTCGAGACGCCCATGCGCCCATAGCAGACAGCACTCGGTGCCGCGGCGAAGTCCCGCGCCAATTGACGAATCTGTTCGGCGGGAACGGCGCACAACGGACTCATGGCCTCGGCGGTGAACGGTGCGACGGCCTTTCGCACCTCCTCCAGACCGTCTACCGGTAGATGGCCGTCACGGGTCAGACCTTCAGCGAACAGGGTGTTGAGCAGCCCGAACAACAGCGCCGCATCACCCCCCGGGCGCACGAACAGGTGCTGATCGGCAATGGCCGCCGTTTCACTGCGGCGCGGGTCGACCACCACCACTTTGCCGCCCCGGGCCTGTATCGCCTTCAAGCGTTTTTCCACATCCGGCACGGTCATGATGCTGCCGTTCGAAGCCAGTGGGTTGCCGCCCAGGATCAGCATGAAATCGGTGTGATCGATATCCGGGATCGGCAGCAACAAACCATGGCCGTACATCAAATGACTGGTCAGGTGATGGGGTAACTGATCGACTGACGTCGCGGAAAAACGGTTGCGGGTTTTCAGCAGGCCAAGAAAGTAATTGCTGTGGGTCATCAGCCCGTAATTGTGCACGCTGGGGTTGCCTTGATAGACCGCCACGGCGTTTTGCCCATGGTGCGCCTGAATGGGGGCGAGGCGTTCGGCGACCAGATTGAAAGCCGCTTCCCACTCAATGGGCTGCCACTCGTTGCCCACCCGCTGCATGGGCTGATGCAGGCGGTCCGGATCGTTCTGGATATCTTGCAGCGCCACGGCCTTGGGGCAGATGTGCCCACGACTGAACGTGTCCTGGGGGTCGCCCTTGATCGAAGTGATCTGGACGCTGCCGCCTTCGGCTTCGGTGGTTTCGATGGTCAGGCCACAGATGGCTTCGCACAAATGGCACGCACGGTGATGGAGAGTCTTGGTCATGGCCAGTCTCTGTCTTGTCATGGGCGGGCAACAATGGCCGCGGAAACAAAACTATGGCGCCAGACCCGTCGCCACGCCAGCGACGTTTGTCTTGTGAATCGAAGGTTATCAGGCCGGCCGATGACCGCCCGGCATCAGTTCGAAGGCAGTCTGGGCGGCACCTGCAACTGGATCTCCTGGCGGGGTTCAATCGGCCCGTGGGGGCCCTGCACGCCGGTCAACTCAGCGATCAGGCGCCAGTGTTCATCGAGCCCGGCGCTGATGGTGGCCATGCGGTCGATCATGTGGCGGCCGGCGGCTCGGGTGACCTCGTCTTCGCTGCGCAACAATTCGAAGGACATCGTCGTCATCGAAGCGGTGAGGTGGGTCAGCGAGCGTGCCGTGAGGCCCAGTAGTTCCATAAGCAACTGTTCTTTGGATTCCATCGGGAAGCTTCCTGCGTCGCTCGAGATTTATTTATAACCCAGCACTTTGCATTCGCAAATATTTCAGGCTGGCGACACCCCCCCCCCCAACGACTGGAATGACAGGTCAGAAACCGACTGTCAGCGCACCATTGCCGCCCCGCCTGATTGCCAAGCCCGGAGAGGCCGGTGTACAAATGAGCCGCTGCTATCAGGAAACAGGCTTCAAAAGCGCTACCTCGGTGAACCCGTAGCACCTCTGAAACTCCCTAAAAACTGTAGCCCTATTGGTAAGACGCGACATTTAATTATAAGATCGCGCCTTCCCCTATTTCGTCGCCCCGTGCGGCTTACGCCGCAGGTCTCGCCCGTTGTTCCGTTAAACAAGGCTTTGAGCATCTGCGGTTTGTAGCAAAAAGGTAGTCAATGATGAGCGCAAGGCACTTTCTCTCCCTGATGGATTGCACGCCCGAAGAGCTGGTCAGCGTGATCCGTCGAGGCGTTGAGCTCAAGGACCTGCGTAACCGCGGCGTACTGTTCGAGCCTCTGAAAAACCGCGTCCTGGGGATGATTTTCGAGAAATCCTCGACCCGCACCCGAATCTCCTTCGAGGCCGGCATGATCCAGCTCGGCGGCCAGGCAATCTTCCTGTCGCCACGTGACACCCAACTGGGCCGTGGCGAGCCGATCGGCGACTGCGCCATCGTCATGTCGAGCATGCTCGACGCGGTGATGATCCGTACCTTTGCCCACAGCAACCTGACCGAGTTCGCCGCCAACTCCCGCGTACCAGTGATCAACGGCCTGTCCGATGACCTGCATCCGTGCCAGTTGCTGGCGGACATGCAGACTTACCTTGAGCATCGCGGCTCCATCCAGGGCAAGACCGTGGCCTGGATCGGCGACGGCAACAACATGTGCAACAGCTATATAGAAGCGGCGATCCAGTTCGACTTCCAGCTGCGCGTTGCCTGTCCGGAAGGCTACGAACCCAATCCTGAATTCGTGACCAGGGCCGGCGACCGGATCACCATTGTTCGCGACCCGAAAGATGCCGTGCGGGGAGCACACCTGGTGAGCACCGACGTCTGGACCTCCATGGGCCAGGAAGAGGAAACCGCCAAGCGTCTGCAACTGTTCGCACCGTATCAGGTCAACCGTGCCCTGCTCGACCTGGCGGCTGACGATGTGCTGTTCATGCATTGCCTGCCGGCGCACCGTGGTGAGGAAATCAGCGTCGACCTCCTCGACGACCCGCGCTCGGTAGCCTGGGATCAAGCCGAAAACCGTCTGCATGCGCAAAAGGCCTTGCTCGAATTCCTCGTTCCGCCTTCGTACCACCACGCATGAGCCAGCCATTACTGCTTAACCTGCGCAACCTCGCCTGCGGTTATCAAGACCAGCGTGTGGTACAGAACCTGAACCTGCACTTGAACGCCGGCGACATCGGTTGCCTGCTGGGCTCTTCCGGCTGTGGCAAGACCACCACGCTGCGGGCGATTGCCGGTTTCGAACCGGTACACGAAGGCGAAATCCAGCTGGCTGGCGAGACCATCTCCAGCGCCGGTTTCACCCTCGCCCCGGAGAAACGTCGCATCGGCATGGTGTTCCAGGACTACGCGCTGTTCCCGCACTTGAGCGTGGCAGACAACATCGCCTTCGGCATTCGCAAGCATCCGCAAAAGGATCGCGTGACCGAAGAGCTGCTGGAACTGGTCAACCTGAAGAACCTCGGCAAACGCTTCCCCCACGAACTTTCCGGTGGGCAGCAGCAACGTGTCGCCCTGGCCCGCGCACTGGCGCCGGAACCGCAACTGCTGCTGCTCGACGAGCCGTTCTCCAACCTCGATGGCGAATTGCGCCGCAAGCTCAGCCATGAAGTGCGTGACATCCTCAAGGCCCGTGGCACCAGCGCGATTCTGGTGACACACGATCAGGAAGAAGCCTTCGCAGTCAGCGACCACGTTGGCGTGTTCAAGGAAGGTCGACTGGAACAGTGGGATACGCCCTACAACCTCTACCACGAACCACTGACGCCCTTTGTGGCCAGTTTCATCGGCCAGGGCTATTTCATTCGCGGTCAGTTGAGCAGCCCCGAATCGGTGCAAACCGAGCTGGGTGAGCTGCGCGGCAACCGGGCCTACACCTGGCCGGTCGGCGGTGCCGTGGACGTGCTGCTGCGCCCGGACGATATCGTCCATGCACCGGACAGCGCATTGAAGGCGCGAATCGTCGGCAAGACCTTCCTGGGCGCCTCGACCCTGTATCGCTTGCAGCTGCCGACAGGCGCGCAACTGGAATCGATCTTCCCGAGCCATGTCGATTGTCAGGTCGGGGCGGATGTGGGTATTCGTGTCGCGGCCGAACACCTGGTGCTGTTCCAGGCGTCAGGCAGCACGGCGGCCCAGATTCCTGTCGTTGAATCAGGTGTCCGGCGCTACAGCACGGCCAACTGATACACAAAAAAACCTGTAGGAGCGAGCTTGCTCCGGGCGGCGTTCCGACGAAAAACGCCAGGACAACGCGAGCATTCAGGCAGCACGCGTTATCGTTGTCGTCCATCGCGAGCAAGCTCGCTCCTACAATGGATTTGAGTTATCCCAGCATCAGCGTACCGCTGGCCACCAGGGTCGCATTCCCGCCGATCTTCACCCGATCACCATCCAGCCGGCAAAACAACTCCCCTCCTCGCGCCGAACGCTGACAGGCCGTCAGGCTCGACTTGCCCAAACGTTTCGACCAGTACGGAATCAGGCTGCAATGGGTCGACCCGGTGACCGGATCTTCATTGATGCCGATCGCCGGTGCGAAATAACGGGACACGAAATCGTGTTGGTTGCCGCGTGCCGTGACGATGGCGCCCAGCCACGGCAATTTCGCCAGGGCCACCATGTCCGGTTTGCAATCGAGCACCGCTTGCTCGGACTCCAGCACCACAAACAACTCATTCGAGCCCAACACATCGACAGCCTCAACGCCGAGGGCGCGTTCGACATCCAGGGTCACGCCGATTTCCGTGGGAATGATCGACGGGAAGTCCAGCCACAGGCGGCCACCTTCGCGCGTTACGCTCAACGGACCGGATTTGCATACAAAGCCCAGTCGCTCGACGGGTTCCTTGTAGATCTCAAACAGCACATGGGCACTAGCCAGCGTCGCATGACCGCACAATGGCACCTCGGTGGTCGGTGTAAACCAGCGGATGTGCCAGCCTTGCCCTTCGCGCACGACAAACGCTGTTTCGGCGAGGTTGTGTTCGGCGGCTATCTTTTGCATCAACTCATCGGCAAGCCAGGTATCGAGCCGATAGACCATCGCCGGGTTGCCGCTGAATGGCTGGTGGCTGAACGCGTCGACCTGATGGAACTCTAGCTGCATAACCTTCTCCCTTTGTCAGACCGCTGAGCATGCAGCGCCGGCCAAACCGGCACCAGTGACAGAGCCGGCTGATTTTCACCATACAGCGCCGCGTGAACGCCGACGCTCACGCACGGCCGATGTCGGCAAACTTCGCCTGGGTGTGTTCGGCCAGCACGGCCGGTGCCAGTTCGACTTCCAGCCCCCGTCGGCCCGCGCTGACAAAAATGCTGGCGAAGGGTTGGGCTGAATTATCGATGAACGTACGCAAACGCTTTTTCTGCCCCAGCGGACTGATCCCGCCCAACAGGTAGCCAGTGGAGCGCTGCGCTGCCGCCGGATCGGCCATTTCGACCTTTTTCACGCCGGCGGCATGGGCCAGCCCTTTCAAGTCCAGGCTGCCGACAACCGGTACCACGGCCACCAGCAACTCGCCTTTTTCGCTGGCCGCCAGCAAGGTCTTGAACACTTGCGCCGGATCGAGCCCAAGCTTTTCTGCCGCCTCCAACCCGTAGGAGGCAGCCTTCGGGTCATGTTCGTAACTGTGTACGCGATGTTCGGCCCGAACCTTTTTCAACAAATCCAATGCGGGGGTCATGGCAGCTCCAGACTGGGCGGCAGAAGAAAAATACTGCGCCGGATTCTAGGACATTGATCGTTAAAAGGCTCTACGTCAGCACATCCGTAATGCCATTGCCTGGCCATCCCGTTGCCCAAGGACTCGTTCATTCATGCGACGAATAGTTTCTTTATGACCGACGGTTCACTTTCGACCTTTGACAGCAGTGTTTCTTGTCTATATTTTTTCGTTTCTGAAACTGTACGAAATGTCCTACCGCAATACCCGGCAGTAAACCGCGACCAGGATGGGGATCCTGCCTCGGCGAAAACCGCGCTTCGACCATGATGGAAAAAAGCGCCAGACAACAAAAAAAATTGAGGTTTCAATGACAACTGCTTTACAACAACCGTCGCTCTCGAGCCAATGCATGGCCGAGTTCCTGGGTACGGCGCTGCTGATCTTTTTTGGTACGGGTTGCGTTGCCGCGCTCAAAGTCGCGGGTGCCAGTTTTGGCTTGTGGGAAATCAGCATCATCTGGGGCGTCGGCGTCAGCATGGCGATCTACCTCACCGCCGGGGTTTCCGGGGCTCACCTGAACCCAGCCGTCAGCATTGCCCTGAGCATTTTCGCCGACTTCGAAAAGCGTAAACTGCCGTTCTATGTACTCGCCCAAGTGGCGGGAGCCTTCTGCGGAGCATTGTTGGTTTACACGCTCTACAGCAATCTATTCTTCGAATTCGAACAAACGCAGCACATGGTTCGTGGCACTCAAGCCAGCCTTGAACTGGCCTCCGTGTTCTCCACCTTCCCGAACCCTGCGCTGACCAGCGCCCAGGCATTTCTGGTCGAGGTGATCATTACGGCCATCCTGATGGGCGTGATCATGTCCCTGACCGACGACAACAATGGCCTGCCCAAAGGCCCGTTGGCACCGCTGCTGATCGGCCTGCTGATTGCGGTGATCGGCAGTTCGATGGGACCGCTGACCGGTTTTGCCATGAACCCGGCACGAGACTTCGGCCCTAAACTGATGACTTTCTTCGCCGGCTGGGGTGAAATTTCCTTCACTGGCGGACGCGACATTCCGTATTTCCTGATTCCGGTTTTCGCACCGATTGTCGGTGCCTGCCTCGGCGCGGCGGCCTATCGCGGGCTGATTGCCCGTCATCTGCCAAACGCCACACCTGCTACAAAGGAAGCAGTACCTGCCATCGACGGCAAACCGAGAACTTCCTGATACCGTTGGCGCGTGCCCCTGCCCTTTGATCACGCGCCAGACCTCACTCCCTTATTTCGTCCAAGGCAATCGACATGACCGACACACAGAATAAGAACTACATCATTGCCCTCGATCAGGGTACGACCAGCTCCCGTGCGATCATTTTCGACCGCGACGCGAACGTGGTCTGCACCGCCCAACGGGAGTTCGCACAGCATTACCCGCAAGCCGGCTGGGTCGAGCATGACCCGATGGAGATCTTCGCCACGCAAAGCGCCGTGATGGTCGAGGCCCTGGCTCAAGCCGGCCTGCATCATGACCAGGTGGCAGCCATCGGTATCACCAACCAGCGCGAAACCACCGTGGTGTGGGACAAGAACACCGGCCGCCCGATCTACAACGCAATCGTCTGGCAGTGCCGCCGCAGCACCGAAATCTGCCAGCAACTCAAACGCGATGGCCACGAGCAATACATCAGTGAAACCACAGGTCTGGTCACCGACCCGTATTTCTCCGGCACCAAGCTCAAGTGGATCCTCGACAACGTCGAAGGCAGCCGCGAACGCGCGCGCAATGGCGAGCTGCTGTTCGGCACCGTCGACAGCTGGCTGATCTGGAAATTTACCGGTGGCAAGGTCCACGTCACCGACTACACCAACGCCTCGCGCACCATGCTCTTCAACATCCACACCCTGGAGTGGGATGCGAAGATGCTGGAGGTGCTGGATATCCCGCGCGAAATGCTCCCGGAAGTGAAATCCTCGTCGCAAATTTATGGTCACACCAAAAGCGGCATTGCCATCGGCGGTATTGCCGGCGACCAGCAGGCTGCCCTGTTCGGCCAGATGTGCGTCGAGCCAGGCCAGGCGAAAAACACCTACGGCACCGGCTGCTTCCTGCTGATGAACACCGGCGACAAAGCGGTGAAGTCCAAGCACGGCATGCTGACCACCATCGCCTGCGGCCCGCGTGGCGAAGTGGCCTACGCGCTGGAAGGCGCGGTATTCAACGGCGGCTCCACCGTGCAGTGGCTGCGTGACGAGCTGAAGATCATCAACGACGCCCACGACACCGAATACTTTGCCAACAAGGTCAAGGACAGCAACGGCGTGTATCTGGTGCCGGCCTTCACCGGGCTTGGCGCACCGTACTGGGACCCGTACGCCCGTGGCGCATTGTTCGGACTGACCCGCGGCGTGCGTGTGGACCACATCATTCGTGCAGCCCTGGAGTCGATCGCCTACCAGACCCGCGACGTGCTCGATGCCATGCAGCAGGACTCCGGCGAACGCCTGAAGGCTCTGCGTGTGGACGGTGGCGCAGTCGCGAACAATTTCCTCATGCAGTTCCAGGCCGACATCCTCGGCACCCAGGTCGAGCGCCCGCAAATGCGCGAAACCACGGCACTCGGCGCCGCTTACCTGGCAGGCCTGGCCTGTGGCTTCTGGGGCAGCCTGGAAGAGTTGCGCGGCAAGGCCGTGATCGAGCGCCAGTTCGAGCCGACACTGGATGAAACGGCGAAGGAAAAACTCTACGCCGGGTGGAAAAAAGCGGTCAGTCGCACCCGCGATTGGGCGGCAGAAGACGAGGCTGAATAAACGAACTCCCTTCCCCGTATCTGTATGTAACTGGTCGGGAGCAGATTCCTGCGGCATCATGGGCAAATTTTGCACGGCAGCCCAAAGGACGCCCCATGAATCTGCCTCCCCGTCAGCAACAAATCCTCGAGCTGGTCCGCGAACGCGGCTATGTCAGCATCGAGGAAATGGCCACGCTGTTCGTCGTTACCCCGCAGACCATCCGCCGCGATATCAACCAGCTCGCGGAAGCCAATCTGTTGCGTCGCTATCATGGCGGCGCGGCTTACGACTCCAGTGTCGAAAACACCGCCTACGCCATGCGCGCCGATCAGATGCGCGATGAAAAACAGCGTATCGGCGAAGCCATTGCCGCGCAGATTCCCGACCATGCCTCGTTGTTCATCAACATCGGCACGACCACCGAATCCATCGCCCGGGCACTGCTCAACCACAGTCACCTGAAGATCATCACCAACAACCTGCATGTGGCGTCGATGCTCAGCGCCAAGGACGACTTCGACGTGCTGCTGACCGGCGGCAACGTACGGCGTGACGGTGGCGTGGTGGGTCAGGCCAGTGTCGACTTCATCAACCAGTTCAAGGTCGATTTCGCCCTGGTCGGCATCAGCGGCATCGATGAAGACGGCAGCCTGCTGGACTTCGACTATCAGGAAGTGCGGGTATCCCAGGCGATCATCGCCAATGCCCGGCAAGTGATCCTCGCGGCCGACTCCAGCAAGTTCGGGCGCAACGCCATGATTCGCCTGGGGCCGATCAGCCTGGTCGATTGCCTGGTCACCGATCAGCAGCCTTCGCCAGCGCTGGCGCAGCTGTTGAACCAGCACAAGGTTCGGCTGGAAGTCGTTTAACCGCTCTGGATTTTCATCGTCTGTACTGACGCCTTCGCGAGCAGGCTCGCTCCCACAGGCCCTGCGCCTCCCTTGTGGGAGCGAGCCTGCTCGCGAAAGCGATCTACGTTGCACCACTCTCTTGTGCCATGCCGCACCTCTAAATGTTCGTAAATTTTCCTTTAACGGCCCTTCGATGAGTATTTTCAATCGAAGCCGACTGGCTGTGGGCGTCTTTATGGGCTAGTATTTTCGCAAATGAACATTAATGTTCGAATTCAAATACAAAACATCAAAGAATTCCGAGGCCGAGCCGATGCCCACTTCCACCTTGCCTACGCCCCCTCTCTCTGAGGTCTACGATATCGCCGTCATCGGTGGCGGGATCAATGGCGTGGGGATCGCAGCGGATGCCGCCGGTCGCGGTCTCTCGGTGTTCCTTTGTGAAAAGGATGACCTGGCCAGTCATACCTCGTCGGCCAGCAGCAAACTGATTCACGGTGGCCTGCGCTACCTCGAACATTACGAATTCCGCCTGGTGCGTGAAGCCCTGGCTGAACGTGAAGTGCTGTTGGCCAAGGCCCCGCACATCGTCAAGCAAATGCGTTTCGTATTGCCGCACCGCCCGCACTTGCGCCCGGCCTGGATGATCCGCGCCGGCCTGTTTCTCTATGACAACCTGGGCAAACGCGAGCAGCTCGAAGGTTCGAAGAGCCTGAAATTCGGCCCCGACAGCGTGCTGAAAAGCGAGATCACCAAGGGCTTCGAATACTCCGACTGCTGGGTCGACGATGCGCGCCTGGTGGTGTTGAACGCCATGGCAGCACGGGAAAAAGGTGCCCATGTGCACACCCAGACCCGCTGCGTCAGCGCGCGCCGTACCAAGGGCCTGTGGCACCTGCACCTGGAACGCGCCGATGGCAGCCTGTTTTCCATCCGCGCCAAGGCATTGGTCAATGCGGCCGGGCCATGGGTCGCCAAGTTCATTCGCGATGACCTGAAGATGGAATCGCCTTATGGCATCCGCCTGATCCAGGGCAGCCACCTGATCGTGCCGAAACTGTACGAAGGCGAACACGCGCACATCCTGCAAAACGAAGATCAGCGCATCGTGTTCACCATTCCGTACCTGAATCAGTTCACCCTGATCGGCACCACCGACCGCGAGTACACCGGCGATCCGGCAGCCGTTGCGATTACCGACGGCGAAACCGATTACCTGTTGAACGTGGTCAATGCCCATTTCAAAAAGCAGATCAGCCGCGACGACATCCTGCACAGTTATTCCGGGGTGCGCCCACTGTGCAACGACGAATCCGACAACCCGTCGGCCGTGACCCGCGATTACACCCTGGCGCTGTCCGGCACCGGCGAAGAAGCGCCGTTGCTCTCGGTGTTCGGCGGCAAGCTCACGACCTATCGCAAACTGGCCGAGTCGGCGCTGGCGCAACTGGCACCGTACTTCAAGCACATCCAGCCAGCCTGGACTGCCAGCGCCACGCTGCCGGGCGGTGAAGACATGACCACCCCGCAAGCCTTGAGTTCGCGTATCCGCGACAAGTTCGACTGGGTGCCGAGCGAAATCGCTCGCCGCTGGGCCACCACCTACGGCAGCCGTACCTGGCGCATGCTCGAAGGCGTACAGGACCTCAGCGATATGGGCGAGCATATCGGCGGTGGTCTCTACACCCGGGAAGTCGACTATCTGTGCAGCGAAGAATGGGCCACCAGCGCCCACGACATCCTCTGGCGTCGCAGCAAGCTCGGCTTGTTCACGACGACGGCCGAACAGGAAAAGCTCAAGGACTATCTGAACAAGGTCGAACAGAACCGCAGCAAGATCGAAGCGGCCTGATCTGTCACTGACATAAATAAAAGCCCCTGGGCCTCACGACTCAGGGGCTTTTTCGTATCGATGGATGTCAGTCGCGCAAATCCGATTCGTGAATCGGCTGCTCACGGTGAGTCGCCCGCTGATACTGCGCCGGCCACACGGCCTTGTGCCCGCCCAGATCGTCATCTGCATGCAGCGCCCAGTACGGATCACGCAACAACTCGCGGGCCAGGAAGATGATGTCCGCCTGACAGGTGCGCAGGATGTGCTCGGCCTGCGCCGGCTCGGTGATCATGCCAACCGTGCCGGTGGACATGCCCGACTCCTTGCGCACACGCTCGGCGAAGCGGGTCTGGTAACCCGGCCCTGTGGGAATCTCGGCATTCACCGCGGTCCCGCCCGATGATACGTCGATCAGGTCCACCCCCAGGGCTTTGAGACGACGCGCAAGTTCCACGGTTTCATCGGGGTTCCAGCCGTCTTCCACCCAGTCGGTGGCCGAGACCCGGACAAACACCGGCAACTCCTCAGGCCATACCGCACGCACCGCTTCGGTGACCTGCAGCACCAGCCGAATGCGATTTTCGAACGAACCGCCATATTGATCGCGACGCTGATTGCTCAACGGTGACAGGAACTGATGCAGCAGGTAACCATGGGCGGCGTGCACCTCGACCACCTTGAAACCGGCCGTCAGCGAGCGCTTTGCCGCATCGACAAAGGCCTGGATCACCTTGGCGATCTCGCCCTCATCGAGTTGTCTGGGCTGGGTGTGCTGTGGATCGAACGCAATCGGTGAAGGGCCGACCGGCACCCAGCCGCCATCGTCGGGTTTGACGCTGCCATGCTTGCCAAGCCATGGCCGGTGAGTGCTGGCCTTGCGCCCGGCATGGGCCAGCTGAATGCCGGCAACGGCGCCCTGGGCGTTGATGAAACGGGTGATGCGTTGCAGGGGCTCGATCTGCTCGTCATTCCACAGGCCGAGGTCCTGAGCCGAGATACGCCCGTCGGCGGTGACCGCCGTGGCTTCGGTAAACACCAGCCCGGCCCCGCCGACAGCGCGGCTGCCAAGGTGGACCAGGTGCCAGTCATTGGCCAGGCCATCGACGCTGGAGTATTGGCACATCGGCGATACCGCGATGCGGTTCGGCAGGGTCAATTGGCGAAGGGTAAAGGGTTCAAGCAGCAGACTCATGGGGCACCTCTCGTATCAGTGGGCAGGCTCCAGGTTCTGTTTGAATAGTCGACGAGTGACAGGAAAAAGGTACAACACCCGCCCCCGCGGGCAAAAAATTGACAAGACGTCACAAGGATAATCAAGCAGTGCTTAGAGCCTAGTCGACATCGAAGGATGTCGCCCCCCTTGTAGGAGCGAGCTCGCGATGGATGTGAACGATGGCGCTGGGGACCTGATACCCCGCGGTGCCCTGTCGTCCATCGCGAGCGAGCTCGCTCCTACAAGTGTCGGGTCAACGCGGTTCGATGTGGGCAATCATCAGTTGAACCGTCTCGTTGCCACGAAACTCGTTGAGGTCGAGTTTGTAGGCCAGCTCCACCCACTTGATGGTGGGATTCGGCCAGATGTCGCGGTCGATCCCGAAGGCAATGCCGTCGAGTTTCACCGAACCACATTCACTTTTCAGCACCACTTTAAGGTGCCGTTCACCCACCACCCGCTGCTCGACCAACTGGAACACCCCATGAAACAACGGCTCCGGGAAGTGTTGCCCCCAGGGGCCGGCATGCCGCAGGGCGCGGGCCAGTTCCAGGTGAAACTCTTCCACCGCCAGGGTGCCGTCCGACAGCAGGCGGCCAGTCAGGTCTTCCTCGCGCAATTGCCGGCGCACTTCAGCGTCAAAGGCTTCGGCGAACAGGGGGAAATTCGCCTCCGGCAGCGTCAGGCCGGCCGCCATCGCGTGGCCACCGTACTTGGTGATCAGATTCGGATGCTGCGCCGCCACCACGCTCAGGGCATCGCGGATGTGAAAGCCCTGGACCGAACGCCCCGAGCCTTTGAGCAGGCCGTCTCCGGCATCGGCAAAGGCGATGGTCGGGCGGAAATAGCGCTCTTTCATCCGTGACGCGAGGATACCGATGACGCCCTGGTGCCACTCGGGATCGAACAGGCACAAGCCGAACGGCATCGACTCCACCGGCAGATCCTTGAGTTGCGCCAGCGCTTCGCGCTGCATGCCCTGCTCGATGGATTTGCGATCCTGGTTCATGCCGTCCAGTTGAGCCGCCATCTCACGGGCCAGACCGGCGTCTTCGGTCAGCAGGCATTCGATGCCCAGGCTCATGTCATCCAGGCGCCCTGCGGCGTTCAGGCGCGGGCCGACAATGAAACCCAGGTCGGTGGAGGTGATGCGCGCATGATCGCGCTTGGCCACTTCGAGGATCGCCTTGACCCCCGGCCGGGCACGCCCGGCGCGAATCCGCTCCAGGCCCTGATGCACCAGAATCCGGTTGTTGGCATCCAGCGGCACCACGTCGGCCACGCTGCCCAAGGCCACCAGGTCGAGCAATTCGCCAATATTCGGCTGCGGCTTGCTGGTATACCAGCCCAGCTCGCGCAACCGCGCACGCAGGGCCATCAGCACATAGAAAATCACCCCGACACCGGCCAGCGCCTTGCTCGGGAACTCACAACCGGGCTGGTTCGGATTGACGATGGCGTCGGCCAACGGCAACTCGTCACCGGGCAAGTGGTGGTCGGTGACGAGCACCTTGAGCCCGGCCTTTTTCGCCGCGGCCACGCCTTCGACGCTGGAGATGCCGTTGTCGACGGTGATCAGCAAATGAGGCTGGCGCTCAAGCGCGACCGCGACGATCTCCGGTGTCAGGCCGTAGCCGTAGTCGAAACGGTTCGGCACCAGGTAATCGACATGCGCCGCCCCCAGCAAACGCAGGCCCAGCGTACCCACGGTACTGGCCGTCGCGCCGTCGGCGTCGAAGTCGCCGACGATCAGAATGCGCTGGCGCTGTTCGAGCGCCGTCACCAGCAGGTCAACCGCGGCATCGATGCCCTTGAGCTGCTGGAACGGAATCAACCGCGCCAGGCTCTTGTCCAGTTCCGCCTCGGATTGCACGCCCCGCGCCGCATACAGGCGGGTCAGCAGTGGCGGAATATCACCGAGGAATGGCAGGGTGTCGGGCAGCAGGCGAGGTTCGATGCGCATGGGGTGAAAGATGCTTCTCTTCAATACGTAGGATAAAACCGGGTGACACGCTAAAGCGGCGAAAAATCAGCCGCGCTCACCGGCCAGCCACTGCAACTGGACTTCGTGCTGACCACGGTCGTCGGTGACGAAGATCGTCCCTTCGCTGATCATCACGTCCCACTTGATAACGCGCGGCATGTCTTTGGCCAGGGTTTCCAGGACTTCCTGAGGCACGGCAGCGATGTTGACGTTTTTCAGGTTTTTCACCGCTGGCACCACTTTGCCTTCCCACACGCGCAGGCTGCCATAGGCCAGCAGGCTGGTACGCTCAGTGCGGCGCGAGCACCAGGTCAGGCGCTCGGCATCCGGCTGGCCGACTTCGATCCAGTGCAGGACGCGGTCATCCAGGCTTTTTTCCCACAAGGCAGGCTCATCCACTTCCGACAGACCACGGCCAAACGACAATTGCTCGTTGTACCAAAGGGCATAGGCCAGCAGGCGCACGGTCATGCGCTCTTCGGTTTCCGAAGGGTGACGGGCGATGGTCTGCTTCACGCTCTCATAGACGCTGCGGTCGAGGTCGGTGAGGTTCAGTTCAAACTTGTAGGTCGTGGACGGCTGGGCCATGAACGGGCTTCTTGATACGAGGAAAGGCGGCAAGTCTAACCGATGCAAGAGGCAATCAACGAATTGAAGGCGATCAACTTCGGGCGATGGATGTCGGCCTATGATAAAACTCTGCTTTCGCTCAGCCTTTGTCCTACAGGATTTCGCATGCCGTTCTCCAATAAACCGCTCTCGGGTCTGAAAGTCATCGAATTGGGTACGTTGATTGCCGGGCCGTTTGCCTCGCGTATTTGCGGCGAATTCGGCGCCGAAGTGATCAAGATCGAGTCTCCGGACGGCGGTGATCCGTTGCGCAAATGGCGCAAGTTGTACGAAGGCACCTCGCTGTGGTGGTTCGTTCAGGCGCGTAACAAGAAATCCCTGACCCTGAACCTGAAACACCCGGATGGCCTGGCGATCCTCAAGCAGCTGCTCAGTGAAGCGGACATCCTGATCGAGAATTTTCGCCCCGGCGTGCTGGAAAAGCTCGGCCTGGGCTGGGAAGTCCTGCACGCGCTGAACCCGAAACTGGTGATGGTGCGGCTGTCGGGTTTCGGCCAGACCGGCCCGATGAAAGACCAGCCGGGCTTTGGCGCGGTCGGCGAATCCATGGGCGGCCTGCGCTACATCACCGGCTTCGAAGACCGGCCACCTGTGCGTACCGGTATCTCTATCGGCGACTCGATTGCCGCGCTATGGGGCGTGATCGGCGCACTGATGGCCCTGCGTCATCGCGAGGTCAATGGCGGCCAGGGGCAAGTGGTGGACGTGGCGCTGTATGAAGCCATCTTCGCGATGATGGAAAGCATGGTCCCGGAGTTCGATGTGTTCGGCTTCATTCGCGAACGCACGGGCAATATCATGCCGGGCATCACCCCGTCCTCGATCCACACCAGTGCCGATGGCAAGCACGTGCAGATCGGCGCCAATGGCGACGCGATTTTCAAACGCTTCATGCTGATCATTGGCCGGGAGGACCTGGCCAACGACCCCCTGCTTGCCAGCAACGATGGCCGCGATACCCGACGCGACGAGATTTATGGCGTCATCGATCGCTGGGTCAACTCGTTGCCGCTGGACAGCGTGCTGGCGCTGCTCAATCAGGCCGATGTGCCGGCCAGCCGGATCTTCAGCGCCGAAGACATGTTCAATGACCCTCAGTACCTGGCGCGGGAAATGTTCCTGCAAGCCAGGCTGCCGGACGGCAAAGACTTCAAGATGCCGGGCATTGTGCCGAAACTCTCAGAGACACCCGGAGAATGTGAATGGGTCGGACCACAACTGGGTGAGCACAACGCACAGGTACTCCAGGAACTTGGCTATGACGCGACGCAGATCGCACAGTTGCGCAAAGACGGAGCCATCTGAGCTGGGGCGCCTGCCTGCATGGCCCATCAGACATCGCCCATCGCACGGCGGATGGCCACTGTGTCTGCTGGCGATTTTGCTCTTGTTCCTTGAGCCGCTCCCTTCAGCCCTGGCGCAACCCGGGGAAAGCCTGATCTGGCTCAAACGCGACCTGCCGCCGCTGACGATCTTCGATGGGCCGAAAAAGGGCCAGGGGGTCATCGATCAACTGCTTCCACTGTTGATTGCCGGCATGCCGCAATACCAGCACAGCGTGATGAGGGTCAATCGCGCACGTGGCCTGCAAATGCTCCACGAATCGTCCCTGGTCTGCGATGCGGCGCTGAACTGGAGCAAGGAGCGGGAACAGTGGATTGCCTTTTCCATACCGGTCTTCCGTGCCATGAGCAATGGCCTGGCCGTGCGACGCGTTGACCAGAAAGTGCTGGCCCCCTTTATCAAGGATGGCGAGGTGGACCTGGCAGCGCTGCTTGCCAGTGGCAGCGAAAGACTGGGGATTATTGCCGAGCGCAATTACGGCGAATACCTCGACGGGCTGCTCAAGCAAGCGCCGGCCGACTCACTGACCCCTCATTACGGCAACGACGCCTTGGGCAGCCTGCTGCAAATGCAGCGCCTGGGACGCTTGCGCCTGTTGTTGGGCTATCGCCCGGAAATTCGCTACCAGGCCGCGCTGCAAGGCATCGCCGAGGATGAGTTGCAGTTCTATCCGATTCACGGCACGGGCAAATACCTGTCCGGCTACATCGGCTGTACCGATACGCCAAAGGGCCGGCAGGCCATTGTCGAGATCAACCAGGTATTGCGCACCCTTCCCCGCGAACGCCTTGATGAGGCCTACGCCGCCTGGCTGGATCCGCAAAGCCGCAGCGACTACCTGAAAGACACCAAGGCGTTTTTCGACAACCTGGCGCAGCCATGACAAATCCCGGGCAAAAAGAAACCCCGGGAAGTGGGGAGACGACCCGGGGTTAAACGTGGTCTGCCTGGAGACCAGTAGCAGCAAGCTACAAGCACCGGAGCACAATGCTTGATCCTGCTGTTAAAAAGTCTGACTGACCTGGGCGCGGGAAGGTTCCCACAAAAATCCGTTCAATTGCGGCTGGCCAGCAGCTTGTCCTGCGCCGCATTGCGCAATGCCGCAATGACACAAGGCTCAAGGCGTCCTTCAGCGATCAGCACGTCACGATGCAAACCGTCGACCACATCGGTCAGCAGGCGTTTGTCATTCAACTGGGCCTGATTGAACTCGCGCTCGACTACAGTCGCGCCAATGGCGTTCTTCAAGGTCACCCGGCATTCGCCACGAACACCTGACGGGGTCAATGTGACCTGATACGGGCTCAGTGCCTCACCGAGCAACAGACTGATACTTTCCATCCCGATCACCACTCAATAGTCCGAAACAATGTGCCTGGGGCATGCATACAACAGATGACCACTGGCCCGAGAAGAAAGTTCTGGAAACCGACCGCAAGCAAATCTGCAGCTCGGTCAAGAGAGCATGCACGGCGAACATGACAGAGAAAAAACGCAACCATCACGTCTGTCGGGTACGCCGGGCGATATCGGCCCAGCCCCCCAGCAATCCACGCAGCTCGCCATCCGCCGTGTAAAACGGCACTGTCCACTGATAGATATCCCGGACACCGTCCTTGAACATCAATTGACGCTCGAAGAAGCGTGTCCTTCGCGTGCTCAACTGCGCTTGAAATTCGGCATGCAGCAGTTCCGCGGTTTGTCTGGGCATGACATCGACTTCCATCAATTGCCGCCCCTGCATCCGGTCAAATCGCGTCGACAATGCGTCCTCGTAACTTTTGTTGCACATGATCAAGCGCCCTTGCAGATCACGGACAAACATCGGGTCAGGCATGGCATCCATCAGGGCGTGCTGGAATGCGAGCTGATCGCGCAGGCTGCTTTGGGCCTCGCCCCGTTGCCTGACCACCACCGCCAACCGCCGATTCCAGAGCAGGGACAACAGGCCGAACAGGCTGATCACAAACATGCCCCAGCAGACCCACTGGTCAAGCTGCAGCCAGAAACCAGGCGCCTGTGGCGTGATAGCGCCACCGAACCACTTCAGGCGAAGGCTGCGCAGTTCCTGTTCAGGAAACGCATCAAGCGCCTTGTTGAGGATACTCAGCAACTGCGGCTGACCTTTGCGCACCGCCAGAAAGTCCGCATCCCATTTACCCGGCACCGCAGCCCCGACCTGCAGCCGGCCGGACGGAAAAAGCCGGGCGCCGATTTCGTTTTCGATGGTGGCGTAGGCTTCGCCGCTTTCAACCCAGGCACGGGCTTCGGCGTAGGTTTTAACCGAACGCAATTCGATGGACGGATAATCGCGCCGGATCATCGCTTCCAGTGCATGCCGGGTCGGCAGCACCAGCACCCGCTTCGCCAGATCTTCCAGCGACTGCACCGGTGGTGTCCCGCCCCCCCCGACAAAGACCCATCCCGCACCACCGAACGCATGGCTGAAATCGAGAAACGCCCTGCGCTCGTCATTCATTGCCAGGGTCGTGCTCAAATCCGCCGCGCCGCTCTCCAGATGCGCCAGCATCTGATCAGTGGAAAACGACTCTTCGTAAACGAACTGCAGCCCGGTCATGTCACTGATGCGCTTGAGCAAATCACTGTTCAAGCCCGTCCATTGGCCCTGTTCATCCTTGTACAGGTACAACGGGTATTCCAGTGCCGTAACCACGACCCGTGGATGGCTGGCCATCCACTGCAACTCCTGGTCATTCAGCACGACCATCGAGCGTGCAACTGACTTCCCGCGCTCCTGAATCGATGCAGGGCTCGCCCCTCCCCATTCGGCGGTTCCCAAAACGCCGAATAACATCAGCCAGCGCGCGACCGGCTTGAACAAACTTGTAAAGAGCATTCCCACGTCCTTGGTGATCCATTCGCCTGTCCTTTCGCGGCGATAACACGACAAGTGTGCATGCAGAAATGAAAAAGCCCGTCAGGAGACGGGCTTCAAAATGTAACAACGCTGACCGCTTAGAGCGGCTTGCCGCGGTTGCCATGCTGACTGACAAAGGCCTGCACGGCCTTCAGGTCATTTGGCAATACGGTGCAACGTTCGTCTCGTTCAAACAAATCAGAAAGATGTACAGGCAGCTCGAGAGCTTTTCCTACACCGGCTTTTTCCACGGCGTCCGGGAATTTGACCGGGTGGGCGGTGCCCAGGATCACCATTGGAATGTCCAGGCTACGACGACATTCCCGCGCGGCTTTCACGCCGATGGCAGTGTGCGGATCCAGCACTTCGCCGGTCTGCTCATAGACTTCGGCAATGGTTTCGCAGGTTTGTGCGTCATCCACGGCCAGCGAGTCGAACAACTTGCGGGCTTCGGTCCAGCGCTCTTGCTCGACACTGAAACCGCCACCCTGCTTGAACGAATCCATCAGCCCGGCGATTGCCGCGCCATTGCGACCGTGCAGGTCGAACAGCAGGCGTTCAAAGTTCGACGAGACCATGATGTCCATGGATGGCGACAGCGTGGCGTGCAGGGTTTCCTTGACGTACTGGTTGCCGCTCATGAAGCGGTGCAGGATGTCGTTGCGGTTGGTGGCGACGATCAACTGGTTGATCGGCAGGCCCATGTTGCGCGCCAGGTAACCGGCGAAGATGTCGCCGAAGTTGCCGGTCGGCACCGAGAACGACACCGAACGTGCCGGGCCGCCCAGTTGCAGGGCTGCGTGGAAGTAGTAAACGATCTGGGCCATGATCCGCGCCCAGTTGATCGAGTTCACGGCCACCAGGCGAGTGCCCTTGAGGAAACCCTGGTCGGCGAAACTCGCCTTGACCATTTCCTGGCAGTCATCGAAGTTGCCTTCGATGGCGATGTTATGAATGTTCTCACCGAAAATGGTGGTCATCTGCCGACGCTGTACTTCGGACACCCGGTTGTGCGGGTGCAGGATGAAGATGTCGACGTTTTCGCAGTGTTTGCAGCCTTCGATGGCGGCCGAACCGGTATCACCGGAAGTGGCACCGACAATCACCACGCGCTCACCGCGCTTTTCCAGCACGTAGTCGAGCAAACGACCGAGCAGTTGCAGGGCGAAGTCCTTGAACGCCAGGGTCGGGCCGTGGAACAGCTCCAGCACCCATTCGTTGCCGTTCAGCTGACGCAGCGGCGCGACGGCGCTGTGGGCAAACACGCCGTAGGTTTCCTCAAGAATCTTTTTGAAATCGGCATCCGGAATGCTGCCGGTGACGAACGGGCGCATGACGCGGAAGGCCAACTCGTGATACGGCAGGCCGGCCCAGGAAGCGATTTCTTCCTGGGTGAAACGTGGCAGGTTTTCCGGGACGTACAGACCGCCGTCGGTGGCAAGACCGGCCAGCAGGACGTCTTCGAAATTCAGGGCCGGTGCCTGGCCGCGGGTACTGATGTAACGCATGACTGACTCCAATGGACAGTGTTCGTAAAGCCGGGCCCGCGCACGGGCCCGGCGAACGATAACGGCTTAGTTCAGGTGCTCGACGCGGATCCGTACAACCGGACCGACCACGCCCGCCAAGGCTTCCAAAGCAGCAATGGCGTCGTTGATGTGCTGCTCCAGCACGCGGTGGGTCAGCAGGATCATCGGCACCAGGCCGTCGTGTTCCTCGGCTTCCTTCTGCATGATCGACTCGATGTTGATGCCGCGCTCCGACAGGATGCTCGCGACCTGAGCCAATACGCCCGGATGGTCCTTGGCCTGGATACGCAGGTAGTAGGCGCTTTCACAGGCTTCGATCGGCAGGATCGGGTGAGCCGACAGCGAATCCGGCTGGAACGCCAGGTGCGGTACGCGGTTTTCCGGGTCGGAGGTCATGGCGCGAACCACATCCACCAGATCGGCGATCACCGACGAAGCGGTCGGCTCCATACCGGCACCGGCACCGTAGAACAGGGTCGAACCGGCAGCATCGCCGTTGACCATCACGGCGTTCATCACGCCGTTGACGTTGGCGATCAGGCGATCGGCCGGGATCAGCGTCGGGTGCACGCGCAACTCGATACCGGCCGCGGTGCTGCGCGCCACGCCCAGGTGCTTGATGCGGTAGCCCAGCGCTTCGGCGTAGTTCACGTCAGCGGTGGTCAGCTTGGTGATGCCTTCGGTGTAGGCCTTGTCGAATTGCAGCGGGATGCCGAACGCGATGGAGGCCAGGATCGTCAGCTTGTGGGCGGCGTCGATACCCTCAACGTCGAAGGTTGGATCGGCTTCGGCGTAACCCAGGGCCTGGGCTTCGGCCAATACGTCTTCGAAGGTGCGACCCTTCTCGCGCATTTCCGTCAGGATGAAGTTGCCTGTGCCGTTGATGATGCCGGCCACCCAGTTGATGCGGTTGGCAGACAGGCCTTCGCGGATCGCCTTGATCACCGGAATACCACCGGCTACCGCCGCTTCGAACGCAACGATCACGCCCTTCTCGCGGGCCTTGGCGAAAATTTCATTACCGTGAACGGCGATAAGCGCCTTGTTCGCGGTGACCACATGCTTGCCATTCTCGATGGCCTTGAGTACCAGCTCGCGGGCAACGGTGTAGCCGCCCATCAGCTCTATAACGATGTCGATCTCAGGGTTCGTGGCCACTTCGAAGACATCGTTGGTAATCGCAATACCGGTCGTTTGGAACTGAGGCTTTGGCGTGCGCATGGCAATTTGTGCCACTTCGATCCCACGCCCGGCACGACGAGCAATTTCCTCGGCGTTGCGCTGAAGTACGTTGAAGGTACCGCCACCGACGGTTCCTAACCCACAGATGCCTACTTTGACCGGTTTCACTGTGAACTCCCCATAAAACGGCCGACTCGAGGCCGGCCGTGAAAACAACCGCAGGCTCGCGGCTCTCTATTGATGGCCCGGCGATGTCGCTGCCGGACCATGATCGTCAAGGCTTGCCGTGACGATGCGAATTTACTTCGCGCCCAGCGCCAGTTTGGCGACTTGTGGCGCAGGCTGGTAGCCCGGAATGACCTGACCGTCGGCCAAAACGATGGCCGGTGTGCCGTTCACGCCGATCGACTGGCCGAGGGCGAACTGCTTGGAAACCGGGTTATCGCACTTGGCGGCCTTGATTTCCTTGCCGTCGACCATTTTGTCCATGGCCGCTTTCTTGTCTTTCGAGCACCACACCGCTTGCAGCTGTTCGTCTCCCGGCGAGCCCAGGCCCTGACGCGGGAACGCGACGTAGCGCACTTCAATGCCGCGCTTGTTCAGCTCAGGCACTTCGGCGTGGAGCTTGTGGCAGTACGGGCAGGTGGTGTCGGTGAATACGGTGATGTGCGACTTGGTTTCGCCAATGGCCGGATAGACAACGGTTTCGGCAACCGGGATGTCGTTGATCAGCTTGGAGATGCCCAGGCGCTCGGTCTTCTCGGTCAGGTTGACCGGCTTGCCGTCCTTGAGATCGAACAGGTAGCCCTGGACCACGTACTGGCCGTCGGCACTGGCGTACAGCACGCGGCTGCCCTTGAGCTTGACTTCGTACAGGCCTGGCAACGGGCTGGCGGTGATAGTTTCCACCGGTACTTCGAGCTGGAGGTTTTCCAGGCTCTTACGAATGGCTTTGTCGGCCGCATCGTCGGCGACGGCAAAGGTGCTGACCAACGCAATGGCTGCGGCGGCGAAAATCTGGGTCAGACGCATGAGAACTCCTGAAGGCGAACATATGGGACGATCAGAACGCCCGTGCCAAGACACCGGGTCATAACCGCCCATCGTGCAAACCGGTCAAGCCTATCACATAAGGTTCGTGGGGCCGAATGCCGGTGATACAAGGCATTGGCGAATGCTTTCTGTAGGAGCGAGCTGGCTCGCGATGGTCGTTAACGATCATGCGTACTGGCTGGTTTAACGCGGCGCTCTTGCGACCATCGCGAGCAAGCTCGCTCCTACAGGAGGCGGTACGGTCAGCCTCTGGGGTGATGTTTGGCATGCAGGTCCTGCAAACGCGCCCGGGCGACGTGGGTGTAGATCTGGGTCGTCGACAGATCGCTGTGCCCCAGCAGCATCTGCACCACCCGCAGGTCGGCACCGTGATTGAGCAAGTGCGTGGCAAAAGCATGGCGCAGTGTGTGCGGCGACAGCGACTTGCCGATCCCGGCCACCCGGGCCTGGTGCTTGATCCGGTGCCAGAAGGTCTGGCGGGTCATCTGCTCGCCACGCTGGCTGGGGAACAATACGTCGCTGGGACGCCCGCCAAGCAGATCGCTGCGGGCATCACGCATGTAGCGTTCGACCCAGACAATCGCCTCCTCGCCCATTGGCACCAACCGCTCCTTGCTGCCCTTGCCCATCACTCGCAATACACCCTGGCGCAGGTTGACCTGCTCCAGCGTCAGGCTGATCAGCTCCGTCACCCGCAGACCGCAGGCGTACAGCACTTCAAGCATCGCACGATCGCGCTGCCCGATGGCTTCGCTCAAATCAGGCGCCTTCAACAGTGCCTCTACATCGGCCTCCGACAAGGACTTTGGCAGCGGCCTGCCGAGCTGCGGCATATCAACCCGTAACGTTGGATCGACAGCGATCATCTTTTCCCGCAACAGATATCGATAGAAGCCACGCACACCCGAGAGAAATCGCGCGGTGGAACGAGGCTTGTAGTTTTGCTCCAGGCGCCAGGCCAGGTGGTCGAGAATCAACTCGCGCCCGGCGTTGACCAGCTCCAGTCCTTTGTCCTGCAGCCAGCCGTTGAACAGCGCCAAGTCACTGCGATAGGCATCACGGGTGTTGTCGGAAAGGCCTTTCTCCAGCCACAAGGCATCGAGGAATTGGTCTATCAGCGGGTGATCGATGGCAGGCATGGGCACTCAAGTCATGCAGTCTCGGGACTGCGCACAAAATTAAAAACACACATGGAAACGGCCGCTAGTCTTTCATAGGCCGCCACTTCAAGGAACAGGGAGCAGCAATGAGCGAGCAGCAGATTTTATTGGCATTTGGCGGGATAGGCGCGGCAGCGCTGCTTTGCCAATGGCTGGCCTGGCGCTTGAAGCTGCCGGCAATCCTCTTCCTGTTGTTGACCGGCATCCTGGTCGGCCCCGGACTGCACTTGTTCGACCCGCAGGAAATGTTCGGACCCTTGCTGATGCCGCTGGTGTCCCTGGCGGTGGCGCTGATCCTGTTCGAAGGCAGCCTGACCCTGCATTTGTCCGAATGGCGCGAAATCGGCAGCGTCGTCCACCGCCTGGTCACCATTGGCGCCCTATCCACCTGGGCAGTGATTGCGGTTGCCACTCACTGGCTGCTGGGTTTCGACTGGATGCTGGCCATCCTGTTCGGCAGCCTGACCCTGGTGACCGGGCCGACCGTGATCGTACCGATGCTGCGAGTCGTGCGCCCGAAAGCCTCGATTGCCAACATCCTGCGCTGGGAAGGCATCGTCATCGACCCCATCGGCGCCCTGCTGGCGGTGGTCGTCTATAGCTTCATAATCGCCAGCGCCGAAGGCAATGGGCTCAAGGAAAGCCTGCTGACCTTCGGTGGCGTGATCTTGTGTGGCAGCCTCTTCGGCACTATTGGTGGCTGGTTGCTCGGCACCCTGATTCGTCGCCAGTGGCTGCCGGAATACCTGCACAACCTGGCAGCGCTCGCGGCAGTCCTGGGTATTTTCATTGCCTCCAACGAAGTCACCCATGAGTCCGGGTTGCTGGCCGTGACCCTGATGGGCATGTGGCTGGCCAACATGAAAGGCGTGGACGTGCGGCACATCCTGCACTTCAAGGAGAACCTCAGCGTGCTGCTGATCTCCGGCCTGTTCATTCTGCTGGCGGCACGGCTGGACCTGAATGCCATGATCGGCCTCGGGCCCCTGGTGCTGATTTTGCTGCTGGTCATCCAGTTCATCGCCCGCCCCTTGAATGTGCTGCTGTGCACCGCGGGCTCCAGCCTCAGTTGGCGCGAACGGGCCCTGCTGGCATGGATTGCCCCAAGGGGCATCGTGGCAGCGGCGGTGTCGGCAATTTTCGCCATCCGCCTGCATGAGGCCGGTCATCAGGGGGCACTGCTGCTCGTGCCGCTCACCTTTGCGGTGATCATCGGTACGGTCGTGTTGCAAAGCGCGACGGCACGACCGTTGGCACGCCTGCTGAATGTGGCGGAACCGGCACCGAGCGGTTTCCTGATCATCGGCGCCAACGGACCTGCACGCACGCTGGGCAAGGCACTGCAACAACTGGGCAGCCGGGTGCTGCTGACGGATTCGAGTTGGGAGAACATTCGTGCAGCCCGAATGGAAGGTTTGCCGACCTATTTTGGTAACCCGGCGTCGCAACATGCCGATGCACACCTGGACCTGGTCGGCCTCGGGCATTTGCTGGCACTGTCACCCTCCGGTGAGATGAACACCCTGGCGCTGATGCGCTTTCGTCATGAACTGGGCCATCAGCGCATGTTCGGCCTGGCCAGCGGCCAGGAAAGCCGCCGCACCGACAAGCACCGCACCAGCCTGGAACATCGCGGCAATCAACTGGGCAGCGAAGCGCTGACCTACGCCAAACTCGCCAGCCAATTGAGCCAGGGTACCGAGCTTTACAGTACGACATTGACCGATGGCTTCAGTTGGGACGACTACCGCGCGTTGCATGGCGAACGCGCGACCTTGCTGTTCGTGCGCGATGAGAGCGGCTGGGTGCACGTGGTGACACCGGACAGCTCGCTGAGACCTGCTGCCGGATGGACACTGCTGGCGTTGATACAGCCGGAGACCGTTGGCGTCGGCTAAATCGCATCGCGAGCAGGCTCGCTCCCACAGGAGATTTCCTGTGACCACAAACTTTCGGCTCGTCAGAAAGCTTGTGTGGGAGCGAGCCTGCTCGCGAAGGGCACGATCAGGTCCTGTGCCGAGGAATAAATCACAGGCAACAAAAAAGCAGCCCGTAGGCTGCTTTTTTCTGCATCGGAAGCTGGACTTAAGCCAGTTTTTCCTTGATGCGAGCTGCTTTACCCGACAGGTCACGCAGGTAGTACAGCTTGGCTTTACGTACGTCACCGCGACGCTTGACAGCCATGCTGTCGATTTGCGGGGAGTAGGTCTGGAAAGTACGCTCTACGCCAACACCGTTGGAGATTTTGCGAACGGTGAATGCACTGTTTACGCCGCGGTTACGCTTGGCGATAACAACACCTTCGAACGCTTGCAGACGCGAACGGTCGCCTTCCTTCACTTTCACCTGAACGACAATGGTGTCGCCCGGGGCAAAGGGAGGGATCTCTTTGGTCATCTGCTCTGCTTCGAGTGCAAGGATGATTTTGTTAGTCATGCTGTGCTCCTAAGGTAAATCGTCGGATCTACCATCGATACGTTGTTAACTATCGTCCCGCTCGCGGATATATTCCTCGAGCAGCTTCTTCTCTTCTCCAGAAAGCGAGCGGCTTTCCAGAAGATCGGCGCGTCGTTCAAAGGTCCGACCAAGGGACTGCTGTAAACGCCAACGCCGGATGTGCGCGTGATTGCCACTTAGCAATACGTCGGGAACACGCTGATCCGCATACACCTCCGGTCGGGTGTAGTGCGGGCAATCCAGCAAACCATCCGTAAAGGAATCTTCCTCGGCGGAGTCCGCATGCCCTAAAGCTCCAGGCAGCAGTCGTGTAACCGCATCGATCAGGACCATCGCCGGCAGCTCGCCGCCAGACAGTACATAGTCGCCAATCGACCACTCTTCATCGACATGAGCATCAATAAAACGCTCGTCAATGCCTTCATAGCGGCCGGCAATCAGGATCAATGCATCCAGATTCGCCAACTCGCGTACCGCCGACTGAGTCAGCTGACGGCCTTGGGGGGACAGGTAAATTACCTTCGCCGCCTCCCCGGCTGCTGCCTTGGCCTGAACCAGAGCATCTTCCAGGGGCTTGATCTTCATCACCATGCCCGGACCACCGCCAAACGGGCGATCGTCCACAGTGTGATGTCGATCCGTCGTGTAGTCTCGCGGATTCCAACAGGTGAGCTGCAAGAGCCCCTGTTTCACCGCACGACTGGTGATGCCGTACTCGCTGATGGCGGAGAACATCTCGGGAAACAGACTGATCACTTCTACGCGCAAGTTAGCCACGCTTAGAAATCCGCGTCCCAATCCACCTTCATCTCGCCCGCGGCCAGGTCGACGGCCAACACGCATTGCTCCGTATAGGGCAACAGGCGTTCGCGATCATCCAGGCTGCCAGCGCAAGGCTTGACCACCATGACATCGTTCGAGCCGGTCTCCAGCAGGTGATCGATTTTCCCGAACAGTTGCCCGAGAGTGTCGATAACCTTGAGACCTTCCAGCTGGTACCAGTAGTACTCGCCGTCGGTCAGTTCAGGGAACAGGTTGCGCGGCACGCAGATCTCATAACCGGCCAGAAGACGAGCTTCTTCGCGATCATCGAGACCCTTGAGCTTTGCGACCAGGAACTTGTCGTTCCCGCGTCCGCTGACCAGCTCTACCTGCCTTACATTGCCGTCACGCTTGAGCGTCCAGGTTTTGTAATCCAGCAGGTTCTTGATCGGATCAGTAAAGGAGTACACCTTCACTTCGCCGCGAACGCCGTGAACAGAATAAATCTTGCCGATAACGATCAAATCATCAGCAATGGCTGGCGTCGCGTTCATATTGCTCAGGCCGCAGCCTTGGCAGATTCCTTCAACAACTGAGCAACGCGCTCAGAAGGTTGTGCACCAACGCTCAGCCAGTAGGCTACGCGCTCTTGGTTCACGGACAGACGAACTTCCTGACCACGAGCAACAGGGTTGAAGTAGCCAACCTGTTCCTTGTGCGAACCGTCGCGCGGGTTGCGGCTGTCGGTTACGGTCAAGTGGTAAAACGGGCGCTTTTTGGAGCCGCCAAGGGCAAGACGGATTGTTAGCATGTGAACATCGTTCCTGTAGTCGGTGCTGCAAATCTAAAGGCACAGCGGGCATGGGTGCCCGAAAGGCCGCATATTCTAAGGAATATCCGGACTTTTGCAAATGACTTTTTCCGGCGGTCTATCGGCCGCCATGCAGATTTGCTATAGAGCCGTCGTTGAAAACGGCCGGTCAGCTCCCGCCAAGTGCGGGTTTGCTGGAGATCCCGCTTCCTTGCGGGTCTGCGCCGGTGCGATGACCGGCGCGGATTCTTTACATCTTTGGCATGCCGCCGCCGGGCAACATTCCGCCCATGCCGCGCATCATCTTGGCCATTCCGCCTTTTGCAGAGAATTTCTTCATCATCTTCTGCATCTGCTTGTGCTGTTTGATCAAGCGGCCGATGTCCTGCACCTGGGTGCCGGAACCCATGGCGATCCGGCGCTTGCGCGAACCGCTGATCATCTCGGGATCGCGGCGCTCGGCCGGGGTCATCGAGTTGATGATGGCTTCCATCTGCTTGAATTGCTTTTCTGCCGCGCCCTGGGCGTTGCCCATCTGCGCCAGATTCACGCCGCCCATGTTCGGCAGCTTGTCCATGAGCCCGCCGAGGCCACCCATGTTCTTCATCTGTTGCAGCTGATCGCGGAAGTCTTCGAGGTCGAAGCCCTTGCCCTTCTTCAGCTTCTTGGCCAGCTTGTCGGCCTTGTCCTTGTCGAGGGTCGCTTCCGCCTGCTCGATCAGGCTGAGCACGTCGCCCATGCCGAGGATGCGCGAGGCGATACGCTCAGGATGGAACGGATCGAGCGCTTCGCTCTTCTCGCCCATACCGATGAACTTGATCGGCTTGCCGGTGATCGCTCGCACCGACAGAGCGGCACCGCCACGGGCGTCGCCGTCGACCTTGGTCAGGATCACACCGGTCAGCGGCAATGCATCGCCGAAGGCCTTGGCCGTGTTGGCGGCGTCCTGGCCGGTCATGGCATCGACCACGAACAGGGTTTCGATCGGGTTGATCGCGGCATGCAGCGCCTTGATCTCGCCCATCATCTCTTCATCGATGTGCAGGCGACCGGCGGTATCGACGATGACCACGTCGATGAATTTGAGCTTTGCTTCTTTAATAGCCGCCTGGGCGATGTCGACCGGCTTCTGGCTCAGGTCGGACGGGAAGAACGTCACGCCGATGTCGTTGGCCAGGGTTTCCAGCTGCTTGATCGCCGCCGGACGGTAAACGTCGGCGGACACAACCATGACCGATTTCTTCTTGCGCTCTTTAAGGAAGCGCGCGAGTTTGCCGGCGGTGGTGGTTTTACCCGCGCCCTGCAAACCGGCCATCAGGATGACGGCGGGTGGAACGGCGCTCAGGTTCAGGTCTTCGTTGGCCGCGCCCATCAGGCTTTCGAGCTCGGCCTGGACGATCTTCACGAAGGCCTGGCCCGGCGTCAGGCTGCGCGACACCTCGGTACCGACGGCACGTTCCTTGACCGAATTGACGAAGTCCTTGACCACCGGCAGGGCGACGTCGGCTTCGAGCAACGCCATGCGCACTTCGCGCAGGGTGTCTTTGATGTTGTCTTCAGTCAGCTTGGCCTTGCCGGTGACATGGCGCAGCGTCTGCGAGAGACGGTCGGTTAAGTTTTCAAACATTGCGCGATCCTTTCAGGCCCTGTGTAGACCGGGATAATGGCGGCCCGGACCGGACTAAACGTGTGCTCGGCGAGCCTGCGGCGTGGGCAGGTCGCGGATTATAGCGAAGACTGTGGCTGGCGGACACCTCGCTGTCGGGTTGCGCGGTCTTTCGTGTAGCGTGGGTTCTATGCCAAACTCAGCGACTTTCGGGCTTGCCTAACAGGATTTATGCTCCCCTTGTCACCCAGCTTGCTTACTACCCTCGCCGCCGCCTGCTTATATGCCGCTGCGACCATATATCAGGGCACTCACCTGGCTTCCGGTACCAAGGCCAACAAACGCCTGCTGGTCATGCTTGGCGTGTTCGCCGTATTGACCCATGGCGCCAGCCTGCTCTCCCACCTGCTGACCCCGACCGGCCTGGGCCTGGATTTCTTCACTGCCGCCAGCCTGATTGCCATGGCGGTCATCGCATTGACCCTGCTGGCCTGCTCGCGGATTCCGGTGGAGAACCTGCTGGTCCTGCTGTTCCCGCTGGGGGCCCTGACCGTATTGCTGGCGCATTTCGCCCCGGCCGGCACGGTGCAGGTCATCGATGAGGAGCCGGGTATCCTTGCCCACATCCTGCTTTCGATCCTTGCCTACGGCATGTTCACCATCGCGGTGTTCCAGGCCTTGCTGCTGCTGGTTCAAGACCACCAGCTCAAGCACAAGCACCCATCCGGGCTGATCAAGAACTTCCCGCCGCTGCAAACCATGGAAAGCCTGCTGTTCGGCTTCCTCTGGGCCGGCTGGACGCTGTTGTCGCTGTCGTTGATTTCCGGCTGGCTGTTCGTCGAAAACCTGTTTGCCCAGCATCTGGTGCATAAAACCCTGCTGGCCTGCCTGGCCTGGATCGTTTTCAGCGTGCTGCTGTGGGGGCGCAATCGTCTCGGCTGGCGCGGGCACAAAGCCATTCGCTGGACCCTGGCCGGTTTCTGCCTGCTGATGCTGGCGTATTTCGGCAGCAAACTGGTTCGTGAATACATCCTGCATATCTGACGGGCGGCATTAATGGACGACTTGCCCATAGGGCCGATGCTCGCGGTAGTGACCCTGCTGATTTTATGGTCGGGGCTGTTTACCGCCATCGAGGCGGCGCACCAGCACCTGCTGGCCCAGCGCACCGCCACGCGCTCCAGCGACAAACCGCTGGCGAAACTCAGCTTCCCGCTTGCCAGCCTGATCTTTTGCAACACCCTCTGCCGCGCGCTTGTGGTGGTCATCAGCACCTTGCTGGCCATTTTCACCTGGGCCGAGAACGGCCCGTGGGTCGCCTGCCTTGGGGCGGGCGCCATCTTGCTGGTGTTTTCCGACTATTTGCCACGGGCGCTCGCCACCCGCTATCCGGATGCGATCCTGGCCCAGGGCAACAATCTGCTGCGCATACCACTGAAAGTCATCTACCCCGCGGCATGGTTGCTCAACAGCATCAGTCAATTGCTGACGCGACCATTCGCCCGTAAAGCCAAGGTGGTGCAACGCAGTGAGGACGAAACGCTCACGGAGCGTCATACACCTCCCGAGACCGTAACCCGCCCTCACCCGCTGCCAGGCATCCACGCACTGGACAACATCACGGTCAATGACATCCTGGTGCCGCGCAGTGACGTGGACGGCATCAACCTCGATGACCCCCTCGAAGAAATCATCGAACAATTGCGCCACAACAAGCGTACCCGCCTGCCGGTGTTCCACAGCGACATCAACCAGGTCGAAGCCGTCCTCAACACCCGGCACATTCTTCACTTGCTGCCCGATGCGAGCCTGACCAGGGAAGCGTTGCTGGCGGCCAGTCACGAGCCGTACTTCGTGCCGGAAAGCACTCCGTTGCAGCTGCAACTGCTCAACTTCCACAAGCAGCAGCGGCGCCTGGGCATGGTGGTCGATGAATACGGCGAAGTGCTGGGCATCGTCACCCTGGAAGACATTCTTGAAGAAATCGTCGGCGAGTTCGAAAGCCAGCACAGCCTGGACAACCCGCACATTCATCCGCAGGCCGACGGACGCCTGGTGATCGACGGAGCCGCGTCCATTCGCGAGCTGAACAAGAGCCTGGGCTGGCATCTGCCCAGCGATGGCCCGAAAACCCTGAACGGCCTGGTCACCGAGGCGCTGGAAACCATTCCCGAAAGCGCGGTGTGCCTGAAGATCGGTCGCTATCGCCTGGAAATTCTCGAGACCGAGGACAACCGTGTCACGCGGGTGCTGATCTGGCAGACGAGCTCGATGCCAGCGCTCATCTGACCTGTGGCGAGGGAGCTTGCTCCCGCTGGCCTGTGCAGCAGGCCCAAACGCATCCAACCCATTTGCGGCCGCTACGCGCCCGAACGGGAGCAAGCTCCCTCGCCACAAAGGTCCGTGATAACTCAGGCCTCTTGTTCGATCGTTAGCCACCTTCCTATAATCGAAGCGCTTACCCAAGCCTCGCCGGCCCCGTGCTTACCCCGCACCTCGCAGCTTCCGGCCCGTCCATCAGCAAAGCCCGCAGCAAACCGACGCCTGTTCCTACCTTGAACAGCGACCGTGCCTCCACCCACATCCCTGGGTTCTCGACCATAATAATTCGCTCCACTGGAGCACATGACAGTCAGGGATAACCGCATGACGACCAGCACGACTTACAACGACTCCACACCTGCGCAACCGACGAACTCTGCCACCCGCGTTGCCACCGCAAGCTTCATCGGCACCGCCATCGAGTTCTACGATTTCTATGTCTATGCCACCGCCGCCGCGCTGGTGATCGGCCCGGTGTTCTTTCCGCAGACATCCGGCACCGCCCAGATGCTTTCGGCGTTTCTCACGTTCGGCATCGCCTTCCTTGCACGCCCTTTGGGTTCGGCGCTTTTCGGCCACTTTGGCGACCGTATCGGGCGTAAATCGACCCTGGTCGCCTCACTGCTGTTGATGGGCGTGTGCACCACACTGATCGGCGTGCTGCCGGGTTACGACAGCATTGGCGCCTGGGCACCGATCCTGCTTTGCGTGCTGCGCTTCGGCCAGGGCCTGGGGTTGGGCGGTGAATGGGGTGGCGCGGCATTGCTGGCCACGGAGAACGCGCCCAAAGGCAAACGCGCGTGGTTCGGCATGTTTCCGCAACTGGGGCCATCCATTGGTTTTCTCGCGGCCAACGGCCTGTTCCTGACATTGGCCGTGGTTCTGGACGATGAACAGTTCCGCTCCTGGGGCTGGCGTATACCGTTCCTGCTCAGCGCCGCACTGGTGATGGTCGGCCTGTACGTGCGCCTCAAGCTACATGAAACCCCGGTGTTCGCCAACGCCATGGCGCGCCAGGAGCGGGTGAAGATCCCGCTGTTCGAGCTGTTCGGTCAATACTGGGCCCCTGTATTGCTGGGCGCCGGCGCGATGGTCGTGTGCTACGCGCTGTTCTATATCTCCACCGTGTTTTCCCTGAGTTACGGCGTGGCAACACTCGGCTACAGCCGCGAAACCTTCCTCGGCCTGCTGTGCTTCGCTGTATTGTTCATGGCGGCCGCCACCCCGCTGTCGGCCTGGGCCAGCGACCGTTACGGGCGCAAGCCGGTGCTGATCGTCGGTGGCGTACTGGCGATCCTGTCCGGCTTCCTCATGGAGCCGCTGCTGACCCAGGGCTCGACCTCGAGCGTGGCGTTGTTCCTGTGCATCGAACTGTTTCTGATGGGTGTGACGTTTGCGCCAATGGGTGCCCTGCTGCCGGAGCTGTTCCCCACCCACGTGCGCTACACCGGCGCCTCGGCGGCCTATAACCTGGGCGGTATCGTCGGCGCCTCGGCGGCGCCGTTCTTCGCCCAGAAGCTGGTGGCGATGGGCGGGTTGGGCTATGTCGGCGGTTATGTGTCCGGGGCGGCGGTGTTGAGCCTGATTGCCGTTCTGTGCCTGAAGGAAACGCGGCATAACGATTTGAATCAGGTTACCTGACACATTGTCATCGCGAGCAGGCTCGCTCCCACAGTGATCGCATATCCCTGTGGGAGCGAGCCTGCTCGCGAAGGGGCCCTCACTGACAACTCACCCATCACAACTTTTCCCCTGCCCATTGTCACCTCGCTCTACGCGCAAACGCTCATCCCCGCTATACTTCCCGGCTTTTCCTGAATAAATGCCAATAGGGTCCCGCCGCGCATGGATAAGACCTACCAGCCGCACGCCATTGAAACTTCCTGGTACAACACCTGGGAGTCAGAGAATTACTTCGCCCCGCAAGGCGCGGGCGAGTCCTACACCATCATGATCCCGCCGCCAAACGTCACCGGCAGCCTGCACATGGGTCACGGCTTCAACAACGCGATCATGGACGCACTGATCCGTTTCCGCCGCATGCAGGGCCGCAATACCCTGTGGCAGCCGGGCACCGACCACGCCGGTATCGCCACGCAGATGCTGGTGGAGCGTCAGCTCGAAGCCAAAGGCCAGAACCGCCATGACCTGGGTCGCGAGAAATTCCTCGAGAAAGTCTGGGAGTGGAAGGATGAATCCGGTGGCAACATCAGCCGTCAGATCCGTCGCCTCGGCTCGTCCGTTGACTGGAGCCGCGAGCGCTTCACCATGGACGACGGTCTCTCGGAAGCTGTAAAAGAAGCCTTCGTCCGTCTGCACGAAGACGGCCTGATCTACCGCGGCAAGCGCCTGGTCAACTGGGACACCAAGCTGCACACGGCGATTTCCGACCTCGAAGTGGAAAACCACGACGAGAAAGGTTTCCTGTGGAACCTGAAATACCCGCTGGCCGACGGCGCCAAGACCGCTGAAGGCAACGATTTCCTGATCGTCGCGACCACTCGCCCGGAAACCATGCTCGGCGACTCCGCCGTGGCCGTTAACCCTAACGATGACCGCTACAAAGCCCTGATCGGCAAATTCGTCGAGCTGCCGCTGGTCGGCCGCCGCATCCCGATCATTGCCGACGATTACTGCGATCCTGAATTCGGCACCGGCTGCGTGAAAATCACCCCGGCCCACGACTTCAACGACTACGAAGTCGGCAAGCGTCACAATCTGCCGCTGCTGAACATCTTCGACAAAAACGCATCGGTCCTGCCGGCTTGCCAGGTGTTCAACCTCGACGGCACGCTGAACGAAACCATCGACGGCAAGATCCCGGCCGAATACGCCGGTCTCGACCGCTTCGAAGCCCGCAAGCAGATCGTGGCCGCGTTCGACGCCGCCGGCCTGCTGGTCAGCGTTGACGATCACGCCCTGAAAGTACCGAAAGGCGACCGCTCCGGCACCGTCATCGAGCCATGGCTGACCGACCAGTGGTACGTGTCCACCAAGCCTTTGGCCGAGCCTGCGATTGCCGCCGTTGAAGACGGCCGTATCCAGTTCGTGCCAAAACAGTACGAAAACATGTACTTCTCGTGGATGCGCGACATCCAGGACTGGTGCATCAGCCGTCAGCTGTGGTGGGGCCACCGGATTCCGGCCTGGTACGACGAGTCGGGCAAAGTCTACGTCGGTCGCGACGAAGCCGAAGTGCGGGCCAAGCACAAGATCGGCCCGGACGTCGCGCTGCAACAGGACAACGACGTACTCGACACCTGGTTCAGCTCGGGCCTGTGGACGTTCTCCACCCTCGGCTGGCCGGAAAAAACCGAATTCCTGAAGAAATTCCACTCCACCGACGTGCTGGTGACCGGCTTCGACATCATTTTCTTCTGGGTTGCCCGGATGATCATGCTCACCATGCATTTGGTGAAAAACGAAGATGGCACGCCGCAGGTTCCGTTCAAGACGGTGTACGTGCATGGCCTGGTGCGTGATGGCCAGGGCCAGAAGATGTCCAAGTCCAAGGGCAACGTCCTCGACCCGCTGGACATCATCGACGGCATCGAGCTGGAAGAGCTGGTACAGAAGCGTACTTCCGGCCTGATGCAGCCGAAACTGGCGAAAAAGATCGAGAAGCAGACCCGCGACGAGTTCGCCGAAGGCATCGCCAGCTACGGCACCGACGCCCTGCGCTTCACCTTCTGCTCGCTGGCGTCCACCGGTCGTGACATCAAGTTCGACATGGGCCGCGTCGAAGGCTATCGCAACTTCTGCAACAAGATCTGGAACGCGGCGCGCTACGTGCTGGACAAGGGCGAAGACTGCGGCCAGAACGGCGAAGCCTATGAGCTGTCCCTGGCCGATCGCTGGATCATTTCGCAACTGCAACGCACCGAAGCCGAAGTGACCCGCCAGCTCGACCAGTTCCGTTTCGACCTGGCGGCGCAAGCCTTGTACGAGTTCATCTGGAACCAGTATTGCGACTGGTACCTGGAGCTATCCAAGCCTGTGTTGTGGGACGAAAACGCACCGGTCGAACGCCAGCGCGGCACCCGCCGCACCCTGGTGCGCGTACTGGAAGTCGCCCTGCGCCTGGCGCACCCGTTCATGCCGTTCATCACCGAAGAAATCTGGCAGCGCATCGCGCCACTGGCCGGTATCGAAGGCAAGACGATCATGCTGCAACCTTGGCCAGTGGCCAACGAAACACGCATCGATCAGGCGGCCGAAGACGACATCGAATGGCTCAAGGGCCTGATGCTCGGCACCCGTAACATCCGTGGCGAAATGAACATCGGCCCGGGCAAACCGCTGCCGCTGTTCCTGAAGAACGTCAGCACCGAAGATCAGCGTCGCCTGAGCGAGAATGAAGCCCTACTCAAGAAGCTGGCGCGTCTGGAATCGATCACCGTGCTGGCGGCTGGCGAAGAAGCCCCGCTGTCCGCCACCGCACTGGTCGGCGAGATGGAAGTGCTGGTGCCGATGGCCGGCTTGATCGACAAAGGTGCGGAACTGGCGCGTCTGGACAAGGAAATCCAGCGTCTGCAAGGTGAAGTGCAACGTGTCGGCGGCAAGCTGTCCAACGCCGGGTTCGTTGACAAGGCCCCGGCCGAAGTCATCGACAAGGAACGCGCCAAACTGGCCGAGGCCGAACAGGCCCTGGGCAAGCTGGCCGAGCAGCATGCGCGGATTGCCAGCCTGTAACGGCAAATCGCACTGAAAGAGGGAGGCCCATGCGGCCTCCCTTTTTTATGCCTGCCATTTTCTTGCACCCAATGAAGATCCCCTGCTCGCGAATGCGGTGGGTCAGTCGCGATCTTCGTTGATGGGTACACCGCCATCGCGAGCAAGCTCGCTCCTACAATTGATCGGTGTTGCACCACAGATGTGGGACAATGCCCGCCACTTTCAGCCATGCCCGAATCGACCACTGCCATGACCGCCCCTCGCACCCCCAAGCCAGCGCGCAAAAAGCCTGCCCCGAAGACCCCGGCCACGGCCGTCGCCCCGAAGGAAAAGGCCAGCCTGCACCCGCGCAATCGGCATCAGGGGCGCTACGACTTTCCGGCACTGATCAAAAGCGCCCCGGAACTGAAGAAGTTCGTGATCATCAATCCTTACGGCAAGGAAAGCATTGACTTCGCCAGCCCGGAAGCCGTGCGTGTATTCAACCGGGCGTTGCTCAAGTCGTTCTATGGCATCGCTCACTGGGACATTCCGGCCGACTACCTGTGCCCTCCGGTGCCAGGCCGTGCCGATTACGTGCACTTCCTCGCTGACCTGCTGGCCAGTGGCAACGACGGCGTGATCCCCCGTGGCGCCGCGGTGAAGGTGCTGGATATCGGCATGGGTGCCAACTGCGTGTATCCGCTGATCGGTTACAGCGACTATCGCTGGCAGTTCCTCGGGTCAGATATCGATGCGACCGCCATCGCCGCGGCGAAAGCGATCATTCAATCCAATGGCCTGAACAAAGCGATCCAGGTACGCCAGCAGAGCAACCCCAAGCAGATCCTCACAGGCCTGCTGGAGAGCGCAGAGCGATTCGACCTGACCATGTGCAACCCGCCATTCCACGCCTCGCTGGACGAGGCCACACGGGGCAGCACGCGCAAATGGCGAGCCCTGGGCAAGGCCGATCCGAAACGCAAACTGCCGGTGCTGAACTTTGGCGGCCAAGCGGCGGAATTGTGGTGTGAGGGCGGAGAGGTGCGTTTCGTCACGCAACTGGTCAGCGAGAGCGTGCAGGTGGCGCAACAAGTGCTGTGGTTCAGCACACTGGTGTCGAAGGCGTCGAACCTGCCGGCGATCCAGACGGCCCTGAGCAAGGCCGGCGCGCTGGACAGTCAGGTGGTGGAAATGGGTCAGGGACAGAAACAGAGTCGCTTCGTCGCCTGGACCTTCCAGACCAAGGCGCAGCAACAGGCCTGGCGTCAGGCACGGTGGGCCAAGCCTGCAACCGAGTAAGAAGTCAAAAGCACAAAAAAGCCGTGCCAGGATGACGCCTGCACACGGCTTTTTAACAAGCTTTAGCGGTTAACAGTGACGTTCATATCTGTAACCACAAACTACCTCACTTTTGCGGGCAACCTCGATAACAGGAAAGTTCAGACATTTTCGTTTCAACGACTTGTTTTACGAACAATTTCCTTGAACGCACAGGCACGGGTTACCTTGTTATCGCAATAATACTGACCACGCCACTCTTCCCACGACCCGTTGGTCTCAATACTTACAATAGTTCCTACTCGTTTGTATCTCATATCCAGCTCGCCTCCATGTTGCAGCTTGTAACCACAACGCAGAACTTCGCCGGCAACAGTGCCGCCTTCCGCCGCCATGCGCGGTGCGAATATCGCCAACTCGAACTCACCTACCGGTCCACGCCCGGTTTGCGAAACACCGTACCATTCACCATCTCCACTCGCTGTCGGGGCTTTATAGGTACCGGCCGCCAACTCTTTGATGTCAGTTGGGCTTGGGCAGTATTCGGTAACATTTGCCAAGGCCTGACCGGACATGAGAAACGATACGCACATCAACAACTGCTTAACTTTCATAAAAACGTCCCTGTAAAGAACAGCTGAAATTTGGTTTTGGCTTTCAAGTAAAGCCAAGCACCACGCCTTATTGATACTACCGACCCAAGGTGCAGACTCAACTATCAGTTCTGTAGGAGCGTTCGTTATATACGGAGGGAAAAGTATTATTCCGCGCATACGGCTATCCCAGCCAGACACACTGGTAACAACTGCTTTCAAACAAATGGATTATTCCAACAATTTACCTTGCGTAAACCGTTACAACGCGCACAAAAAAACCGTGCCCGGATCGCTCCGGCGCACGGTTTTTTAACAAGTCTTACTTGTTGACAGCGTCGGTCAGGCCTTTGGCCACAACCAGCTTGATCACTTTCTTGGCAGCGATTTCGATGGCAGCGCCAGTCGAAGGGTTACGGCCAGTACGGGCAGGGCGCTCAGTCACTTTCAGTTTGCCGATACCTGGCAGAGTGATTTCGCCGCCGTTTTCCAGCTGATCGGCAACGATTTGGCCCAGTTGGTCCAGAGCGTTACGCGCGGTGGTTTTCGGCGCGTCGATAGCTTCAGCGATGTCGGCGATCAGTTGGTCTTTAGTAAGAGCCATTTAGTGTTCCTTCCCTATCAAATTCATATGGATTGCAGAGTGCAATGTCAGCCATCGAGCCCGATCTTCTGGATCTGGCACCCTCGGCCAAATAACCTCGGGATCGGGGTTATAGATACCGAAATCAGGGTTTGGTTCGACCTGACAAATGCTGACTGCACGCTTAACGCAGTGACTTCGCGCAAGACCGGGCAAAGCTAGCACACAGACGTGGAAATATCCGCCTCTAGCTACCCATTTGGTCAGCTTTATTGCGCTAAAACAGGAAAAAAACGCATAAGCGCCGCCGGTCGCCTGCCAATTGCCCTTCGCGCCGCGCCAAAACCAGCGGTTGCGGTACACTGGGCGCTTTTTCGGGGGAGCACGCCCTCCTCTCTTCATTCAGCCGAGAAGCCCATGCCGATCCGTCATTGCATCGTCCACCTGATCGACAAAAAACCCGACGGCACACCCGCAGTTCTCCACGCCCGTGACTCTGAACTGGCCGAGTCCGCAGCCATCGAGAACATGCTCGCCGACCTCAACGAAAGCTATAACGCCAAACAGGGTAAAGCCTGGGGTCTGTTCCATCCGGAATCCGGCGCGTTCCCGTTCAGCGGCTGGCTGAAGGAATACCTCGATGGCGGCCAGGATTTCACTGCGTTCAGCCGCGTAGCGGTTGAGCACCTGCAAAAGCTGATGGAAGAGTCGAACCTGTCGGTCGGCGGCCACGTGCTGTTCGCACACTATCAGCAAGGCATGACCGACTACCTGGCCATCGCCCTGCTGCACCACAGCGAAGGTGTGGCCGTGACCGATGAGCTGGACGTGACCCCGTCCCGTCACCTGGACCTGGGCCAATTGCACCTGGCGGCGCGGATAAACGTTTCCGAGTGGCAGAACAATAAACAGTCCAAGCAGTACATTTCGTTCATCAAAGGCAAGAACGGCAAAAAGGTTTCGGAGTATTTCCGCGACTTCATTGGCTGCCAGGAAGGCGTCGACGGCCCTGGTGAAACCCGCACCCTGCTCAAGGCCTTCAGCGATTTCGTCGAAAGCGAAGACCTGCCGGAAGACGACGCCCGCGAGAAGACCAAGACCCTGGTGGATTACGCCAGCAGCCAAGCCAAGCTCGGTGAGCCGATGGGCCTGGAAGAACTGTCGGGGCTGATCGACGAAGAGCGCCCGAAGGCCTTCTACGATCACATCCGCAACAAGGATTACGGCCTCTCGCCGGAAATCCCGGCCGATAAACGCACCCTGAACCAGTTCCGACGATTCACCGGCCGCGCCGAAGGCCTGTCGATCAGTTTCGAAGCACACCTGCTGGGCTCGAAGATCGAGTACGACGAAGAAGCCGGCACGTTGATCATCAAGGGCCTGCCCACTTCGCTCACCGATCAGCTGAAGCGTCGCAACTGATGCTCGGCGGCGTACTGAAAAAGTGCCTGCTGATCCTGCTGGTGGTCGTGGCTTACCAGAATTGGGGCAAGATCGAGCGGGTATTCAACCCTTCGCAAGTGGTGCCCGCACAGACGCAGGCGCAGGCCAACGTCGTGCTCTACGCCACCGAATGGTGTGGTTACTGCAAGTTGACCCGGCGCTTTCTCGATCAGAAAGGCATTGCGTACAAGGAGTTCGATATCGAGAAGGATGCTGCCGCGCGCGAGGACTATCGGGCGCTGGGCGGTGGCGGCATTCCGGTCATCGATGTGAACGGGACGCTGATTCGCGGGTACGACCCGGATGCGATTCTTGCGGCCTTGAAGTAACCCATCGGGTTTACACAATCCGTGTGGCGAGGGGGCTTGCCCCCTCCACAGGTGTGCGTCTGCGTCAGCAGGCTTCGATACGAAAGCCCAGGCGCGGGAAGTGCACATGCACCACACCGCCGCGCTCGTCCTCGCGCCGCACGATCAGCTCTTCGCGGCCGGAAAACAGCAGCTCTCCCGCGATCGGGTCAACACCGTAGTCCGTGGCTGCGATGACCACTTGCTGACCCGCCATAAACCCGTTGGGATCGACGAACTGCTCATCCGGCAATGCCACTGGCGTGGACGTGCGCGCGACCTCCAGAGCCTCCTCTGAGCTCATCTCGCTGGACGCGCCATGACCGAAACCCAATACCCGCGCATGCCATGCATTGACAGCCGGATAAGCTTCGACAAGCGGAGCCGTCACCGGTGTCGCCTTGAGGAACCAGAGGCAATGAGCCAGAGCGAAGTCGGCAATCGACGGCTCGCCAAACAGGTAGTCACCCTCCTCGCGCTGCAACTGTTGCTCCAGCCGCGACATGATCGTCGGCCATTGGTGCTTCGCCTGTTCGGTAGACAGTTTTGTCGCGCTACCCCCACTGAACAACCCGGCGCGATCGGCAATAAACGCCTTGATCGCTTCCGGCGACAAATTGGCAAAGCGCACCGCTATCGATTCCGGCTGGAACACCAGGCTGACCGCATGCTGGAACACCACAGAGTCGGCCCAGGCGGCAAACGTCGCGGTGATCATTTCCTGACCTTCCGGGAAAAACGCCGGCAAGGTTTTTTCCTGCTCCAGTCGCCGGGCGATCAATGCCGTATCGCAATAGATATCCGCACCCACCTGCAACACCGGGGTCTTGCGGTAGCCGCCGGTCAACGCCGTGAGATCCGGTTTGGGCATCACTGGCGAGATCTTCACCGAACGCCAGGACAGGCCCTTGAAGCCCAGCAGCAGGCGGGCCTTCTCGGCAAAGGGGGACGTCGGGTAATGATGCAGAATCAACTCGGACATGCTCGGCTCCGCCGCAAGGATCAGTAGCCAGCAGCTTAGCGCGCAATCACCTGACAGCCTACAGATCCGCCTGATGGGAACCGATCAATCAGAGTGATAAGTCAGGGGCGCTGCTCGCGGCGCTCGCTGCGCTCGCCACCAGGCATTCCTTGGCGCTCTTCTTGAGTTTCTTGATCAGCCGTTCCTGACGCAACGCATCGCTTTTGTCGCGACAGCGTTCGGTGTAGACCAGGGCCATGGCAGGGCTGGACAGAAAGAATCGTGCGCCCTTGCCGCTTTGATGTTTGGCGAAGCGGCGCACGGGATCATCGCTGATCCCGCAATAGAGCGAACCGTTGGCCGCGCGAACGAGGTACACGAACCAGGCTTTGCTCGCCGGGGTGTCGGCGTCGACAGGGCTTTCGCTGAGGGTGGTCACGTAACGATCAGGCTTGAAGGAAAGCCGCGATCTTATCAGCGACTGGCCTGGAATGCCTTCAGGCCTTTCAATGCCTGGGCGCGCACGGCGTTTCTCACCAGCGGCGTCCAGCCCAGCAGCAAGCCTTTGAAACCCAACGCCTGACGTGACCACTTCCACAGGTCGAAGCGGTCGTGGTGCTCGCAGATCTTGCCGTCGCGAAAGACGAATCGCGCCTGAATGTCGTTGATCACGATGTTGCCGGTCTGGCTGAACAGATAGGTCGCGACCCAATGGGCGCCACCGCTGCGCTGATCGGCGTGAACCTGATCGAAGGTCAGGGAAAAGTCCTTGGCCCGAGTAGTCAGCATGCGCCACATGTCACCGGCGTCGCGACCACGAAGCTCGCCGAACGCCGGGTCGCTGAACACCACATCATCGGTGTAGCAGGCCGCCATGGCTTCGGCGTCCAGGCGCTGGAAGGCTTGATAGAACCGGGTGATCAACGCGCTGTGGGCTTCACTCATGGACAAGCTCCGTAAAATTGAGAATGCCCGCACGATAATCCGTAAATGCACCGAACACTATTGGCATTCGCCACACAAATATCCGGACTGCCTATCTACCACGGTCCTAGGGCGACATTCCGTTATCACGGGCATAGGAGAAAAGATCGACATCCGTGGAAATGCCCAGCCTGAGCATGGCCATGTTTTTTTGCTTGCTGATGGTTGAAACGCTGCGATTGAAGTGGTTGGCGATTTCGCTGACGGTCATGCCGCTGGCCAGCAGCCGGACCACTTCATGCTCTCTGGCCGACAGCCGCGACTCGTGCAACTGACTGCTCGTATTGGCCAGCATCGTGCGCAAGCGCTCACTGAGGTAGCGTCTTCCGTCACTCACGGCGTTGATCGCCAGGAGCAGCTCGGTTGCCGAGTCTGCTTTGGCGACGATGCCCGACACCCTTAGAGCCAACGCAGCCCTCGCCGTCGTCACGCTGCTGAACATCGTCACCAGAATGATCGGCAATTTCGGATAGCGTCGTTGAATCGTACTCAGCATTTTCAAACCATCGGCATGCTGTCCGCCTGGCATGGCGAAATCGGTAATCAGCAAATCACAGGGCGTTTCTGCGAGCAGGTTCATCAGGCTGTCCGCACCATCAGCCTCTCCCACAATTTCACATTGCCGGCTGGCACTGATGAGCATCCGCAGACCGATGCGAACGACGGAATGGTCATCAGCAATTACGACTCGCACTGTGGGAAGTCTCCTACTTGCGGCTGGAAGAGTCGGAAAATAGCGTCGTTCTCCACCCTCCGCAACGCCCTGAAAACGTCTCGTTTCTTATTTCATCAATGTATTCAAGGGCTGGATCTTTTTACCTATCAAACAACAGAAGTGACCTACATCGATTCACGCGAAAGGCTACAGAGTTGGACGAACTCCTGACCGTCTTCCGAAAGTTTACTTATTTTGTCGAAACACTCTTTCATACAGACAGTCACCCCTTTTCGTATTTGTTGCATTCTGCCCAAACACTCCTCTCGCTAAGTTGTGTCTTTCGAGCAGCCTGGCTGCACCGGCGTTGTGTCGGACTCACCGTCACCTCATCCAACTTTTTCAAGAACGAGTGAATATATGAACAAGACACTGACAACCCTTGGCACTGCATTACTCCTTGGCATGACTTCGTTCGCTTACGGCAGTTCAAGCACCGACTTGACCGTCAAGGGCGTGATTACACCGGCTGCCTGCACACCGAGCCTGTCCGGTGGCGGTGTTGTGGATTATGGAAAAATCTCTTCAAAGGATCTGCTACCGGACACTCACACCCCATTCCAGGACAGAACCCTCCAACTGACCGTGAGCTGCAACTCACCGGTCAGGTTTGCAATTGTTCCTGTCGATAACAGAGCCGGTACCTCCTCTTCTGCCGGTGCCTTCGGCTTAGGCCTGATCAACGGGAATGAAAAGCTCGGACGTTATTTTTTGCACTTCCTGAATCCGGTCGCCGATGTTCCTTCCATGGCGATTCAGTCTCAGAACAACGGCCAAACCTGGTTTGAACTTAGCAACTCTGCATTGCAACCTGACGGCCTGATGTCGTTCGGCAGCAGGACCAGTGGCGCCACGACCCCTCACAATGTTCAGGATGTCATCGTGGACGTTTTGCTCTTGACCGCCATCGCTCCAGCCAGCGGACTTACGCTGACCGACGAACAGAAAATCGACGGTTCGGCAACTTTCCAGATCACTTACCTGTAACTCGATAGTGTCGTGGGGGAAAAGATGATTGTCGCCGTTTTCCCCCCCCCCAAAGAAGCNCCAGCGGACTTACGCTGACCGACGAACAGAAAATCGACGGTTCGGCAACTTTCCAGATCACTTACCTGTAACTCGATAGTGTCGTCGGGCAACGGCTGATTGCAGCCGTTGCCCGCGCTCCGAAGGAATCCCGCCGAAGACCTCGCTTCTGCCTGTCGTGCTATCGGTGATTCCCGAGTACGCCCCATGTCCGCGACCTTTTTTCGTGACCATCAATAAGGCACGTCATGACGATATTTTTAAAATTCGCACGCTATTTGATCCCTTTCGGTGTCGGTGCATTTGCATGGTTCCCGCCCCTGCTGGCTCAAGCCGACGGCATGGTGCCCGACACCTCCGTGGTGATCGTCAACGAGGTCGACGGTGAGGCATCCGTATCCGTGACCAACACCGATGACAGCCTGGTGTTGCTGCACGTCACCCTTGAAAACATTCCGGAAGACACCGAGCCCCTGGTGTTCGTGACGCCACCGCTGGCACGGGTTGAACCGTCCGGGACCCAGTTGATCCGTTTCATCCTGCAGTCGGAAAAGCCCCTGCTCACCCAGCGGTTGAAACGCGTGATCTTTGAAGGCATCCCCCAACGCAGGCCCGCTGCCGAGGCCGGACATGCCCGGGTGGGTGTAACGGTGCGCCAGAACCTGCCGGTCATCCTTCACCCGGCCGGCCTTGCGCCCAACCGCACACCCTGGACCGGCCTGCGATGGTCGCTGCAGGATGGCCAGCTGACCGCGAGCAACCAGACACCTTACGTCGTACGGCTGGCTCAGGAACTGCAATTGCTGCCTTCCGGGGCCCCGGCAATTTTGCCGCGAACCTATTTGTTGCCCGGTGAGCGGATCAGCGTGTCGGTGCCCGCAACGACCGCCACCCAGGTACGTATTCAACCGGCAACCGTCTACGGCTTTGCAGTGCCGTCCTACGACGCCCCGATCACCCGATAGAGCCGGACCACCGATAGCGCCAACCTGGAAGAGCGGGCGCTGATGTTCCAACGCGGACCTGATGCCGCAGCGGTTCAAGCCAGCGCACAGGTCAACCCAAGTGAACCCCATGAACACTGTATTGAAATACCGTGATGGCGAAGCCGTGCCTGTTTTCAGGGTTGCCGACACTCGCCTTCGCCTGCCCAAGCTGCGCACCAGCGTAGTGTTGCTGATGACCAGCACGCTGATGGTGCTCGATGCTCGCGCCGAAGATCCCGGCAGCGCTTCGCTGGTGACCTCGTTCGATCAGAAGACCTTGGCCCAACGCGGTATCGATCCGGCGCTGGCGACCCAACTGCTGAACGCCCCACGCTTCACCGCCGGTCGCCATCCGATCACGCTTACCGTCAACGGTCAGCGCCAGGGACGTGTAGACGTTACGTTCAACAAGGAAGGCGACTTGTGCTTTGACCAGGCCCTGCTGGATGCGGCAAACCTGAACGAGCCCACCACCCCTGCCAACGACCATCGTTGTCTTGACGTTCTCGGCACTTGGCCGCAAACCCGGATCGAACAGGACCCCGCCAATCTCGGTCTGTCATTGATCGTGCCCACCCAAGCCCTGCGTGCGAAGGTCCGGGACTTCTCGGGCTATCGAACCGGTGGCGTCGCCGGGTTGCTCAACTATGACGTCAACAGCCTTTATAGCCATTATGGTGACCAATCGAATCGCTTCATTTCGGCCAACACCGAAGTCGGTTTCAATGCCGGCGACTGGATCGTCCGCAGCCGCCAGGTGCAGACCTGGCAGAACGATGTGTCCCGCACCAGCCACCTGGCGGCGTACGCCCAACGCACCTTTACCGATCATCAAGCGGTGCTTCAGGCCGGCCAGATCAATCTCTATAACCCGGTGCTGACCACTGCGCAGCTCACCGGCGTGCAACTGACGACCGAGCAGGCGTTGCAGACCGAAAGCCAAAGCAGGACCATCGATGGCATAGCCCATGGCCAGGCCCAGGTCGAAATCTGGCAGAACGGGTCGCTGATCCACTCGACCGTGGTGCCCGCAGGCCCGTTCTCCCTGAGCAACGTTCAGCGTCTCGATAGCCGTTCGGATGTTGAAGTCGTGGTCAAGGAAATCGCTGGCAGCGAGCAGCGCTTCACCGTCCCCGCGGCTCTGCTCGGGGTGGGCCTCCCGGCGTCTGGCTTTTCGCTGACTGCCGGGCAGCTACGTCACTTGGGCGATACACAGACCAACGACCCCTGGCTGATCAGCGGGAGCTGGAGCGGGGCATTGAATCCGCACGTCATTCTTAGCGCGGGCGCCATGGGTGCCGCCGATTATCGTGCAGCGGGCGCTGGCGTGGGCTTGCTGCCATGGACCGATACACAGCTCCAGACAACCCTGCAAACGTCCGAAGCCAGTTCCGGCCACTCCGAAAAAGGAATTCAGGGCGATCTGAACCTGTCGCATCGCCTGGCTGAGCAATGGTCGATGAATGCCGGGACGTCCTACCGGACCTTCGGTTATCGCGAACTGACGCAAGCGGTGCTCGAAACCGATTCGCAGCGCAATCGCTCCCATAATCGCGACCAGCAAAGCCTGGGGCTCTCCTGGTCGCCGCCCGGGGCAGGTGCGCTCAGTGCAAGCTTCAGCCGTTCAACGTCTTTCGAGGGGCAACGCAGCAGCCGTGCCCAGGCGTCCTGGGGCACCCTTATCGCCGGTGTATCGGTCTCGGCCTCGGTGCAATGGCAAGTCAGCGGCACCCGGAACATCAATGACAGCGCCTATCTGAACCTCAGCATTCCTTTGGGTGAAAACCGTCGAGGGCGAACCTGGGTCCGCAGTTCTGCCGGCGAATATCGCAGTGGTGTCGGATTGAACGAACAACTCAACGATCACCTGAGCTACCAGGTCGGCGTTGAACATGACAGTCGCGACAAGCAGGTTCAGTCTTCCGCCGGTGTTTCGCTCCTGCCTCGCTACAGCCAACTGGACGTGAGCTACACCCGCACAGATGCCGAGCGCCCCAGCTACCAGGTGGGAGCACGCGGTGGGGCCGTCCTGCATGGCGATGGCCTGACGCTGTCGCCTTACCCCGTGCGTGACACCTTCGCGTTGCTGTCGGTTGGCGATGCCGCCGCCATCAAAGTCTCCACCCCCAGCGGACCGGTGTGGACCGATTGGCAGGGGCGAGCCGTGGTTCCACACGTGACGGCCTATGGCCGCAACCCGGTGGAAGTCGACACCCGCTCATTGCCGCGCAACATCGATATCAACAACGGCCTGGCGGTGATATCCGCCGGGCGCGGCGCCGTCGACAAGGTCGAGTTCGGGGTCACCCAGACTCGCCGCGCCTTGCTCAAAGTCTCCCTGGACAACGGCGTATCGCTACCCCGTGGCGCGACCGTAAACACCAGCGATGGCGAGTTCGTCACGCTCGTACAGGAAGGCGGGCTGGTATTTCTGCCCAACGCCCTGGCATCTCCCACCCTGTGGATAACCGCACCCGGCCTGGACCGTTGTGAGCTGCACTTCGAGCTGCCGACCAAGGCCAACACCCAGGCGTACTACGAAACGGCCCTCGCCCAGTGCCGCACGCCATAAGGATGACCCCATGAAACTGCCCGGACCTTTGATGCTGACCTTCGCCACCCTGACGCTGGGCGGACTCATGCCCAGCGCCCGGGCCCACGCCGATGAGTGCCGGCTCAGCCTGAGCCAGTCGGTACTCGACTACGGTTTGATGCAAAGGGAAATTCGTACTCCCGAACCCCGGGAGAGAACCTTGGGTCAGCGTCGCGTGAGCTTGAACCTGAACTGCCCACAACCGACCGACATGAGTGTGTTCTATCGCGCCATGGCCGCGACCGAGGAGCGTTTTCGACTGGCCGACCACGGCACCTACACCGTGCACATCAGTGATGCGGTGCTTGATGGGCAATCGGTGGACCTGGGAATGATTTCCGGCGTCAGCCAGACACCGCAGGCCACAGCCTCAGATCTGCTTTGGCGACCCGGGCAGGCCATTGTTCCAGTGCGCAGCGGTATCGCGGTGCAAGGGCAAAACCTGTCAGCTCAACTTCAGTTGACCGCCTGGGCACAGGTGCAGGCGTCGCCGTTGCGTGACACCGTTGCCTGGGAGGCCACCGGATTGTTCGACCCGATCGCGGAGGGTCGCTCCGCGGCGATAACCCTGCGTGCGGGTTTTGCGCCCGCCGCCTGTCACGTGGAACTGTCCAATGGCGGTCGGGTGGATTTCGGTCGGATGTCGAAAAACGATCTTGACCGCGACAACAGCACGCGCCTGCCCCCCAAAAGCTTGACCCTGCAGGTTGGCTGCGATGCCCCGACACCCTTTGCCCTGCTCATGCACGACAACCGCGCTGGCTCGGCCACCGTGAACAGCGAGATTTACTACGGCCTCGGCCTGGACAACAGCAGCAACAAGATCGGCCTGTATTCGCTGAGCGTCGACCCCACCGACGCCAGCGCCGACAACTTCCCCCGCCTGTACCGAACCGATTCGACCACCGGCGGCATGGCCTGGAGCCGCGCCAGTTCGAACCCGATACCGATGGGGCAGAGAAGCTTCCTGGGGTTTACCCATAATGCCGGCAGCATTTCAGGCCCGGTACCGATCCAGAAGCTCACCACCACGGTAACGGTCGAGGCTGTCATCGCCCCCACCTCGACCCTGGACCTCACCGACAAGGTGATCCTCGATGGTTCGGCGACGCTGGAGATCTTGTATTTGTAGCGTTTGACCGCGTTTAAATTTTCTCGCTGACCACCTGCACGTACAGCGCCCGCCCGGCACCGAGCCCCGCGATGATCGCACCGAGGCCAATGACGCCAAAAATCCAGCCCACGGCCGTCCAGCCGCCGGTCCAGTCATGCACGATGCCGACTGCGAACGGCCCCATGGACGCCAGCGTGTAACCGAAGCCCTGGGCCATGCTCGACAGGTTCGCCGCGACGTGGGAGTCACGCGAGCGCAGCACGATCAGCGTCAATGCCAGGCTGAACGTGGCGCCCTGCCCCAGCCCCAGCACAATTGCCCAGCCCCACAAACCTTCGATCGGCGCATACAGGCAACCGAACAAGCCGCCGAGGGTCAGCGCCATCACGATCACGATCGCCAGCCGCTGGTCCTTGCCACGGGTTGCCAGCCAGGGTGCCGCGAGCGAGCTGACCAGTTGCACGATCACCGAACCCGACAGCACCAGCCCGGCCTCGGTCGGGGTCAGGCCGCGCCCGATCAGGATCGACGGCAACCAGCCGAACACGATGTAGGCCAGGGACGATTGCAGGCCCATGTACAAGGTCACTTGCCAGGCCAGCGGGTCATGCAGCAAGCCGCGAACGCGATAGGCGACGTTGTGCGCACCGTGTTTCTGGCCAACTTGCGGCAGCCAGAACACTGCCGCCGCCAACGCGGGGACCACCCAAAAACCAAGGCCCAGCGCCCAGCTCTTGTCGAAATGCTCACTGAGAGGCACGGTTGCACCCGCCGCCATCGCTGCGCCCAGGCACAGGGCCATGGTGTAGACGCCGGTCATGGTCCCGGCCTGTTTCGGGAAATCGCGCTTGACGATACCCGGCAGCAACACACCGATCACGCCGATGCTGGCACCGGCGAGCACGCTTCCGGCAAACAGGCCGATCTCACCGAACGAACTGCGCAGGATGATCCCGCCAGCCAGGGTCAGAAGAATGCCCAACACAACCCGCTCGGCACCGAAGCGGCGCGCCAGCACCGGCGCCAACGGTGCAAACAGGCCAAGGCAAAGCACCGGCAACGTGGTCAGCAATCCCGCCGTGGACGCCGACAAGCCGAGGGTCTTCGAGACCTCGCTGAGCATCGGCGCCATGCTTGACAGCGCCGGGCGCAGGTTCAGCGCCACCAGAATCAGGCCCAGCAGCAACAGCCACGGCCGGCGCAGGACCGGGTGAGTTTGCTGCACCTGTTCGTCATCGGCCTCGGCGTCGATCAGCAGCTCTTCCAGCTCTGCCGAACGTTTTTGCGCTGTGGATAAATCACTGCGTCGCATGGGCTTCTCGGTTTCAAGGTTCATTGATCAACTGCCTCGACAGGGCTTTGGCCCGTTCCGGGTCGCGTTGTTCGACGGCATCGAGCAACTCGATGTGCAGGTCGAACACTTCCTGGCGGCGCGGGACGATGCTCAGGGTCTGGCGCAATTGCGCGCCGATGATGCTGGAGAAATAGCGATACAACTCGCTGAGGGTCGGGTTGTGCGCGGCGTCCACCAGACGACGGTGGAACACCAGATCGCAGGCGATGTAGGTATCGAGATCGCCGTGATAGTGGCTGCCGCTGACACCCAGCGCCTCGCGCAATGCCACCAGGTCTTCATCGGTGCGGCGCAAGGCTGCCAGGCCGATCGCCTCGACTTCAAGGATGTGCCGGGTTTCCCGGGCCTGCTCAAGGGAGCAGCGCGACAGCGCCTTCAAGGTATCGAGCGGATCGACCACCGCCCGCAGGTAACTGCCGTCGCCCTGGCGGATCTCGATCAACCCGGAAAACGCCAACACGCGCATGGCTTCGCGCACGGTGTTGCGGCTGATGCCCAGCTCGGCAGACAACTCGGGCTCGGTGGGCAAGCGCTGGCCCACGGCCCAAACGCCCTGGTTGATCCGCAGGCGCAACTGGTCCAGGGCCTGATCGACCAAGGATCGTTTCACTAATGGAGAAATTTCTGACATGGAATTCGCCCTTTCATCCAATCATAGGATGAATTTTCTGACATGGTAGTCAGCTTGCTCCAAGAGGGCAACCGTTCAAAATTGACGCATGATCAATGGAGTCGGTAGCACCCCCCTGTGGGAGCGGGCTTGCTCGCGAAGGCGGCATAACATTCAACGAGTACGTTGCCTGACACTCCGCTTTCGCGAGCAAGCCCGCTCCCACAAGGTTTTGCATTCGGACGTTAAATCGCGGGTAAAAAAAACCCGGAACATGTCCGGGTTTATTTCAGTGCCTGGGTTCGATCAATGCAGAATCTGGCTCAGGAACAGCTTGGTGCGATCGTTCTGCGGGTGATCGAAGAAGTCGTTCGGCGCGGCCTGTTCGACGATTTCGCCCTTGTCCATGAAGATCACACGGTTGGCCACGGTGCGGGCGAAGCCCATTTCGTGGGTTACGCAAAGCATGGTCATGCCGTCTTCGGCCAGGCCGATCATGGTGTCGAGCACTTCCTTCACCATCTCCGGGTCGAGTGCCGAGGTCGGCTCGTCGAACAGCATGATTTTCGGCTTCATGCACAGTGCGCGGGCAATCGCCACACGCTGCTGCTGACCGCCGGACAGTTGCCCCGGGTATTTATGCGCCTGCTCCGGAATGCGTACGCGTTCCAGGTAGTGCATGGCGATTTCCTCGGCCTTGCGCTTGGGCATCTTGCGCACCCACATCGGCGCCAGGGTGCAATTCTGCAAAATGGTCAGGTGCGGGAACAGGTTGAAGTGCTGGAACACCATGCCGACTTCACGGCGGATCGCTTCGATCTGCTTGAGGTCGTTGGTCAGTTCCGTGCCATCGACCACGATGCGGCCCTGCTGGTGTTCTTCCAGGCGGTTGAGGCAGCGGATGGTGGTGGACTTGCCCGAACCCGACGGCCCGCACAGGACGATACGCTCACCCTGCTTGACGTTGAGGTTGATGTCTTTCAACACGTGGAACTGGCCGTACCACTTGTTCACGCCCTGCATCTGAATAATGCCTTCAGGGCCCACAGGCTGTTTGATTGCTTCGCTCATAAAAGAACTTCCTAAATTAGGTACGGCGCTTCAGCGCTTGTGGCCAGTGTCGAGCTTGCGTTCCAGATGCATGGAATAGCGCGACATACCAAAACAGAAAATCCAGAACACCAGGGCGGCGAACACATAGCCTTCGGTGGCCATGCCCAGCCATTTCGGGTCGGCAGCGGCTTGCTTGACGCTGTTGAGCAGGTCGAACAGGCCGATGATGATCACAAGGCTGGTGTCCTTGAACAGCGCGATGAAGGTGTTGACGATGCCGGGGATCACCAGCTTCAGGGCTTGCGGCAGGATCACCAGACCCATGCTGCGCCAGTAGCCCAGGCCCATCGCGGCGGCCGCTTCGTACTGCCCCTTGGGAATCGCTTGCAGACCACCGCGCACCACTTCGGCCACGTAGGCCGACTGGAACAGGATCACGCCGATCAGGGCCCGCAGCAGTTTGTCGAAGTTCATGCCTTCGGGCAGGAACAGCGGCAGCATCACCGAGGACATGAACAGCACCGTGATCAACGGCACGCCGCGCCAGAACTCGATGAAGGTCACGCAGACCACACGAATCGCCGGCATGTTCGAACGACGACCCAGGGCCAGGATAATCCCCAGTGGCAGCGCACCGGCGATGCCGACAGTGGCGATCACCAGGGTCAGCATCAGGCCGCCCCACTGGCTGGTCGCCACGTTGGTCAGGCCGAAGATGCCGCCATGCAACAGGAAGTAGGCAAAGATCGGGTACAGCACCAGGAAGCCCAGCCCGTACACCGCTTTATGGTGAAAACGCGAGATGAACAACGGCGCCACGCCGACAATCGCCAGCCACACCGTCAGGTCCACGCGCCAGCGCAGTTCCGGCGGGTAATAGCCGTACATGAACTGGCCGAAACGCTGCTGGATGAACACCCAGCAGGCGCCGTCCTTGGTGCAGTCGGCGCGGGTCGTGCCCACCCAGTTGGCGTCGAGGATGGCCCAGTGCAGGATCGGCGGCACCACCAGGTAGATGAGGTAGAACGCAAACAGGGTCAGCAGGGTGTTGAGCCAGCTGGAGAACATGTTCGCGCGCATCCACGCCACCACACCGATGCTGCTGCTCGGTGGAGGCATGTCAGGTTTGAAAGTATGAGTACTCATGCGCTTTTCCTTACCGCTCGATCAGCGCAATGCGCTTGTTGTACCAGTTCATCAGCAGGGAAATGCTGATACTGATCGCCAGGTACACGCTCATGGTGATGGCAATCACCTCGATCGCCTGACCGGTCTGGTTGAGCACGGTACCGGCGAACAGCGAGACCATTTCCGGATAACCGATGCCGGCCGCCAGCGAGGAGTTCTTCGCCAGGTTCAGGTATTGGCTGGTCAGCGGTGGAATGATCACGCGCAGGGCTTGCGGGATGATCACCTTGCGCAAGGTCGGACCGTTGCGCAGGCCGAGGGAATGCGCCGCCTCGGTCTGGCCATGGCTGACCGACTTGATGCCCGAACGCACGATCTCGGCGATGAACGCTGCGGTGTACACGGTGAGGGCCAACGTCAGCGCCAGCAGTTCCGGGATCAGCACCCAGCCGCCGACGAAGTTGAAACCCTGCAGCTTCGGCATTTCCCAGTGCAGCGGTGCGCCGAAAATCAGCGCGCACAAGGCCGGGATCACCAGGAACAGCGCCAGGCCGACCCAGAACTTGTGGAACGGTACACCCGTCTCTTCGAAGCGCTTGGTGGCCCAGCGGCTCATCAGCACGATGGCGACGATGGCCACCACGATGCTGGCGACAAATGGCCAGAAACCATCCGCCATCAGCGCGGCGGGCATGTTCAGGCCGCGGGCGCTGACGAAGAAGGTGTCGCCGAAGTTATGGCTGTTGCGCGGCCCCGGCATGGTCAGGAACACCGCGAAGTACCAGAACAGGATCTGCAGCAATGGCGGAATGTTGCGGAAGACTTCCACGTACACCGTCGCCAGCTTGGCGATGATCCAGTTCTTCGACAGCCGCGCCACACCGACGATGAAGCCGAGGATCGTCGCCAGGATCACGCCGATGAAGGTCACCAGCAAGGTGTTGAGCAGGCCGATGACAAACACCCGGGCGTAAGTGTCCGCTTCGGTGTAGTCGATCAGGTGTTGAGCGATGCCGAAACCGGCACTGCGCTCCAGAAAACTGAAGCCCGAGGTAATGCCCCGGTGCTGAAGGTTGGTCTGCGTGTTATCGAACAGATACCAGCCCATCGAGACCACCGCGACAATGGTGATGATCTGGAATAGCCACGCACGCACTTTCGGATCGCTGAGGCTGAGCCTCTGCTTTGGTGCGCCGATTGAATTTTGCATGAAGTGCCCCGGAAATAATGGAACAGAACATCACCCGGTGGTTGGCCCACCGGGTGACAGAACCATCAGCGCACTGGTGGTGCGTATTGAATGCCGCCAGCGTTCCACAGAGCGTTCAGCCCGCGGTCGATTTCCAGCGGAGTGCTCTTGCCGAGGTTTTTCTCGAACACTTCGCCGTAGTTGCCTACCTGCTTGATGATCTGCACGACCCAGTCTTTCTTCACTTTCAGGTCTTTGCCGTATTCACCGTCGGTACCCAGCAGACGGGCAACGTCAGGGTTCTTGGTGGCCTTGGCTTCGGCTTCGACGTTCTTCGAAGTGATGCCGGCTTCTTCCGCGTTGAGCATGGCGTAGCCAGTCCAGCGCACGATGGCCAGCCACTCGTCGTCGCCATTACGCACGACCGGGCCCAGAGGTTCCTTGGAAATGGTTTCCGGCAGAACCACGTAGTCCGTAGGCGTTGCCAGCTTGCTGCGCTGGGCGAACAGCTGGGACTTGTCGGAGGTCAGTACGTCGCAACGACCGGATTCCAGCGACTTGGCGCTTTCGTCGGAGGTGTCGAAGGTGATCGGGGTGTACTTCAGGCCGTTGCCGCGGAAGTAGTCGGAAACGTTCAGCTCGGTAGTGGTACCGGCCTGGATGCAAATGGTTGCACCGTCCAGTTCTTTAGCGCTTTTCACGCCCAGCTTGTTGTTTACCAGGAAGCCGATGCCGTCGTAGTAGGTGATGAAGCCTGGAAACTTCAGGCCCATGCCCGCGTCACGGGAGCTGGTCATGGTGGTGTTGCGCGAAAGGATGTCGATTTCGCCGGACTGCAGCGCGGTGAAGCGCTCCTTGGCGTTCAACTGGCTGAACTTGACCTTGGTCGCGTCGCCGAAGACAGCAGCCGCTACTGCACGGCAGTAGTCAGCATCGATACCCACGATCTTGCCGGTGGAATCCGGAACCGAGAAGCCCGGCAGGCCATCGCTGACGCCACACTGCACGAAGCCTTTCTTCATCACTGCATCCAGGGTTGCGCCCGCCTGGGCAAACCCGCTGACACCGAGTACTGCGGCTGCAGTCACGATAGCCAGGGTGGATTTCAACATCTTCATTCAAACCTCCAGTTTTGCTCTTGTTGTGTCGGAGCGTGAGTCCTGTCGCACCCTTTTGAGGCGTAGTCGACCCGTGTTGGCTTGTTTTGGGGTCAACCGACGTAAGACGTTAGCTATGAGTCTAGTAGGAGAAAATCCACATCATGGAAAACTCACCCTCACCAGTCGGCCGAACGGGCTGTAGCCCTTTCACGTTCGCGAAGCCCCGTAGCGGCCATTGGCGAACATCCATCACCGGAATTTTTTGCTATCCCACTGCCAACAATGGCCTGATAGTGTTACCGACAGACGTGGGATTTTTCGTACAGGCTTTTCCATAGCAAAGCCCGTACCAGACCTCTTCCCGAGGCACTTGCGAGACAGGTCAATAGCGAAACTTGTAACCTTGCGACATCTTCTTAACGGATCAACCTGGCGCGCACTTGGATCACGCACTTAATGAGCGCGCACGCACAACTTTGGAGCAGACATGACCGAGCCCCTGATTCTTGAACCCGTAAAGCCCGCAGACGCCTGCGTCATCTGGCTGCACGGCCTGGGCGCCGATCGCTACGACTTCCTGCCGGTGGCCGAAGCGCTGCAGGAAACCTTGCTGAGCACCCGCTTCGTTCTCCCTCAGGCCCCCACCTGTGCTGTCACTATCAATGGCGGCTACGAGATGCCGAGCTGGTACGACATATTGGCCATGAGCCCGGCACGGGCGATCAACCGCGAGCAGCTGGAAGAGTCGTCCGACAGGATCATCAAGCTGATCGACACCCAGCGAGCTATCGGAATAGACGCCTCGCGGATTTTCCTGGCCGGCTTTTCCCAGGGCGGCGCCGTGGTGTTCCATACCGCGTTTCTGAAATGGCAGGGACCACTGGGTGGCGTCGTTGCCCTTTCTACTTATGCCCCCACCTTCAGCGGCGGACTGGAACTGTCCGCGAGCCAGCAACGCATTCCGGTGCTGTCGATGCACGGCCAGTTTGACGATGTGGTGCAAAACTCGATGGGACGCAGTGCCTACGAGCATTTGAAGCAGCGTGGTGTCACCGTGACATGGCAGGAGTACCCAATGGGTCACGAAGTGTTACCCGAAGAAATTCGCGACATCGGCACCTGGCTCACCGAGCGCTTGCGTTAAGCATTCAGGATTAAAAGCGCCCTTTGATCCATCCCTCTACGCCGCGCCCGATTCTTGCATTACACTGCCCGGCGTACATTCCTTAACCAATTGATGAGATGACCGTGCTCAAAGCACTCAAGAAAATGTTCGGTAAAAGCGAGACTGAGCAACTCGCGCCAGTCCCCAGCGCTGCGTCTCACGCTTCCAGCCACCGCACCGACGGCAGTCAGTCTGAACGGGCTGCCACCACGACGGCACCCAAGCATGAGCCGAAGACCGTAGAAGCAGCCCAGCCTGCGGCGATCACAGCCCAGGAGCAGCCGCGCAGCGACACGCCGAAACCCGCCAAACCGCGCCGCGAACCCAAGCCCAAGGCGCCGGTCATCCCATGGAAACTCGAAGACTTCGTCGTCGAACCCCAGGAAGGCAAAACCCGCTTCCACGATTTCAAGCTCGCCCCTGAACTGATGCATGCCATCCAGGACCTGGGCTTCCCGTATTGCACGCCGATCCAGGCACAGGTGCTGGGCTTTACCCTCGCGGGCAAGGACGCCATCGGCCGCGCCCAGACCGGTACCGGCAAAACCGCTGCGTTCCTGATCTCGATCATCACCCAGTTGCTGCAAACCCCGCCGCCGAAAGAGCGCTACATGGGTGAGCCACGGGCGCTGATCATCGCGCCGACCCGCGAACTGGTGGTGCAGATCGCCAAGGACGCCGCCGACCTGACCAAGTACACCGGCCTCAACGTCATGACGTTCGTCGGCGGCATGGACTTCGACAAGCAGCTCAAGCACCTCGAAGCCCGCCACTGCGACATCCTCGTGGCCACGCCGGGCCGCCTGCTGGACTTCAACCAGCGCGGCGACGTGCATCTGGACATGGTCGAAGTGATGGTGCTGGACGAAGCCGACCGCATGCTCGACATGGGCTTCATCCCGCAGGTGCGCCAGATCATTCGCCAGACGCCACCGAAGTCCGAGCGTCAGACGCTGCTGTTCTCCGCGACCTTCACCGAAGACGTGATGAACCTGGCCAAGCAATGGACCACCGACCCTGCCATCGTCGAAATCGAAGTCACCAACGTGGCCAACGAAAACGTCGAGCAGCACATCTACGCGGTGGCCGCTGCCGACAAATACAAACTGCTCTACAACCTGGTCAACGACAACGGTTGGGAGCGGGTCATCGTCTTCGCCAACCGCAAGGATGAAGTGCGACGCATCGAAGAACGCCTGGTGCGTGACGGCATCAACGCCGCGCAACTGTCCGGCGACGTGCCGCAGCACAAGCGCATCAAGACCCTGGAAGGTTTCCGCGAAGGCAAGATCCGCGTGCTGGTCGCCACCGACGTGGCCGGTCGCGGCATCCACATCGACGGCATCAGCCATGTGATCAACTTCACCCTGCCGGAAGTGCCGGACGACTACGTGCACCGAATCGGACGTACCGGACGTGCCGGCGCCGACGGCGTGTCCATCAGCTTTGCCGGTGAAGACGACTCCTACCAGCTACCGTCCATCGAGGAAAAGCTGGGGCGCAAGATCAGCTGTGAAACACCGCCGACGCATCTGTTGCGGGCGGTTGAGCGCAAACGTCCACACTGAGTGACGTTGCACGAACAAGCGCAGCCGGAAACGGACTGCGCTTTTTTTTCGTCCGGATATTGTTCGCGAGAACTAAAAGTCCATAATAGACAAATTAGTTTAATTCGAATCCCGGAGCCGACCATGTCCAGCACGCCCCAAGTGATCACCCAAGCCCAGGCCCGCGAGTATCTGGCGCAAGTCGATGTGCCGCAGATCCTGCGCAAGCTGTTCCGCGACCTGGCCGCCGGGCAAGCGGTGCAACCGGCGCAGCAACTGGTGGAGTTCCCGCAGGGCGCCGGCGACTTCATCAATTACCTGGGCGTGCTGGCCGAAGACGGCGTGTACGGGATCAAGACTTCGCCATACATCGTCCGTGACCAAGGGCCATTGGTGACGGCGTGGACGCTGCTGATGTCGATGCAAACCGGGCAGCCGCTGTTGCTATGCGATGCCGCAGAACTGACCACCGCACGCACTGCGGCCACCACTGCCGTGGCGGTCGACGCCCTCGCGCCGCCCACAGCCCATCGCCTGGCCATTATCGGCAGCGGCAAAGTGGCCCAGGCGCACCTGCATTACGTGAAAGGCCTGCGCGACTGGCAGAGCATCAGCCTGTACTCGCCGAGCCTGCACGAAGATGCCGAAACCGTGAGCCTGCTGAAAAACATCGAGCCACGCCTGAACGTCGTCGACAATCGTGAAGCTGCCGTACAGGACGCGGACGTGATCATGCTCTGCACCTCGTCCGCCGGGCCGGTGATCGATCCGTCGAGCTTGCGCAAACCGGCGCTGATCACCTCCATCAGCACCAACGCGCCGCGTGCCCACGAAGTGCCGCCGCAGAGCCTCAATGACATGCAGGTGTTCTGCGACTATCGACTGACCACCCCAGGCTCGGCCGGCGAAATGCTGATCGCCGCCGAACAGCACCGCTGGGACAGGAGCGCGATTGTCGGCGACCTGCCTGACCTGCTCAGTGCGAAGGTGCAGCGCCCCGACTACGACCGTCACGTGTACTTCCGCTCCATCGGCCTGGGCCTGGAAGACATTTCGCTGGCCAATGCGATCTATCGCCTATCTCACTAACACCACAATCCCCTGTAGGAGCGAGCCTGCTCGCGATGGTGGATCAAGCAACACTGTGTCGACTGACACACCATCGCGAGCAAGCTCGCTCCTACAAGGTACCGAACCATTGGCATCGCGCGTTATCAGGAGACGTTCATGAGCCAGGCAGATTTCATCATCATCGGCGGCGGGATTGCCGGGGCTTCCACCGGTTTCTGGCTGTCGCAGCACGGCCGCGTGATCGTGCTCGAGCGCGAATCCCATCCGGCCTATCACTCCACCGGCCGGTCGGCTGCTCTGTACACCGCAGCCTATGGCACCCCACAAGTGCGGGCGCTGACCCTGGCCAGCCGGGACTTTTTCGACAACCCGCCCAGCGGTTTCTGCGAACACCCGCTGCTGACCCCGCGCGGCGAAATGACCGTGGATTTCACCGGTGACCCGGACGAATTGAACCGCCAGTACCAGAGCGCAAAAACCACGGTGCCAGAGATGCAATTGCTCGGCGTCGACGAAGCTTGCGCGTTGGTGCCGATCCTGCGCCGGGAAAAGGTCCACGGCGCCATCTACGACCCGACCGCCAGCGACATCGACACCGATGCCTTGCATCAGGGATACCTGCGCGGCATCCGTCGCAACCAGGGCGAAGTGCATACCGACAGCGAAGTCGTCAGCCTGAGCCGCGACGGCCAAGGTGCATGGCAGGTCCAGACCGGCACCCAAACCTTCAGCGCCCCGGTCATCATCAACGCCGCCGGCGCCTGGGCCGACAAGATCGGTGAACTGGCCGGTGCGCAGCCGCTGGGCCTGCAACCGAAACGCCGTGCCGCGTTCATCTTCGCCGGCCCGGAGGGCGTGGACATCCACCATTGGCCGATGCTGGTCAGCCTCGACGAATCCTTCTATATGAAACCCGACGCCGGGATGTTCCTCGGCTCGCCGGCCAACGCCGACCCGGTCGAACCCCACGACGTGCAGCCCGAAGAGCTGGACATTGCCATGGGCATCTACCAGATCGAAGAGGCCACGACCCTGACCATTCGCCGCCCGACCCGGACCTGGGCCGGCCTGCGCAGCTTCGTCAGCGACGGCGACCTGCTGTCCGGCTTCGATCCACAGGTGCCGGGGCTGTTCTGGGTCGCGGCGCAAGGCGGTTATGGCATCCAGACTTCGCCGGCCATGGGTCAGGCCGGCGCGGCACTGGTGCGCGGCGCGGCATTGCCCGAATCGCTCGGCCGTTTCGGCCTGAACGCCGAAATGCTCTCCCCTGCCCGCCTCGGCCGATCCTGATCCTCAGGTGACGTGCCCATACGATTACGGCACACTTTCAGCGCCCCTTTGCCGGGGCGTTGACGCTGCCTGGAGTTCCATCAAATGAACGCCCCCGAAAAAGACTCGGCCCTGAATGACACGTCGCTGGATAACTTCCACGCGATCGCCGACGCCATCGCCACGCTGTTTTTCCCCCACGCCGAAGTGGTGCTGCACGACCTGCGCACGCAAAAGGTCGACTACATCGCCAACAACCTGTCCAAGCGGGAAATCGGCGACGACTCGGCGCTGGAAGACATGCTCAGCGACGATGTCAGCGAACGAAACATCGGGCCGTACGAAAAGCTCAATTGGGATGGTCAGAAGATTCGCAGCCTCAGCACCGTCCTGCGCGACAGCGAGGGGCATCCGCTGGCCGTGCTGTGCATCAACCTGAATATTTCGCTGTTCGAGAATGCCAAGGCCGCCCTGGATCTGTTCCTGTCGCCGACCAAGCTGATCCCGCAACCGGATGCACTGTTCCGCGATGACTGGCAGGAGCGGATCAACACCTTCCTCCACGCCTGGCTGCGAGAGCGCCAGTTGAGCCTGAACCTGCTGACCCGCGATCACAAACGCGAGCTGGTGCTGGCGTTGCACGCCGAAGGCGCGTTCAAGGGTAAAAGCGCCTCGAACTACGTGGCCAATGTGCTGAACATGGGCCGGGCGACGGTGTACAAGCATTTGAAGGAATTGAAAGGCTGAAGATTTGCGGTGGTATCTCCGGCCTCATCGCGGGCAAGCCCGCTCCCACAGTGTCCGAGCCGTACACAAAACTCATGTACACCGCTGAACCTGTGGGAGCTGGCTTGCCAGCGATGGCGGTTTGTCAGTCGCCGTAGATATCAGACTTGAAGTACTTCTCGGAAATCTTCTGGTACTCACCACTGGCACGAATGCCATCAATGGCCGTGTTCAGCTCGCTGACCAGTTCGGTGTTGCCCTTGCGCACGGCAATCCCGGCCCCCTCGCCCACATACTTCGGATCCTTGAGCTCCGGCCCGACAAAGGCATAACCCTGGCCACGCGGCATCGACAGGAAGTCATTGAGCGGAATGGTGTCGGCAAAAATCGCGTCGAGACGACCGGCCGCCAGGTCCATGTAGATTTCTTCGTTGTTGCTGTAGCGCTTGACGTTGATGCCCTTGGGCTCGAACACCTCGGTGGCGTAACGGTCAGTGGTGGTGGCGCGCTGCACGCCGACGGTCTTGCCCTTGAGGCTGGCGTACTGGTCATCCACCACCGCGCCGTCCTTCATGACCAGGCGCGACGAGGTGAAATAGTACTTGTGGGTGAAGTCCACCGACTTCTTGCGGTCTTCGTTGATGGTCATGGACGACAGCGCCATGTCGATTTTCTTCACCTTCAGGGAAGGAATCAGACCGTCGAACTCGCCTTCGACCCACACACACTTGGCCTTCATCTGCGCGCAGAGGGCGTTGCCGATGTCATAGTCGAAACCGACGATTTCGCCTTTGTCGGTTTTCGAGGCGAATGGTGGATAAGCAGCTTCGATGCCGATACGCAGGGTTTTCTCGGCGGCGAACACGCTGCTGCACGCCAACAGGCTCAGGGCCAGACCGGTGATGAGGGGGAACTTCTTCATGTTCGTTTTCTCGCGGGTTGTTGTTGGTTTGGCAAGAGAGAAGAAAAAGCTGAAACGGTGGAAACCTTTTTTGTACTTATAATTCCATACTGGACTTTTATGTATAAGTCGTCAATGAGGCAAATGCGGCCCGTACCGGCCGATGGTCGGGTGGTGTCTCAGGAGGTTATAGGGTGAACCAGATGGCCTCATCGCGGGCAAGCCCGCTCCCACAATGTCCAAGTCGTACACAAATTTTATGTACACCACCGGACCTGTGGGAGCGGGCTTGCCCGCGAAGACTGACTAAAGAACGCCGCAGGATCTACTGCTTCCAGCGATCCGCCGCCGCATGATCGCTGTCACGCCCCTCGACCCAACGCGGCCCGTCGCTGGTGTTTTCTTTCTTCCAGAACGGTGCACGGGTTTTCAGGTAATCCATGACAAAGGCGCAGGCGTCGAATGCCGCCTGGCGATGGGCGCTGGCCGCGCCGACGAAGACAATCGGTTCGCCCGGCTCCAGGGCGCCGATGCGGTGCAGCACTTCCAGCTTGAGCAACGGCCAGCGTTGTTCGGCCTCGATGGCGATCTTGCCAAGGGCTTTTTCGGTCATGCCCGGATAGTGCTCGAGGAACATCCCGGCCACGTCGAGGCCGTCATTGAAGTCGCGCACGTAGCCGACAAAACTCACCACCGCGCCGACGCCGACATTGGCGTCGTGCATGGCATTGACTTCGGCACCCGGGTCGAACGCGGTGGACTGCACGCGAATCGCCATGCCTCAGCCTCCGGTCACGGTCGGAAAGAACGCCACTTCATCGCCCTCGCTCACCGGCTCGTCGAGCTGGCAGAGGTCTTCATTGCGGGCGCACATCAGGTTTTGCTCGCTCAATACCTCGGCACCGTCACGCTGGACCAGCAGTGCACGGACATCGTCGACAGTGGCGAAATCGCCCTGGACCTTCACCGAGTCCAGCCCCAACGCTTCACGGTAACGGGCGAAAAACTTCACGGTCACGTTCATGGCTGTTCCGCCTGGAAATGTCCGCTCTTGCCGCCGACCTTCTCCAGCAGACGCACGCTTTCGATGGTCATGCCGCGGTCCACGGCCTTGCACATGTCATAGATGGTCAGCGCGGCGACGCTGGCAGCGGTCAGGGCTTCCATTTCGACACCGGTCTGCCCGGACAGCTTGCAGCGCGCCACGATACGCACCGAGTCGTCACCTTCGGCACTGAGCTCGACCTTGACGCCAGTCAGCATCAGCGGATGGCACAGGGGAATCAGGTCGCTGGTTTTCTTCGCCGCCTGGATGCCGGCAATGCGCGCCACGGCAAACACATCACCCTTGGGGTGACCGCCGCTGACGATCATCTGCAGGGTCTCGGGCAGCATGCGCACCAGCGCTTGGGCCGTCGCCTCACGGAATGTCACGGTTTTTTCAGTGACGTCGACCATGTTGGCGCGACCTTGGGAATCGAGATGAGTCAGCACGGGATTACTCCTGATCAGGAGCCTCGATTGTAAACCTGCGGGTCAATTTTTCGCACGCACGATTGTCGGCCCACCACAAACAATGTGGGAGCGGGCTTGCTCGCGAAAGCGGTATTCCAGTCACCACATACATCGACTGATCTACCGCTTTCGCGAGCAAGCCCGCTCCCACAGGTTTTTCATACTTCCACAAAAAACCGGGCGGCTGTGAGGCCGCCCGGTTCCGGTGGACAGTTACAGATGCGATTCGGCGTATTCGGCCAGGATCGAACGTGGCACTCCTTGCAGGGTGATGTGCACACCGTTCGGGAAGTCCTTGAAGCGTTCAGTGAGGTAGGTCAGCCCGGAGCTGGTCGCGGACAGGTAAGGGGTGTCGATCTGCGCCAGGTTGCCCAGGCACACCACTTTGGAACCGGCGCCGGCACGGGTGATGATGGTTTTCATCTGGTGCGGCGTGAGGTTCTGGCATTCGTCGATCAGGATCAGGCTCTGCTGGAAACTGCGGCCCCGGATGTAGTTGAGGGATTTGAACTGCAACGGCACTTTGCTGAGGATGTAGTCGACGCTGCCATGGGTGCTTTCGTCATCCATGTGCAAGGCTTCGAGGTTGTCGGTGATGGCGCCCAGCCACGGCTCCATTTTTTCCGCTTCGGTGCCGGGCAGGAAGCCGATTTCCTGGTCCAGGCCCTGCACGCTACGGGTGGCGATGATGCGCCGATAGCGCTTGCTGACCATGGTCTGCTCAATCGCGGCAGCCAGCGCCAGGATGGTTTTACCCGAGCCTGCTGCACCCGACAGGTTGACCAGGTGGATGTCCGGATCGAGCAAGGCGTATAACGCCAGGCTCTGATAGATATCCCGCGGCTTAAGGCCCCAGGCCTCCTGGTGCAGCAGCGGTTCCTGGTGCAGGTCGAGGATCAGCAAACGGTCTTCTTCAATCTCCTTGATCCAGCCGACAAAGCCTTGCTCATCAATGATGAATTCATTGATGTGCACCGCCGGCAGGTTGTCGATCAACTGCACCTGGTGCCAGGTGCGGCCATGGTCCTGACGGGTTTCGACCTTGCTCACGCGGTCCCAGAAAGAGCCGGTCATGTTGTGGTAGCCATTGGGCAGCAAGGACACGTCGTCGACCAGCTGGTCGGTGCTGTAGTCCTCGGCCGCGATCCCGCAGGCGCGCGCCTTGAGGCGCATGTTGATGTCTTTGGTGACCAGCACCACGGGCTTCTTCGGGTCGCGCGCGTGCAGGTCGATCAGTTGGTTGATGATTTTGTTGTCATTGAGGTGCTCGGGCAGAATCAGGTTCGGCTCGGCATTGCGACTCATCAGAATTGACAGCAAACCCTTGGGGCCGCTTTTGCCACGCTGGATCGGCACACCCTGCTCGACGTCCTCGGGTGAGGCATCGCCCAGGGTCTTGTCGATCAGCCGAATGGCCTGGCGGCATTCTGCGGCAACGCTGTGATGCCCGCTCTTGAGCTTGTCGAGCTCTTCAAGCACGGTCATCGGGATCGCGACGTGGTGTTCTTCGAAGTTGAGCAGCGCGTTTGGATCGTGAATCAATACGTTGGTATCGAGTACATAAAGGATTGGCTGGTTGGAAGAAGAGCTACGTCCGTGATCATCCATACTCGGTCACCTTTGTGGGAGCCAGTCGACGCAATACCCTGACGGTGCTGCGCCTCGAAGTGACTGCCGAATACACCTGCGGGGACTCAAGTGTTCTGCCTACATGCGGGGTCTTGGGAGACGCCACCTGTGTTGCAGGTTTCGGCGGTCTGTCTTCGTAATACTCCAAAACGTGTGACAGAAAAAAGTACTTTGACGCTTTTTTGAAGTTTATTTTTCAGAGTGACCAATAACACTTGGCGGACTGCCATCACCCGTTTAAAGTCGGAAGTCCACCTGCAACGAATTCCCCTCCAAAATCGCCATAAACCCAATGTTTACGGGCTTTCGCCGCTTTCAGCGAAACGCGTCCTGACAGTCTTCCCAGCCGATCCCGACTGGCGCCGTTTGCGTCACCAGCCACGGCAACGCCGTTTTCACGCCATCCTGCTTCGCATTGAAATTGATCACCCCATGCCGCCACAGCAGCATCAGGGTCAGCACCCGTTGCGCACTCTGGTTGCCCTTGAGTTTGCCGGCGCCGTCCTGGGCATCGATGTCCCATAGCGCTACCTGCAAACCCTGGGTCTTGAAGAAGCTTTCGGCATCGGAACGGCGCTGTCCGTCGGGGGGGCGGAACAGTGGCACGTAGTTCTCCGGCAGCTTGCTCTTGACCAGCTCGGCGCTGCGGCGCACCGAGTCCTGCCAGTCCTGCCAGTGGCTGTGGGAACGGAATTCCCAGCCCTGCACGCCGATGCACTGGGTCGAGTAGGTCGCTTGCAGGTTACTTACCGAATGCTCCGTCAAACGGGCCTGGATGTCCTTGCCGAGAACGAAGAACGTGCCGTTCATGTTCGACTTGCGCAGGTACTCGCTGACCCAGGCCGTATTGTCCGGCGCGGCGTTGGCAGCGCTGTCGAAGGTCAGCAGAAACAGCCGGTCATGCATTTGCTCGCCGGTGCGCTCATAGTCGCCAAAACGATCGACTTCGCTGCTGGTTTGCGGGAACAGCGCAGCCTTGCGCAACTGCTCGTCCAGGTACTGGGTGTGGAACGCACGGCCTGGGTCGGCCCACTTGATGTAGTAGCTGTCTGCACTGACCTGGAACTTGGCAGCTTGCTCGCGCAAGGTGGGCATGTCCTCGACCAGAAAACAGAAGGAAGCATCCTGGTCGCAACTCTGTTGGGCGTGGTTGTAGTTGCTCAGCAGCCGTTGCCACATGCGCTGGCGAACCCGGTTGACCGACTCCAGGTTGATCGTGCGCAGGCCCAGACGCTGGGCCAGGGCGGGTTCATCCAGCGACTCGCTGGCCAACAGCACACTGGAAAACATGAGGATCTCGGCCCTCGACGCCACGTCGAACAGCGTCGGGTTGCCAAGTTTTTCCGGCCAGGTGCTGCGATCAAGCGTCGCCACATCGCCCGGTGCCGCGAGGGCGCCGAAGCTCAGTAGCCAGATCGAAATAAGAAAAACACTGCGCAATGGGATGTCTCCATAACAAAACCCGCGCGGCACTATAGCTGATCCAGATACAACTCCCGCAGCAACAACGAACCATTGTGGGAGCGGGCTTGCTCGCGAATGCGGTATGACATTCACCGAAAATGTCGACTGATACACCGCATTCGCGAGCAAGCCCGCTCCCACAGGGTTTGGTCCAATCCCACCTCCCACCCCCCCCCCCCCTGTCTTTCCCCTCCCCCCCCCCCCCCTCCCTCCTCTCTTACCCCTCCCCCCCCCCCCCCTCCCTCCTCTCTTACCCCTCCCCCCCCCCCCCCTCCCTCCTCTCTTACCCCTCCCCCCCCCCCCCCTCCCCCCCCCCCCCCTCCCACAGGGTTTGGTGCAAGGCCACCGGCCATCACCTATGGACTTGATAGCTGGAGTCAACGCCGGCAACCCCCTAGAATCGCCGCCACGATTAAAGGAGACGACTTCATGCTGATGGTGATTTCACCCGCCAAGACCCTCGACTATGAAACACCGCCGGCGACCCAGCGCTTCACCCAGCCGCAGTACCTCGACCATTCCCAGGAATTGATCCTGCAATTGCGCGAGTTGTCCCCGGCGCAGATCAGCGAATTGATGCACGTTTCCGACAAGATCGGCGGGCTCAACGCCGCGCGTTTCGGCAGCTGGACGCCTGCGTTCACCCCGGAAAACGCCAAACAGGCGCTACTGGCTTTCAAGGGCGACGTGTACACCGGGCTGGATGCGCAAACCTTCAGCGAAGCCGATTTCGACTATGCCCAGCAACATTTGCGCATGTTGTCCGGCCTGTACGGACTGCTGCGCCCGCTGGACCTGATGCAACCCTATCGCCTGGAAATGGGTACCAGACTGGCCAACGCCCGGGGCAAGGACCTGTATGCCTTCTGGGGTACACGCATCAGCGAATGGCTGAACGAAGCCCTGGTCGATCAAGGCGATGAGGTGCTGCTCAACCTGGCGTCCAACGAGTACTTCTCGGCGGTCAAACGCAGTGCCTTGAACGCACGCATCGTCAATACCGAATTCAAGGACCTGAAGAACGGCCAGTACAAGATCATCAGCTTCTACGCGAAAAAGGCCCGCGGCATGATGAGCCGCTTCGTCATCGAAGAACGCATCAACGATCCGGCCGCCCTCAAGCAATTCGACGTTCAAGGCTATCGCTACAGCGCCGAACTATCCAAACCGGACAACCTGGTGTTCCTGCGCGATCACGCATCAGAGTGATGCATTCGGTCGGCGCACGACCTTCACAGCCCTCGTGCGTCGACCCTTGATCCACTTCAACCTTCCCTCGCCATTTCGCCATTTTCTTGGCGCCAAAAACACATCGCCCTGTTTTCTAACTTTAGTTTCACTCGACTTCAATCATTTTTTTGCGTAGTGGCACTGACTTTTTTTAACAGTAGTGGCAAAAAACTATCCGCTGCAATTATCCGCCTATATATAAAGGGCGAAACGGCAAGTGCTATCAATTTGAGAGCAGTGCCATCTTTCTCAATATTTCAAAAAATTTCAGTTTTCACGATGAGTGGACTGGAACTATGTCCAAACGTGCCGTTCATACCACCGGTAACGATTCTCGCCGAGCTTGTACGAGATAACTTACGCAGATAAGCGATTCGTGTAGCGAAGTTGTAATAATAACTTGTGCCGACTAATCACTGATTTGGACAACAGCGAGCGGACAGGAGATAACGCGATATGACTATCCCCTACAAGGCCAAGGCAGCGCCCCTACAAACGTGCTCACCCGAGCACCAAAGCGCCTGATTTACGGGCTTTCGGCCTGACATCAAGCGTGCAAGGCCTTTGCACCTGCACCTTTTGAAAAGAGGATCGGCTGCATAACAGGGCAATTCATAACAACAAGGCCTAGTTGCGCACACCTTGAGTGCATTTATTTAGACACTCGTAACTTATATGCCAGCACACGGCATCGTTGCGCCTGTACGGCGTACTTGCGAGTGCACTATCACCGCTGAACACCATTAACTCCGGCCATCTAATGGCTTGATCAATACAGAGGTAATTGCGATGCGCATCAGCATTTTCGGTTTGGGTTACGTTGGCGCAGTATGTGCCGGTTGCCTGTCTGCACGGGGTCATGACGTCGTTGGCGTCGATGTGGCCAAAGACAAGATCGACATGATCAATGCCGGCAAATCGCCGATTGTCGAACCTGGCCTGGGCGAACTTCTGGCCCAGGGCATCCAGACCGGTCGTCTGCGTGGCACCACCAACTTCGCCGAGGCGATTCGCGACACCGACCTGTCGATGATCTGCGTGGGCACGCCGAGCAAAAAGAACGGCGATCTGGAGTTGAACTACATCGAGGCAGTGTGCCGCGAAATCGGTTTCGTCCTGCGTGACAAGACCACCCGCCACACCATCGTCGTGCGCAGCACCGTGTTGCCGGGGACCGTCGCCAACGTGGTCATCCCGATTCTCGAAGATTGCTCCGGCAAGAAGGCCGGCGTTGATTTCGGCGTGGCCGTGAACCCTGAGTTCCTGCGCGAAAGCACCGCCATCGCCGACTACGACCAGCCGCCAATGACCGTCATCGGCGAGTTCGACAAAGCGTCCGGTGACGTTCTGCAATCGCTGTACGAAGAGCTCGACGCGCCGATCATCCGCAAGGACATCGCGGTCGCCGAGATGATCAAGTACACCTGCAACGTGTGGCACGCCACCAAGGTCACCTTCGCCAACGAAATCGGCAACATCGCCAAGGCAGTCGGTGTCGACGGTCGCGAAGTGATGGACGTGGTCTGCCAGGACAAGACCCTCAACCTGTCCCAGTACTACATGCGCCCGGGCTTCGCCTTCGGTGGCTCGTGCCTGCCAAAAGACGTGCGTGCCCTGACCTACCGCGCAGGTTCCCTGGACGTGGAAGCGCCGTTGCTCAACTCGCTGATGCGCAGCAACGAATCCCAGGTACAGAACGCATTCGACATCGTTTCCAGCCACGACAAACGCAAAGTCGCCCTGCTGGGCCTGAGCTTCAAGGCCGGCACCGACGACCTGCGCGAAAGCCCGCTGGTTGACCTGGCGGAAATGCTGATCGGCAAGGGTTATGACCTGAGCATCTACGACAGCAACGTCGAGTACGCCCGCGTTCACGGAGCCAACAAGGACTACATCGAGTCGAAGATCCCTCACGTCTCGTCCTTGCTCAATTCCGACTTCGACGCGGTGATCAACAACTCCGACGTGATCATCCTCGGCAACCGCGACGAGAAATTCCGCGCGCTGGTGCAGGAAGTTCCACACGGCAAGCAAGTGATCGACCTGGTCGGCTTCATGTCCAAGGCCACCAGCACCACTGGCCGCGCCGAAGGTATCTGCTGGTAAGGCAGCCGCAAGCTTCAAGCTCCAAGCCGCAAGTTCAAGGCTCCTCGCTTGGGGCTTGAAGCTTGGGGCTTGCAACTGACTTAAGGATTCCGATTATGCACAGGCTAAAACACGGCCTACTCCAGGCCGCCGGTTGGCTGTTCTACCTGAGTTTACTGATGGGCCTCGCCATGGCGTTGCCCGTGTCCACGTTCGACTCCGAGTCGAAGGACTTCATTTTCCTGATTGGCGCCGTGGGTATCTGGCGCTACTCGATGGGTGCCACTCACTTTGTGCGCGGCATGATTTTTCTGTACATCGTCTACCCGTACCTGCGGCGCAAAGTGCGCAAGCTGGGCAAAGCGGCTGACCCGTCCCACGTGTTCCTGATGGTCACCAGTTTCCGCATCGACGCCCTGACCACTGCGCAGGTCTACAGCTCGGTGATCCGCGAGGCCATCGACTGCGGCCTGCCGACCACCGTGGTCTGCTCCATCGTGGAAATGTCCGATGAGCTGCTGGTGAAGAGCCTGTGGAACCGGATGAACCCGCCGTCCCGGGTCAAGCTCGACTTCGTGCGCATTCCCGGCACCGGCAAACGCGACGGCCTGGCCTACGGCTTCCGCGCCATCTCCCGGCACCTGCCGGATGATCGCGCCGTGGTCGCGGTGATCGATGGCGACACCGTGCTGGCCGAAGGCGTGGTGCTCAAGACCGTGCCGTGGTTCCAGATGTTCGGCAACGTCGGTGGCCTGACCACCAACGAATTCTGCGAAGTGCGCGGCGGCTACATCATGAGCGAATGGCACAAGCTGCGTTTCGCCCAGCGCCACATCAACATGTGCTCGATGGCCCTGTCCAAGCGCGTGCTGACCATGACCGGCCGCATGTCGGTGTTCCGCGCTACCGTGGTCACCAACCCGGACTTCATCGCCGACGTGGAAAGCGACTCGCTGCAACATTGGCGCCTGGGTCGCTTCAAGTTCCTCACCGGCGATGACAAGTCGAGCTGGTTCAGCCTGATGCGCCTTGGCTACGACACGTTCTACGTACCCGACGCGGCGATCAACACCGTTGAACACCCGCCGGAAAAGAGCTTCATCAAGGCCAGCCGCAAACTGATGTTCCGCTGGTACGGCAACAACCTGCGGCAGAACTCCCGTGCCCTGGGCCTTGGGATCAAACGCCTCGGCGTGTTCACCTCGGTGGTGCTGTTCGACCAGCGCGTATCGATGTGGACCTCGCTGCTGGGCCTGACCGTGGCACTGATCGCCAGCTTCAAGTACGGCACCGCGTTCATCCTGGTGTACCTGCTGTGGATCGGCATCACCCGGTTCATCCTGACCTTGTTGCTGTCGTGCTCCGGACACCGGATCGGCCCGGCCTACCCGGCGATTCTCTATTACAACCAGATCGTCGGCGCGCTGGTGAAGATCTACGTGTTCTTCCGCCTCGACCAACAATCCTGGACTCGCCAGCCCACTTCCCTGACCCGTGATCTCGCCAGCTTTCAACGTTGGTTCAACACCTGGTCGTCTCGGACCATGACCTTCTCTGCCGGCAGCATCTTTGTCGCCGTGCTGCTGTTGATGGTCTGACCGCCCCCTTATTGAATTAACCAGGAAATCGCCTTTATGAATACCGCCGTCAACGCCAACGTAGTGCATGAATCCGAAGCCCAGCGCCAACACGCCCGAGTGAAAATCCCGGCCAAGTTGCGCTTCTTCGGCCCTGACCGGACACCGGTCGAAGCCCGGGTGATCGACCTGTCCGCTGGTGGCCTGGCCTTCAATGCCGGTCAACTGCCGCTCAAGACCGGCGACGTGTACAAGGCCCGCCTGCAATTTCTCATCGACAACCTCGGCCTGGCCATGGATGTGGAACTGCAGGTGCGTTCCTACGATCGCGATACCGGACGCGCCGGTTGCCAGTTCCAGAACCTGGAACCACGGGACATCTCGACCCTGCGCCACCTGATCACTTCGCACCTGGCCGGCGACATCGTCAGCGTGGGTGAAATGCTCGCGACCCTGCAGCGCGACAACTTCACCAAGGCGCGCAAGGTCAAGGACGGCGGCCATGGCATGACCGCGTTCGGGCGCATGAAAGCCGTGACCTTCAGCCTCGGGGTCTTCGTGGTTGGCCTGGCCGCGTTCGGTTTTGTTTTCAAATCGGTGTACGGCATGTACTTCGTCAGCCACGCCCAGGCCGGCCTGGTCAGTGTGCCTGGCGTGAATATCACCATGCCTCGCGACGGTACCGTGCAGAGCCTGATAAAAACCGACGGCGTGGCCGCCAAAGGTGCACCGCTGGCGACCTTCAGCACCAGCATGCTCGACGTGCTCAAGGGCCATCTGGACGAAGACCAACTGCAACCGGCCAAGGTTGAAGAGCTGTTCGGCAAACAAATGACCGGCACCCTGACCTCGCCTTGCGACTGCACCGTGGCCCAGCAAATGGTCGCCAACGGCCAGTACGCCAGCAAGGGTGACGTGATCTTCCAGCTGGTCCCGCGGGGCAGTGAAGCCAACGTCGAAGCGCGCTTCTCCTATCGCCAGTTCAGCGACGTGCGCCCGGGTACTTCGGTGCGCTTCCAGATCGCCGGCGAAGACCACTCTCGCACCGGCAAGATCGTCAGCAGCACCAGCCTGAAAAGCGCCGACCTGTCCTCCGACATCCGCGTGCTGATCCAGCCGGACGAAACCCTGGACAGCTCCCTCGCCGGTCGTCCGGTGGAAGTGAGCAGCGACCGTGGCCCGAACCTGAACTGGCTGATCGACAAAGCCATGGCTGTTGGTCTGTAACCGGAGGACATGCCTGTGACGACTCCACCTATCCTGAACACACCGCAGCCCCTGTGGGAGCGGGCTTGCTCGCGAATGCGTTCTGACATTCAACATCAGTGCCGACTGACACACCGCTTTCGCGAGCAAGCCCGCTCCCACATGGGGTCTCTGTGTGCCGTTGCATTGGCGGTAAGCCTTGCCGGTTGCGCCGGCCTGCCCGACCAGCGTCTGGCCAACGAAGCGCTCAAGCGCGGTGATACCGTCACCGCGGCGCAGAATTACCGGCAACTGGCAGACCTGGGCTACAGCGAAGCCCAGGTCGGTCTGGCCGACATCCAGGTCGACAGCCGTGACCCGGCGCAGATGAAACAGGCCGAGGCGACTTACCGCGCCGCGGCCAGCGTTTCGCCGCGCGCCCAGGCACGCCTCGGTCGTCTGCTGGTGGCCAAGCCCGGCTCCACCGAAGCCGAGCAGCACGAAGCCGAAACCCTGTTGAAAAAAGCCGCCGCCGCGGGCGAAGGCAACACGCTGATCCCGCTGGCGATGCTGTACCTGCAATACCCGCACAGCTTTCCCAACGTGAACGCGCAGCAGCAAATCAGCCAATGGCGCGCCGAGAACAAACCGGAAGCCGGCCTGGCGCAAGTGCTGCTCTATCGCACCCAGGGCACTTATGACCAACATCTGGATGATGTGGAAAAAATCTGCAAGGCCGCACTCAACACCAACGACATCTGCTACGTCGAACTGGCCACGGTCTATCAGAAACAGGCCAGGCCTGAGCAACAGGCCGAGCTGATCAAGCAGCTGCAAGCGGCTCACGCTCGCGGCAGCGTTTCGGCGCAGCGCGTCGACAGCGTCGCCCGTGTGCTCGCCGATTCGTCCCTGGGCAAGACCGACGAGAAAACCGCACAGTCGCTGCTCGAGCCGATCGCACCGGGCTACCCGGCCTCGTGGGTCTCCCTTGCGCAACTGCTCTACGACTTCCCCGAACTGGGCGACGTCGACCAGATGATGAAGTACCTGGACAACGGCCGCGCCGCCGACCAGCCCCGCGCCGAACTGTTGCTGGGCAAGCTCTACTACGAAGGCAAACTGGTGCCGGCTGATGCCAAGGTCGCCGAAGCGCACTTCCAGAAAGCCGTCGGCCGCGAAGTCGCCGCCGATTACTACCTCGGCCAGATCTATCGCCGTGGCTACCTGGGCAAGGTCTATCCGCAGAAAGCGCTCGACCATCTGTTGACCGCTGCGCGTAACGGCCAGAACAGCGCCGACTTCGCCATCGCCCAACTGTTTTCCCAAGGCAAGGGCACCAAGCCTGATCCGCTCAATGCCTATGTCTTCAGCCAACTGGCCCTGGCCCAGAACACGCCGCAAGCCACCGAGCTTGCGCAAACACTCCAAACGCAACTGCCGCCTGACCGGCTGGCCGAGGCCCAACGCCTGTTGAAACAAGAACAGGCCGTGCGCGGTGCCCTGAGCCCGAACACGCCGGAACTCAAAGCCCTGCAAGACGAAGACGGCGAGGAATCCCTATGAAGTTGAATCCATTCATGAAGGCCGGCATTGGCCTGACGTTCGCACTGATCTGGTCCTGCCCGACGCTTGCTGCGATGACTGAAACCAAGAACTTTGGCCTGGAAGTGAAAATCACCGGCCAATCCGAAGACGACAGTGATCTGGGCACCGCTCCTGGTGGCGACGTCAATGGCGTCGGCCTCGACCTGCGTCCGTGGGTCTATGGCGAAAGCGGCGCGTGGAGTGCCTACGCCATGGGTCAGGCGGTGACGTCCACCGACATCATCGAGACCGATACCCTGCAACAGTCCGACGGTACCCAGACCACCGACAACGGTGATCGCAAGGCCAAGAAAAACTACCTGGCCATGCGTGAGTTCTGGGTCGGCTACAGCGGCTTTACGCCCTACCCCGGCGAGATTCTCAAGTTCGGTCGCCAGCGCCTGCGCAACGACGACGGTCAATGGCGCGACACCAACATCGAAGCCCTGAACTGGACCTTCGACACCACCTTGTTGCGGGCCAACGTCGGTATCGCCGAACGCTTCAGCGAGTACCGCACCGACCTGACCGAACTGTCGCCCAAGGACAAGGATCGCCTGCACGCCTACGCCGATGCCGCCTATCAGTGGACGCCCGGCAACTGGGTCGGCATTCGCGGTCATCACACCCATGACAACGGCAAGCTCGACTTCCCGGAGCCAGGTGTACCGGCCGATTCGCTGGACAAGAAACAGAACGGCGACATCAGCTGGATCGGCCTGACCGCCGACAGTGATGCCTATAACTGGCGCAACACCAACACGGTCAACTACTGGGGCAGCATCACCGGCATGCGCGGCGACACCGATACGGTCAACCCACTGAACGCCAATGGCACGCCGCCGGCTGAAGCCAAGCGCGGTGAAGACCTCAACGGCTGGGCCACCGATGTCGGCGTGCGCCTGCGCCTCGATCCACAATGGCAAGTCGGTGCCGCCTATGCCCGCGCCAGCGCCGAGTACCAACAGAACGGCCTGGAAAGCAACCGCTCGAACTACACCGGCACCCGCTCGCGGGTGCACCGTTTCGGCGAAGCCTTCCGTGGCGAAATGAGCAACATGCAGACCGCCACGCTGTTCGGCTCGTGGATGCTCAACGACGAATACGACGCCAGCCTGATCTATCACAAATTCTGGCGCGTCGACGGCAACAAACCGATCGGCAACAACGGCATCAACGCCGTCGAGAACAACACCGACGACGTCACCGGCGCGATCCTCTCCAGTACTTCGCTGCCGCTGAACGATGGCGAGAAGGACCTCGGTCAGGAGATGGACCTGGTGGTCACCAAGTACTTCAAGCAAGGCCTGTTGCCGGCGGCGTTGAGCCAGTCCATCGATGAGCCTTCGGCCCTGGTGCGCTTCCGTGGCGGTGTGTTCAAGCCGGGCGATGCCTACGGCAGTCAGGTCGATTCGTACATGCACCGCGCGTTCATCGACGTGATCTGGCGCTTCTGATGCAAGCCGCGAAGGGAGTGCCCGACATGAACAATTCGAAGCGAGGTTCGCTCACCTTGTTGGCCGGCGCGATGCTGCTGGCAAGCTCGGCCGCCTTCGCCAATGCAGAGCCTGCCAATGTAGAGCCGGCCAAACCGGCACACGCGGCCACCATCGCCAAGGAACTGCAACAGGCCAAGACCTACACCGTCAGCAGCGCGCCGATCGCGCCGCTGGAACTGGCCACGCCGAAGCTGCCGGATATTTCGGGCTATACCGCCGAGGCCGTCGCCGCGAAAGTCGTGCGCAGCAAGGCCGGCAAGATCAGCGTGCGCCGGATGATGCAGGAAGACGCCCTGAAGGACTTCATCGGCGGCGACAACAAGATGGCCGAGTGGGTAGTGCGTCAGCACGGCATCCCCCAGGCGATCTTCGTCGACGACGGCTACATGAACCTCAAGGACCTGGCGAAGAAGCAACCCAGGTACGTCATCGAAACCGCGCCTGGCGTTTACCTGGCGAAGTTGCCGATCGTGGTCGGTCGCCACGGCATCCTGGAAATCGACAAACAGACCCAGGAACTGCGCCTGTCCCAGGAGGCCGGTTCGTTCCTGGTCAACGACGGCCAGCTGTTCGTGCGCGACACCAAGATCACCGGCTGGCGCGAGAAGGACAACGGTCCGGCGACGTTCAACTCGCCGAAGGAATTCCGTCCGTTCCTGCTCGCCTGGGGCGGCACCGAGACTTACATCGCCAACAGCAAGATCGCCAGTTTCGGCTACGCCAACAGTAAGTCCTATGGCGTGAGTATTTCCCAGTACACGCCGAACATGGCCAAGGTGCTCAAGCGTCCTGAACCGACAGGCTGGATCGTCGGCTCCGAATTCTCGGACATGTGGTACGGCTTCTACTGCTATGAAACCCGCGACTTCGTGGTCAAGGGCAACACCTACAAAGACAACATCGTCTACGGCATCGACCCGCACGACCGCTCCCACGGCCTGATCATCGCCGACAACACGGTGTACGGGACCAAGAAGAAGCACGGGATCATTATTTCCCGTGAGGTCAACGACAGCTTCATCTTCAACAACCGCAGCTACGACAACCACCTCTCGGGGCTGGTGATCGACCGTAACAGCGTGAACAACCTGATCGCCCACAACGAGATCTACCAGAACCACACCGACGGCATCACCCTCTACGAGAGTGCCGACAACCTGTTGTGGGGCAACCGTGTGCTGAGCAACAAGCGCCACGGCATCCGCATTCGTAACAGCGTGAACATTCGCCTGTACGAAAACGTCGCCATGGCCAACGGCCTGACCGGCGTCTACGGGCACATCAAGGACCTCTCCAACACCGACCGTGACATCAAGCTCGACCCGTTCGATGCCCAGGTATCGCTGATCGTGGTCGGTGGTGAACTGGCGGCCAACGGCAGCGGGCCGCTGTCCATCGACTCGCCGCTGAGTGTCGAGCTGTATCGCGTGTCGATGCTCGCACCGACCAAATCCAGCGGCATCAGCTTCACCGGCATCCTTGGCGATCGCCAGGATGAAATTCTCGACCTGCTGGTGCGCCAGCAGAAAGCCGTGCTGATCGACCCTGTCGAACGCCAGACCGAAATGCGGGACTGAGGACAATCTTATGCACCCACACTTGATCAAATTACTCAGCCTGTCGGCCCTGACCGCCGGCATTCTCGCGGCCAGCGGTGGCGCGCGTGCCGATGAAGTCCAGGCACCGAAGTTCAGTGCCGAACCGTGCTGCAGCCTGTGCCCGGCCGCCCACGACGCGAAGAACTACACCACCCGTTACCAGCAGAACTTCACCACCCTGGTACAGGCCCAGGGCGACTGGCTGTTCCGCACCCAGGAAGACCTGCGCACCGAATTCGATACCACGCCCGCCGGCTACAAACGCATGAAACAACTGCACGATGCGTTCAAGAGCAAAGGCGTGGAACTGGTCATCGTCTACCAGCCGACCCGTGGCCTGGTGAACCGCAACAAGCTCAACCCGGCGGAGAAAGCCAGCTTCAACTTCGACAAGGCGCTGCAGAACTACAAGAGCATGCTCGGTCGTTTCGCGCAGATGGGCTATGTCGTCCCGGACCTTTCGCCGCTGACCAACGAGTCGTTGCCCGACACCCTGCCCGCCCACGATTTCTACTTCCGTGGCGACCAGCACTGGACGCCGTACGGTGCCCAGCGCACGGCGAAAATCGTCGCCGAAAAGGTCAAGCAGATGCCTGAATTCGCCGACATTCCCAAGCGCGAATTCGAGACCAAAAAGTCGGGTCGCATGGGCAAGACCGGAACCCTGCACAACATGGCCGGTCAACTCTGTGGCACCAGCTACGCGATCCAGTACATGGATCAGTTCACCACCGAGCCGAAGGGCGAAGCGGGCGATGGCGACCTGTTCGGCGACTCCGGCAATCCGCAAATCACCCTGGTGGGTACCTCCCACAGCGGCAAGAACTACAACTTCGCCGGGTTCCTAGAGGAGGCCATCGGCGCCGACATCCTCAACGTGGCGTTCCCCGGCGGCGGCCTGGAAGGTTCGATGCTGCAGTACCTGGGCAGCGACGAGTTCCAGAAGAACCCGCCGAAGATTCTCATCTGGGAATTCTCGCCGCTGTACCGCCTCGACCAGGAAACCATCTACCGCCAGATGATGGCGTTGCTCGACAACGGTTGCGAAGGCAAGGAGGCGCAGATGTCCGGCAGCACCACGCTCAAGCCGGGCAAAAACGAGTTGATGGTCAACAGCAAGAACATGGACCTGCGCAACAGCAGCCACCAGGTCGACATCCGCTTCGCCGACACTTCGGTGAAAACCCTGCAAGCCACCCTCTGGTACATGAACGGTCGCCACGAGGACATCAAGATCGACAAACCGGAAACCTCCGAGACTGACGGGCGTTTCGCTTTCGAATTGCGCACGGATGAAGACTGGGCCTCGCAGAACCTGCTGGCCGTTGAAGTCCAGGGCCCCGAAGCCGGTGCCGCGCCTCGGAAAGTCGAAGCGAAAATCTGCAAACGCAACGTATTCCCGGGCGCCGAGCAGCGTACTGCTTCGGTCGGGCAATGAGGTCTGCCATGCGCTATCCGAAATGTTCAACCCTGTTGGCACCGACGCTCCTGAGTCTGGCGATGTTCGCCGGGGTCACGCAAGCGGCCGCGCCACTGCGTCCACCCCAGGGCTATTTTGCGCCTGTGGATAAATTCAAGACGGGCGACAAAAGCGAAGGCTGCGATGCGATGCCGACGCCGTACACCGGCTCGTTGCAATTTCGCAGCAAGTACGAAGGTTCGGACAAGGCCCGCGCGACTCTGAACGTGCAGTCGGAAAAAGCCTTCCGCGAAAGCACCGCCGACATCACCAAGATCGAGCGCGGCACCAGCAAGCGCGTGATGCAGTTCATGCGTGACGGTCGCCCGGAACAGCTGGAGTGCACGCTCGACTGGTTGACCGCCTGGGCCCAGGCCGACGCGCTGATGTCCAAGGACTTCAACCACACCGGCAAGTCGATGCGCAAATGGGCGCTGGGCAGCATGGCTTCGGCCTATATCCGCCTGAAGTTTTCCGACTCCCACCCGCTGGCCACCCATCAACAGCAAGCGCAGTTGATCGAAGCCTGGTTCAGCAAGATGGCCGACCAGGTGGTCAGCGACTGGGACAACCTGCCGCTCGACCAGACCAACAACCACTCGTACTGGGCGGCGTGGTCGGTGATGGCCACCTCCGTCGCCACCAACCGTCGCGACCTGTTCGACTGGGCGGTGAAGGAATTCAAGGTCGGCACCAACCAGGTCGACGCCGATGGCTACCTGCCCAACGAACTCAAGCGTCAGCAGCGAGCCCTGGCTTACCACAACTACGCCCTGCCGCCGCTGGCGATGATCGCCAGTTTCGCCCAGGTCAACGGTGTGGATCTTCGCCAGGAAAACAACGGCGCGCTCAAACGCCTGGCTGACCGGGTGCTGTCCGGGGTGAAGGACCCGGACCAGTTCGAGAAAAAGAACGGCAAGGAACAGGACATGACCGACCTGAAGGAGGACATGAAATTTGCCTGGCTCGAACCGTACTGCTCGCTCTACACCTGCTCGCCCGAGGTGCTGGCGAAGAAACACCAGATGCAGCCGTTCAAGACCTTCCGCCTCGGCGGTGACCTGACCAAGGTCTACGACCCGGCCAATGAAAAAGGCAACAAAGGTTCTTAAGACAAACACATTCCCAATGTGGGAGCGGGCTTGCTCGCGAATGTGGTCTGACACTCAACATTGATGTCGACTGACAAACCGCTTTCGCGAGCAAGCCCGCTCCCACAGGGGTCCAGTGCAAGGTTTGAGTTTTGTGTGTTGCCCCCCGGTTTTTCATGGGGGGTTTGGGGGGGCCGTTGGCCCTTGACTGTTGATTCAAACAAGGAGAGATCGGGATGGTTTTCTCGTCCAACGTGTTCCTGTTTTTGTTCTTGCCGATCTTTCTCGGCTTGTACTACCTGAGCGGGCAACGCTATCGCAATTTGCTGCTGCTGATTGCCAGCTACGTGTTCTACGCCTGGTGGCGTGTGGACTTCCTCGCGCTGTTCGCCGGCGTCACGCTGTGGAACTACTGGATCGGCCTGAAAGTCGGTGCCGCCGGGGTCAGGACCAAACCGGCGCAGCGTTGGCTGCTGCTCGGCGTGGCCGTCGACCTGTGCATCCTCGGCTACTTCAAGTACGCCAACTTCGGCGTCGACAGCATCAACGCGATGATGACCTCGGTGGGTCTTTCGCCTTTCATCCTGACCCACGTGCTGCTGCCGATCGGGATCTCGTTCTACATCTTCGAGTCCATCAGCTACATCATCGACGTCTACCGTGGCGACACCCCGGCGACCCGTAACCTGATCGACTTCGCGGCGTTCGTGGCGATCTTCCCGCACTTGATCGCCGGCCCCGTGTTGCGTTTCCGCGACCTGGCCGACCAGTTCAACAACCGCACCCACACCCTCGACAAGTTCTCCGAGGGCTGCACGCGGTTCATGCAGGGTTTCATCAAGAAAGTCTTCATCGCCGACACCCTGGCCGTCGTGGCCGACCACTGCTTTGCCCTGCAGAACCCGACCACGGGCGATGCCTGGCTCGGCGCGCTGGCGTACACCGCGCAGTTGTATTTCGACTTCTCCGGTTACAGCGACATGGCCATCGGCCTGGGCCTGATGATGGGTTTCCGCTTCATGGAAAACTTCAAGCAGCCGTATGTCAGTCAGTCGATCACCGAGTTCTGGCGGCGCTGGCACATCAGCCTGTCGACCTGGCTGCGTGACTACCTGTACATCACCCTGGGCGGTAACCGCAAAGGCACGCTGATGACCTATCGCAACCTGTTCCTGACCATGCTGCTCGGTGGTCTGTGGCACGGCGCGAACATCACCTACATCGTCTGGGGCGCCTGGCACGGCAGCTGGCTGGCCATTGAAAAAGCCATCGGCCTGAACACCTCGCCGCGCAGTTTCAACCCGATCCGCTGGGTGCTGACCTTCCTGCTGGTGGTGATGGGCTGGGTGATCTTCCGCGCAGAAAACCTGCACGTCGCCGCACGCATGTACGGCGCGATGTTCAGCTTTGGTGACTGGTCGCTGTCGGAACTCAACCAGGCCAGCCTCACCGGCCTGCAAGTGGCAACGCTGATCGTGGCCTACGTGACCCTGGCGTTCTTCGGCCTGCGCGACTTCTACACCAATCAGCCACCGGCCAAGACCAAGCCTGCCGTGAACGTCGACGCCGACGGCCCGGCCGCCGCGACAGCGGGAACGATCAAGGCCGTGCCTGGGGATAACCCGGCGAGCATCCATCAGCCTGGCTACACCGTTGGCGTCGAAGCCCAGGTGCAACCGGCCTACTGGACCGCTGACTGGTCGCGCTACGTGATGCGTGCGCTGGTGCTGCTGCTGTTCATCGCCTCGATTCTCAAACTCTCGGCGCAAAGCTTCTCGCCGTTCCTTTACTTCCAGTTCTGAGGGATCTGACCATGACCCGCTCATTACGCATCTTCTACATCGCGCTGTTCCTGGTGACCCTGCTGGTGCTCGGTCTGTGGTCGGTGCGCAGCTTCTTCGGCTTCAGCACCAACGCCGATGCAACGGTGCTCAACGGTCGCTGGACCAAAGCCGTGGAAACCCACTACGACGACGAGTTCCCGATCAAGCGCCTGGGCACCAATCTCTGGGCTGCGCTGGATTTCAAACTGTTCAACGAAGGTCGTCCGGGCGTGGTGCTCGGCCGCGACCAGTGGTTGTACAGCGATGAAGAATTCCACCCGGTGGTCAACGAAGAACTGAACCTGCAAGGCAACTACGCGCTGGTCGAAGGCGTGCGCCAGACCCTGAAGGAAAAAGGCGTGCAACTGGTCATGGCCGTGGTGCCAGCCAAGGTGCGCCTGTACCCGGAACACCTCGGCGAGGTGAAACCGGCGAGCATCCACGCCAACCTCTACAAGGACTTCCACCAGCGCCTGGCCGCCGACCGGATTCCCGCCCCTGACCTGCTCGGCCCGCTGCAACAGGCCAAGCAGAATGGCCAGCAAGTGTTCCTGCGCACCGATACTCACTGGACCCCGGAAGGCGCCGAAATCGCCGCCAACCGCCTGGCCCGGACCATTGCCGACAAGTACCCGCTGAGCGGCGAGCCACAGCGCTTCGTCACCGAACCTGCGGAGAAAATCACCCACAAGGGCGACCTGCGTCTGTTCCTGCCGCTGGACCCGCTGTTCGAAAACCTGATGCCGCCACAAGAGTCGCTGCAAAAGCGCAACACCGTGGCAGCCGATGACCAGCCGGCCGGTGACGATGCCCTGTTCGCCAACACCGAAGTGCCGGTGGCCCTGATCGGCACCAGCTACAGCGCCAACCCAAACTGGAACTTCGTCGGTGCGCTCAAGCAAGCGCTGCACAGTGACGTGGTCAATTACGCCGAAGACGGCCACGGCCCGATTCTGCCGATGCTCAGCTACCTCAAAAGCGATGCCTTCAAGAACAGCCCGCCACAGGTGCTGATCTGGGAGTTTCCAGAACGATATCTGCCCGTGAACAACGAAATCGGCGACGCCGACCCGCAGTGGGTCGCAGAGCTTAAACAAGCCGGCGCGCGCCAACAAAACGTAGCCATCAACAACAAATCCGAGACGCCCGACCGGGCGCAAAACTGAAAGAGAGAGGTACTTCCATGACTTTCACTACTCCTCGTCGTCTCGCCAAGACCTTTGCACTGGTTGCCGGCATGGGCGTTCTGTCGACCCAGGCCTTCGCCGGTGGCGACGCAGCACTCTACGGCCCGACCGCACCGAAAGGCTCGACCTTCGTGCGCATCTACAACGCCAGCAACGCCGAAGTCAGCGCCACCGTCGGCAGCACCAACCTGAGCGATGTCGCGCCACTGGCCAGCAGTGACTTCAGCTTCATGCCGGGCGGTGACTACAGCGCAAAGGTCGGTAGCCAGACCCTGCCGGTGAAACTGGCCGGCGACCACTATTACACCCTGGTCAACAACGCCAGCGGCGCACCGCAACTGATCGAGGAACCGCCGTTCAAGAACAAGCAGAAATCCCTGGTACGCGTACAGAACCTCAGCGACAAGACGCTGACCCTGAAAACCGCCGACGGCAAGACCGACGTGGTGCCGAACGTGGCCGCCAAGGGCCGTGGCGAACGTGAAATCAACCCGGTGAAAGTCAGCCTGGCGCTCTATGACGGCGCAACCAAAGTCGGCGACGTGAAACCGGTTGCCCTGGAACGCGGTGAAGCCGCGGTGCTGTACGTCACCGGCAACGGCAGCAGCCTGTCGCCGGTCTGGGTGAAACGCCCGGTATCGACGCGCTAATCAATTTTCCGGACTGACCCATGTCCCCCTGTAGGAGCGAGCTTGCTCGCGAAAAACGCAAAGGCAACACGTCTATCCAGACAGCCCGCGTTTTCGTTGACGTACATCGCGAACAAGTTCGCTCCTACAAGGGACCGAGGTGTCAGGTCGGACACGGAACAAAAACAAGAGTGAAACGACAGAACGCAGTAGCTCTAACCAATCGATATTCAAGGAGTAACAACATGATTCCGGTGATCTTGTCAGGTGGTAGCGGCTCACGTCTTTGGCCGCTTTCCCGTAAGCAATTCCCCAAGCAGTTCCTGGCCCTGACCGGCGAACACACGTTGTTCCAGCAAACCCTGGAACGCCTGGTGTTCGAAGGTATGGACACGCCTATCGTGGTCTGCAACAAGGACCACCGTTTCATCGTCAACGAGCAGTTGGCTGCGCGCAAACTGGAAACCCAGCGCATCCTGATGGAGCCGTTCGGTCGCAACACTGCGCCGGCCGTGGCCCTGACCGCGATGATGCTGGTCAACGAAGGTCGCGACGAGCTGATGCTGGTGCTGCCGGCCGACCACGTGCTGGAAGACCAGAAAGCCCTGCAGCGCGCCCTGGCCCTGGCCACCGTCGCTGCCGAAAACGGTGAAATGGTGCTGTTCGGCGTGCCGGCCACCAAGCCGGAAACCGGTTATGGCTACATCAAGTCGACCAACGATTCGCTGCTGCCAGAAGGCGTCAGCCGCGTCTCGCACTTCGTCGAAAAACCGGACGTCAAGCGCGCCACCGAGTTCGTCCAGTCCGGTGGTTACTTCTGGAACAGCGGCATGTTCCTGTTCCGCGCCAGCCGCTTCCTGGAAGAGCTGAAAAAGCACGATCCGGACATCTACGACACCTGCCTGCTGACCCTGGAACGCAGCAAGCAGGATGCCGACACCGTCACCCTCGACGAAGCGACCTTCGCCTGCTGCCCGGACAATTCCATCGACTACTCGGTAATGGAAAAAACCCGACGTGCCTGCGTCGTGCCGCTGACCGCCGGCTGGAGCGATGTCGGCTGCTGGTCGTCGCTGTGGGAAGTCAATGAAAAGGACGCCAACGGCAACGTCAGCAAAGGCGACGTGGTGATCCAGGACAGCCGCAACTGCATGATCCACGGCAACGGCAAGCTGGTGTCGGTGATCGGCCTGGAAAACATCGTCGTGGTCGAAACCAAGGACGCCATGATGATCGCCCACAAGGACAAGGTCCAGGGCGTGAAGCAGATGGTCAACACCCTCAACGAACAGGGCCGCAGCGAAACCCAGAACCATTGCGAGGTCTATCGTCCATGGGGCTCCTACGACTCGGTGGACATGGGCGGCCGCTTCCAGGTCAAGCACATCTCGGTCAAGCCGGGCGCGTGCCTGTCGCTGCAGATGCACCACCACCGCGCCGAACACTGGATCGTGGTCAGCGGCACCGCCGAGGTGACCTGCGACGAGAACGTGTTCCTGTTGACCGAGAACCAGTCGACCTACATTCCGATTGCTTCGGTGCATCGCCTGCGTAACCCGGGGAAGATTCCGCTGGAGATCATCGAGGTGCAATCCGGTAGCTATCTGGGCGAGGACGATATCGAGCGGTTCGAGGATATCTACGGGCGGTCGACGCCGGTTGAGCGTGGGGTTTCGGTGAAGACTATCGCGCAGTAAACATCTGTAAACATTAAGCCCCCGACCCACCTGCTGCGTTCCCTATCCGCAGCGGGCTGGACCGGGGGCTTTTTTTTTTTTTGGATTTTCTATTGCTTCGGCTGGCCTCATCGCGGGCAAGCCCGCTCCCACAAGTTATGAGTTGGTCACAGATCTTGTGCTCACTCCAATGCTGTGGGAGCGGGCTTGCCCGCGATGAGGCCATCACATCCACCACAAAAATCTCGCTTATCGCCAATCCCACCCGCGCTTAGGTACGATGGTCTTCTACATCACCGAGGTTTGCGCCCCATGTTCATCGGCGTCCTGCTGGTCATCACCTGGCTGATCCTGTTGCTGCGCTATCCGGCCAAGGCCTTGCCCGTTTCCATGGCCGCCGCCGTGGGGCTGGGCATTGTCGCGACCTGGGTCATCTGGATGGACCACCGCGAACTCAAGCAACTGCAACGCCTGGAGTTGCGCATCAGTTATGCGCCGCAGCAGTGTCCCGCCGACCGCCCGTTGCAATTGACCCTGAACAACGGCAACGACGTGCCACTGACGGAACTGCGCTGGCGGGTCGCGGCTTATGCACCGGGCGACACGGTGAACCTGGCCGACAATCAATACACCGCCCCGCGCTATCGTGGCCCCGGCGAATTGCAGGCCGGTGGCAACTGGGAAGATTGCTTGCCGCTGCCGCCATTGCGCCCCGGCTACCGTCCGGAAACCCTGGAGTTTCGCGCCGAGCGATTGCAGGGTAGTTTTTCCGACTGACCTCCCCCCCACTATCTGCACAAGGAATGCGCCATGCCCGTTGCGTTGATTACCGGTTGTTCCAGCGGCATTGGCCGCGCCCTTGCCGATGCGTTCAAGGTCGCCGGCTATGAGGTCTGGGCCAGCGCCCGCAAGACCGAAGATGTCGCGGCACTCACCGCCGCCGGCTTCACGGCCGTGCAACTGGATGTCAACGACGCCGTGGCGCTCGAAGCCTTGAGCGAGCGGATCAACCAACAGACCGGTGGCCTCGATGTGCTGGTCAACAACGCAGGATATGGCGCCATGGGGCCGCTGCTCGATGGTGGTGTGCCAGCCATGCAGCGACAGTTCGAAACCAATGTGTTCGCCATCGTCGGCGTTACCCGCGCCTTGTTCCCGGTGTTGCGTCGGGCCAAGGGGCTGGTGGTGAACATCGGTAGCGTATCCGGCGTACTGGTCACGCCATTTGCCGGCGCTTACTGCGCCTCGAAAGCCGCCGTGCATGCCTTGAGCGATGCCTTGCGCATGGAACTGGCGCCGTTCGGCGTGCGGGTCATGGAAGTCCAGCCGGGGGCCATCGCTTCCAGTTTCGCCAAGAATGCCGGCCACGAAGCCGAGCAGCTGATCAGTGAACAATCGCCGTGGTTCCCCCTGCGCGAAGGCATACGCGCCCGGGCCAGGGCGTCCCAGGACAGGCCGACCCCGGCCAGCGAGTTTGCCGCCGGATTGCTCAAGGCTGTGCAGCAGGCCAAACCGCCGCGGTTGCTTCGTCTCGGCAATGGCAGTCGGGCGTTGCCGCTGATGGCGAGTTTGCTGCCCAAGGGGTTGCTCGAATCCGGGTTGATGAAGCGGTTCGGGCTGCGTGGGCAGCTCTGAATCCGAGTCATCGTTCTTCGCGGGCAAGCCCGCTCCCACAGGATTAGCGCCATTTCAAAATCTGCGCATGACCTGTGGGAGCGGGCTTGCCCGCGAAGGCGTCAGAACAGACACCAAAGAATTTCAGGAAACAAAATGACCGACTACACCGAATACTTCGAAGAAGTGATCCAGGCCCACGTAGCCATCGAACAATGGCTGGCCGAAGAACGGGACCTGTCCGAACTCGAACACCTGCTGACACGTTTTTCGCCGCAGTTTTCCATGGTCTCGCCACTCGGTCGGGTGCTGGATTTTGACGCGCTGAACGAACTGTTCACGTTGGCCGGCGGCAAGAAGCTCGGGTTCCGCATCGAGCTCAGCGAATTGCGTGGCATTGCCCTGCACGACGGCGGCGCGACCGTGAGTTACCGCGAGCAACAGACCGATGCGACCGGGCTGCACTCGGATCGCCGCTCCACGGTCGTGTTTGAAAAACAGGCGGATGGCCGGGTGATCTGGCGACATCTGCATGAGACGTTTTGCTGATCAACTGTAGGAGCGAGCCTGCTCGCGATGGACGTCAACGATAACGCAGGCATTCCGAAAGCACGCGTCGCTCTCAGTTTTTTCGCGAGCAGGCTCGCTCCTACAGGGGAATGGGTTAAGCACCATCGCCTTGCTTCACCACCACCGTACAAGTAATCCCCGCCGCCAACAGCACGCCCTCCGGAACTTCATCGATGTGAATGCGCACCGGCACCCGCTGTGCCAGGCGCACCCAGTTGAAGGTCGGGTTGACGTCGGCGATCAGCTCGCGGCTCTCCGGGTTGTCGCGGTCGTAGATGCCACGCGAGATGCTTTCGACGTGGCCCTTGAGCACTTCGCCGCTCATCAGTTGCATGTCGGCCTTGTCACCCACGCGCACGTGGGGCAGCTTGGTTTCTTCGAAGAAGCCGTAGACCCAGAACGAGTTCATGTCGACCACGGCCATTTTCGCCTCGCCGATGCGCGCGTAATCGCCGCGATGCACGTTGAGGTTGGTGACGTAGCCGTCCACCGCTGCGCGCACTTCAGTGCGTTTGAGGTTGAGTTCAGCGGCTTCCAGTTGCGCCTGGGCCTGCTGGTAATCGGCCAGGGCCGAGTCGGCGAGATTGCTGGCGTCGTCGCGGTTTTCCCGGGAGATCACCAGGTTGTCCATATCGGCGCGACGGTGGGCATTGACCTTGCGCATCTCCCAGGTCGCCTTGCGCGAGGCCACCAGGCTTTGCGCCTGCTTCACCGCGAGGCGGTAGTGCTCGGGGTCGATCTGCATCAGCAAATCACCCTTCTTCACCAACTGGTTGTCGCGCACCGGCACGTCCACCACTTCGCCGGTGACGTCGGCGGCGACGTTGATGATGTCGGCCCGCACGCGGCCGTCACGGGTCCATGGCGTGTTCATGTAGTGCTCCCACAAGGAGCGGCCGATCCACAGCGCGAGGGCCAGCACCAACAGGGTCGCGAGCAGGCTGAAAAACTTTTTCATCGGGGCATTCTCAGTAATAGAGAGTCAACGGTAGACAGTCAGCGCCAACGCGCCGAACAGACAGGTAAACAGACTCAGGCGCAGTAACGCCGGGTGCCAGAAGAAGCGGTACAGGTCGAACCCGGAGAGGAAGCGGTCCAGTGCCCAGGCCAATGCCGCCGCAATGAAAAACATCAGGGTCATGGTCGGCATGTACAGGCCGTGGAAGGCAATTTCACGAGGCATGTTCAAGTCCTTGCGGCTTGGCGTTGGCATTCATGTAGCCGGCCAGCGGTGATTGCGGATCGAGCAGAGAGGTGCGGATGAAGTGCAGGTAGCTCTTCACCCGGCGCAACGCCGAGGTATCGAAGTGGGGGGCGAAGGGTTCGTCGGTGGACTGCACACGACTGATCGCGTGATCGACAGCGATCAGCGCACGCTCGAGGTTGCTGCCGTTCGGTTGCAGGAACAGCCGCACCAGCGCACGCCCCATCACCCGGATCGACTGCCGCCATGGCTGGGATTCGGCATAGGCTGGATGCACCGGCAGAATCGCCTGTTCCTTGCGCAACTCGATGATGGCGTGACCGACCTCGAGCACCACGAACATCCAGCGCAACAGATTGCGCTGCACTTGTGGCTGACCCGCCGCGAAACCATAGGCCTGATGCATCAGGTCACGGGTGCGGCTTTCGAAACTCGACGCCAGCCCCTTGAGTTTGCCGCTGATGGCATACACCACCTGGCCACGCAGATCCTGCTCCAGGCGCCGCCACAACCAGCGGCTGTTGGGCGGCAGAATGATCGCCCCCGCCGCCGCGCATACCAACATGCCCAGCACCATGGCGATGTAGTCGTTGATAAAGGTGTAGGGGTTGTAGACCGTAAGGTTGTCCGGTACCGAACCGATGCTGAAGAAGATCAGCAGGCCCACCCCGACGCCAGCGTATTGCGGCCGCGATGCCAGAAACGCGCCGAGCACGATCACCGGTGCGAGCATCACGCACAGCAAAGGGAAGCCATCGATCCACGGGAAGATAAAGAACATCTCGACAAACCCGATCAGCGCCCCGAGAAACGTCCCGCAGGCCATCTGGAATGCCATGCGTTTCGGGTTCGGCGTGGCGGCGGACAGGCCCACGGTCGCGGCGGCGATCAGGGTCATGGTCACCCCGCTCGGCCACGCCGTGGCCACCCAATAACTGCCCAGCACCACCAGAATGAACGCGGCGCGAATCCCCGAAGCCGCCGACACCAGCCAGTTGGTTTGCGGGGTGAACGGTTCGTCCCAGCGCTCCCGTTCGTGACTGTGATCGGCCAGGGATGCGTGGGTCTGTGCATAACTGTGCAAGTCGTCGACAAAGCGATAGAGCAGTTCGTAGGCCGTGTGGAAATCCAGCTGCTCGGCGTCGCTCGGGTTGCTCTCTTGAAAAATCGCCCGCAGGTGGCGCACCCGCGCCGGCAACCCTGCCTTGTAGGCTGTCAAAGCCGTGACCAGGCGCGCTGCATCAGCACTGGTCAGGGCGCGACCACTGAAGCCATCGAGCAATTCGGCGAGGTCCTGCAAGCCCGGTTTGATCGCCGCCACGGCATGATCGGTGCCGCTGTCGTGCAGGCGCTCCAGCAACTGGTGCAAGGCGTTGAAGCGGGTGGTGATGCCCATGAATTCGCTGTTCAAGCGACTGAGCCGACCGTTGCGTCGACGCATGTGCGGGTCTTCGAACACCGTGACACTGCGCAGCCCTTCCAGGCCCACGGCTTCGGCAATGAAGCGCACGTTGCCGGCCTCGAACGCCTCACGCCGGCTGCGACCGCGCAAGCCATCGGTAACGAACAAGGCGAACACGCCGAAGCGCTGATACAAGGCATTGCGCATCGCGGCACTGGCCGATTGCGGCAGGATCGCGGCACTGACCAAGGTCGAGCACAGAATCCCCAGGGAGATTTCCAGCACCCGCCAGACCGCCGCCATGAACGCCCCTTCCGGATGGGCCAACGCGGGCAAGCCAACCATCGCCGCGGTGTATCCGGCGAGTACGAAACCGTAGGCGCGGAAGTTGCGACAGCGGGCGGCGCCGGCCGTGCAGATACCGACCCAGATCGCCAGCGAACCGAGGAACAGTTCAGTGTTCTGCGCAAACAGCGCAATCAACGCGACCATCACCGACGACCCGGCCAGTGTGCCGAGAAAGCGATAGAAGCTCTTGGCGAACACGTGACCGCTTTGCGGCTGCATGACGATGAACACGGTGATCATCGCCGTGCGCGGTTGCGGCAGTTCCAGGCGCATGGCCAGCCATAGCGTGAGGAATGCCGCAATCAGCACCTTGAAAATGTACACCCAGGTCACGCCGTCGCTGCGTGCCCAGTCGAAGAAACCCCGGCGCCATTCCAGGGAATACAGCCAGCGCAAGGGTGCGGGCAAGGGAGTCATGAAATCCTGCTCAAAAAAAATGTAGGAGCGAGCTTGCTCGCGATAGCGGAGCATCAGTCGGCATCAATGGTGGATATGCCGCCCTCATCGCGAGCAGGCTCGCTCCCACAGGTCTTGTGTTCAACGCAACAGGCTCGGGGTTTTCGGCGCCTGGGTCTGCTCGGCTTTCGGTACGTCATTACCGGCACCGAGACCACCGCCCAACGCGGTCACCAATTCGGCATGGGCGGTCAAGCGCGCCGCCTGGACCTGCTGCTGCACTTGCTGCTGCTTGAACAGCAGGGTCTGGGCATTGAGCACGTTGAGGTAGTCGGTCAGGCCGCGCTGGTAGGCGATCATGGCGATGTCGTAGGTCTTCTGCGCAGTGGCCACCGACTCAGCGGCGAATGCCTGTTGCTTGTCCATGGACTCGCGGCGGATCAACTGGTCAGAGATGTTTTTCAGGGCATTGACCAGGGTCTGGTTGTACTTGGCCACGGCGATGTCATACCCCGCCGAGGCTTCGCCCAATTGCGCGCGCAAACGTCCGCCATCGAAGATCGGCAACGAAATCGCCGGTCCCACGCTGTAGTTGAGCTTCTTGCCGGTCAGGAACTCCAGCGCCCCGCCGCCGGTGGCCATGTAACCGAGGCTGCCGACCAGATCGACATTGGGGTAGAAACCGGCATGGGCAACGTCGATGCCCCGCGCCTGCGCCGCCACTTGCCAGCGGCTGGCGACCACGTCCGGACGCTGCCCGAGCAATTGCGCCGGCAGCGCGGACGGCAGTTTCAGTGGCGCACCCAGCGACAGCGTCGGCCGCTGCAACTGCGCGCCTTCCCCCGGGCCCTTGCCGGCGAGGGCGGCGAGCTGGTTGCGGCTCAAGGCGATTTCTTCGTCGAGGGCATCGATCTGGCGATGGGTTTCCGGCAACGGGGTTTCAGCCTGGCTGACTTCGAAATGAGTGCCGATGCCGCCATTCAGACGTTTCTGCGCCAGCTCAAGGATCTGCTGTTGCTGCTTGAGGGTCGCTTCGACGATGTCCCGCTGTGCGTAATACAGCGAAAGCTCGATGTAGACCCGCACGATGTTGTCCTGCAATTCGAGCTGTGCCTGGCGGGCTTCAGCCACTGTCATGTACGCCATGTCCACGGCGCGCTCGGTGGCATTGCTTTCGCGGCCCCAGAGGTCGAGGGCGTAGCTGAAACCCAGCGCGGCGTTGTTGTCCCAGGTGGTGCTGTTGGCCAGCTCGCCGGGGCCATAGAACTGGTCGGTAGGCCAGTTGTGACGTTTGAGGGTGGACTCGCCATTGATCTGCAGCGACTCGGCCGCTTCCGCTATGCCCGCCATGGACCTGGCCTGACGGACCCGGGCGGCGGCCATGGCCAGGCTCGGGCTGCCTTGCAGGGCGAGGTCGATCCAGCGGTTCAGTTGCGGGTCGCCATAGGCCTGCCACCATTGCGCGGTGGGCCAGTGCGCATCTTGCGCGGCGCTCTGGATCGCTTCGTCGGTGGCCAGTGAATTGGCCTCCAGCGCCTTGTCCTGCGGGGCAATACCTCCGGTTCCGATGCAGCCGCTGATTGCCAGGGTTAAAGCCAAAACACTGAGCGGCTGAAGCGCTCTGCTGATGCGACGCGGCACTGCTGCGATTTCCTGAGGTGGGGTGTTCTTGAGGTGAGCGCAATTCTATGGGGCGGCCTGAAGGGCGATAAGCTGGGATTCCTGTGAATCTTTGTTACCGTTAACGAGATAATCCGTAGGTAGGGGGTCACCGCCCCTGAAACTTCGTGTCACAATTTGCCATCGCACCCGAGAGCACCCCATGGACACTTTGCAAAACATGCGCGCCTTCAGTTACGTGGCCGAAGCCGGCAGCTTCACCGCCGCCGCCGTACAACTGGACACCACCACGGCCAACGTCTCGCGCGCGGTCTCCAACCTGGAAGCCCATCTGCAAACCCGGCTGCTCAACCGAACCACCCGTCGCATCGCCCTGACCGAAGCCGGCAAGCGCTACCTGTTGCGCTGCGAGCAGATCCTGGCCTACGTCGAAGAAGCCGAAGCCGAGGCCAGCGACGCCCACGCACGCCCGGCCGGGCAACTGAAAGTGCACACCATGACCGGCATCGGCCAGCACTTCGTGATCGACGCCATCGCCCGCTACCGCAAGACCCACCCGGACGTGACTTTCGACCTGACCATGGCCAACCGCGTGCCGGATCTGCTGGACGAGGGCTACGACGTGTCCATCGTCCTTGCCCGCGAACTGCCGGATTCGGGTTTCGTCTCCCAGCGCTTGGGCATCACCTACAGCATCGTTTGCGCCTCGCCGGCCTACGTCAAAGCCAATGGCTGCGCACAAAAACCCAGCGACCTGCTCAACCACGCCTGCCTGCGCCTGGTCAGCCCGGTGATTCCGCTCGAGAAATGGGCCTTCGACGGCCCTGAAGGCCAGGAAATGGTCACCATCAACAGCTCACCGTTCCTGGTGAACTCCGCCGACGCGATGAAATCCGCGATCATCAGCGGCATGGGCGTTGGCGTCCTGCCGCTGTACGCCGCAATAGACGGCCTGCGCAACGGTACGCTGGTGCGCGTGATGCCCAAATACCGCTCGCAGGAGCTGAACCTGTACGCCATCTACCCGTCGCGCCAATACCTGGACGCGAAGATCAAGACTTGGGTCGAGTACTTGCGTGGATCGTTGCCGGAATTGCTGGCCGCGCACCAGGCGGAATTGGCGGCGTATGAATTGAGCGGGAGCCTGGGTGGGGTTCGGGTGGCGAACTGAGCCTTTGTGGGAGCGAGCCTGCTTGCGATGGTCGTCAACGATGACGCTGGCAGCCTGACATCCCGCGGTGTTCTGCCGTTTATCGCGAGCAAGCTCGCTCCTACAGAAGAGAAGAGCAGGCCGAGCGTTAGCTCGCCTGCCGCTCTTGATCTTGATCCACCCGCCCCCTCGGCAGGCTGAGCGGAGGCGTTCATCCGGGGATGGGCGCGCAGCGCCGTTCGACGCAGGCGAACTCATTGCATGTAGGTCGCGCGAAGCCGACCGGAGGGCAATGCCCCCGGATGGACACCGGAGCGAAGGAACCCCGAGCCCTGGCGAGGGGCCGGACGTTCGGGGCGAGCGTTTTTTTGCTTACTTTTTTTAGGCGCCTGTAAAAAAAGTGAGTCGCCGTAAGGGCGAAACCACCAGCCGCCACAACCCAAAAAACGGATATATACACGGTCAACCAAGAACATGGTCGGCCCAGAGGCCGCCAAGGCCAAACTGACAGCGCCGTCAGTTAGCCGTCACCCTCCTGACCGTCAAACAGGTTTATAAAGGAAAATACCCACCGCCCCACCGACCCACCGACCACCCAGCCCCGGCGCCCCACTCGCATGCGAATCCAGAAAAAACCCGCCCTGCTCGTCGCCCTTCTGATTGTCCTGGCAGCGCTGGGCCTGTGGTATGCCGCCAAACCGGCCAAGGCCAAGCTCGCCGCCCCCAGCGCCATCCCCGTGCGCGTGGTCGCCGTCGCCGAAAAAGACGTGCCGCGCTATGTCAGCGGCATCGGTTCGGTGCTGTCCCTGCACAGCGTCGTGGTCCGTCCGCAAATCGACGGCATTCTCACCAAACTGCTGGTCAAGGAAGGCCAACTGGTGAAAAAAGGCGACCTGCTGGCCACCATCGACGACCGGTCGATCCGCGCCAGCCTCGACCAGGCCCGGGCACAACTGGGCGAAAACCAGGCGCAACTGCAAGTGGCGCTGGTCAACCTCAAGCGCTACAAATTGCTCAGCGTCGACGACGGGGTCTCCAAGCAGACCTACGATCAGCAACAGGCGCTGGTCAACCAACTCAAGGCCACCGCCCAAGGCAACCAGGCCTCGATTGATTCCGCCGAGGTACAGCTTTCCTACACGCAAATACACTCCCCGGTCAGCGGTCGTGTCGGTATTCGCACCGTCGACGAAGGCAACTTCCTGCGCATGAGCGACGTCCAGGGCCTGTTCACCGTGACCCAGATCGACCCCATCTCCGTGGAGTTCTCCCTGCCGCAGCAAATGCTGCCGACCTTGCAGGGCCTGATCAACGACCCACAGCACGCCCAGGTCAAGGCTTACATCGGCGCCGACACCGACGGCGAAACCGGCAACCTGCTCGGCGAAGGTCACCTGACCCTGATCGACAACCAGATCAACGCCAGCACCGGTACCATCCGCGCCAAGGCCGAATTCGACAACCCGGGCCAGAAGCTGTGGCCGGGTCTGCTGGTGACGGTAAAGATTCAGACAGCCCTGGACAAAAATGCGTTGGTGGTACCGCCAACCGTCGTACAACGTGGCCTGGACCAGCACTTCGTGTACCGGGTCAATGGTGACAAAGTCGAAGCCGTGCAGGTGCAGATGGTCTATCAAGGCAGCGGCCAGGACATCATCAAGGGCGTGAAGCCCGGTGACGTGCTGGTCAGCGATGGTCAGTCGCGGCTCAAACCGGGTTCGACGGTGCAGGTACTGACCGAGCCGTCGCAAGTGGTGCAATCGGAGGCGGCGCAATGAAGGGCCACGGTTCGATATCAGCCTGGTGCATCGACCACCCGGTGGCCACGGTCCTGCTGACGTTCGCCCTGGTGCTGCTGGGCGTCATCGCGTTTCCGCGCCTGCCGGTAGCGCCGTTGCCGGAGGCAGAGTTCCCGACCATCCAGGTGGCCGCGCAACTGCCCGGCGCCAGCCCGGAAACCATGGCTTCCTCGGTGGCCACACCCCTTGAAGTGCAATTCAGCGCCATTCCCGGCGTGACCCAGATGACCTCGAGCAGTGCACTGGGCTCGACCAACCTGACCCTGCAATTCACCCTCGACAAGAGCATCGACACCGCCGCCCAGGAAGTGCAGGCGGCGATCAACACCGCCGCGGGCAAGCTGCCCAAGGACATGCCGAACCTGCCGACCTGGCGCAAGGTCAACCCGGCCGACAGCCCGGTGCTGATCCTCAGCGTCAACTCCTCGCAGATGCCCGGCCCGGAGCTCAGCGACCTGACGGAAACCCTGTTGTCCCGTCAGCTCAGCCAGGTCGACGGTGTAGGCCAAGTTGCAATCACCGGTCAGCAACGTCCGGCGATCCGCGTCCAGGTGTCGGCGGACAAACTCGCGGCCATCGGCCTGACCCTCGCCGACATCCGCCTGGCGATCCAGCAGACCAGCCTCAACCTGGCCAAGGGCGCGCTGTACGGGGAATCGAGCATCTCGACCCTGTCCACCAACGACCAGTTGTTCCATCCGGAGGACTACAGCCAGCTGATTGTTTCCTACAAGGACGGTGCACCGGTTCATCTGCGCGACGTCGCCAAAGTCGTCAACGGTTCGGAAGATGCCTACGTCCAGGCTTGGGCGGGCACGCAACCGGGGGTGAACCTGGTGATCTTCCGCCAGCCGGGGGCCAACATCGTCGAAACCGTGGACCGCATCCAGGCCGCCTTGCCGGCACTGGAAGCGATGCTCCCCGCCTCGGTGCAGGTCAAGACGCTGATCGACCGCACCCAGACCATCCGTGCCTCGCTGCATGAAGTGGAAATCACCCTGCTGATTGCAATCATGCTGGTGGTGGCGGTGATGGCGCTGTTCCTGCGCCAGTTGTCGGCAACATTGATTGTCTCGGCGGTGCTCGGGGTTTCGCTGACCGCCAGCTTTGCGCTGATGTACGTCATGGGATTCAGCCTGAACAACCTGACGCTGGTGGCGATCGTGGTGGCCGTGGGCTTTGTGGTCGACGATGCGATCGTGGTGGTGGAAAACATTCACCGGCACCTGGAGGCCGGCGACGGCATGCGCGAAGCGGCGATCAAGGGTGCTGGCGAGATCGGCTTCACGGTGGTCTCGATCAGCTTTTCGCTGGTGGCGGCGTTCATCCCGCTGCTGTTCATGGGTGGCGTGGTCGGGCGGTTGTTCAAGGAATTCGCCCTGACCGCCACCTCGACCATCCTGATTTCCGTGGTGGTGTCGCTGACCCTGGCGCCGACCATGGCCGCGCTGTTCATGCGCGCGCCGGTGCATCACGCCCACGACAAACCAGGCTTTGGCGAGCGCCTGCTGGCATGGTACGAAAAAGGCCTGCGCCGTGCCCTCGCCCATCAACGCTTGATGATCGGCGTGTTCTGCCTGTCACTGGGCCTGGCCGTTACCGGGTACATTCTGATCCCGAAAGGTTTCTTCCCGATCCAGGACACCGGTTTTGTCCTTGGCACCACCGAAGCCGCTGCCGACATTTCCTACGGCGACATGGTGAAAAAACACCTGGCAATGGCGGAAATTGTCGCCGCCGACCCAGCGGTGGAAACGTTCTCGCACTCGGTCGGGGTTTCCGGCAGCAACCAGACCATCGCCAACGGCCGCTTCTGGATCACCCTGAAAAAACGCAGCGACCGCGATGTCTCGGCCAGTCAGTTCATCGACCGGATTCGTCCGCAACTGATGAAAGTGCCGGGCATTGTCCTGTACTTGCGCGCCGGCCAGGACATCAACCTCAGCTCCGGGCCAAGCCGTGCCCAGTACCAATATGTACTCAAGAGCAACGACGGCGGCACACTCAGCACCTGGACCCAGCGCCTGACGGAAAAACTGCGCGCCAACCCGGCGTTCCGCGACATTTCCAACGATTTGCAACTGGGCGGCAGCATTACCCACATCAGCATCGACCGCAGCGCGGCGGCGCGTTTCGGCCTGACCGCCAGCGACGTCGACGAAGCCCTGTACGATGCATTCGGCCAGCGCCAGATCAACGAATTCCAGACCCAGGTCAATCAGTACAACGTGATTCTGGAACTGGACACCAAACAGCGCGGCAAGGCCGAAAGCCTCAACTATTTCTACCTGCGCTCGCCCCTGAGCGGGCAAATGGTGCCCTTGTCGGCCCTGGCCAAATTCGATGCGCCAACTGTCGGCCCGCTGTCCATCGCCCATGACGGCATGTTCCCGGCCGCCAACCTGTCGTTCAACCTGGCGCCGGGCGTGGCGCTGGGCGATGCGGTGATCATGCTCAACCAGGCCAAGGTCGACATCGGCATGCCGAGCGCCATCAGCGGCAATTTCCAGGGTGCGGCCCAGGCGTTCCAGAGTTCTCTGGCCAGCCAGCCGTGGCTGATTCTGGCGGCGCTGGTGGCGGTGTACATCATTCTCGGCGTGCTCTACGAGAGCTTCGTGCATCCGCTGACGATCATTTCCACTTTGCCCTCGGCGGGTCTCGGCGCGGTGATCATGCTGTGGATTTGCGGCCAGGACTTTTCGATCATGGCCTTGATCGGCCTGGTGCTGTTGATCGGTATCGTCAAGAAAAACGGCATCCTGATGATCGACTTCGCCCTCGAAGCGCAGCGCAATGCCGGATTGTCGCCTGAGGAAGCGATCTTCAAGGCCTGTCTCACGCGGTTCCGGCCGATCATCATGACCACCCTCGCCGCCCTGCTCGGCGCCCTGCCGCTGATGCTCGGCTACGGCACCGGCGCCGAGCTGCGCCAGCCCCTGGGGATCGCGGTGGTTGGCGGCTTGCTGGTGAGCCAGGCCCTGACGCTGTTCACCACGCCGGTCATATACTTGTGGCTGGAGCGGTTGTTTCACAGGCCCAAACCTTCGCCAGTGCCAGCGCTGGCGAGCACAGACTGAGGCAGGGTCATGCGTGTTCTGATTATCGAAGACGAGGAAAAAACCGCGGATTATCTGCACCGCGGTCTGACGGAACAGGGTTACACCGTGGATCTGGCGCGGGACGGGGTCGAAGGCCTGCACCTGGCGCTGGAGAGCGACTACGCGGTGATCGTCCTCGACGTGATGTTGCCGGGCCTCGATGGCTTCGGCGTGTTGCGCGCCTTGCGTGCGCGCAAGCAAACCCCGGTGATCATGCTCACCGCCCGCGAACGTGTGGAAGATCGCATCAAAGGCCTGCGTGACGGCGCCGATGACTATCTGGGCAAACCGTTTTCCTTCCTTGAACTGGTGGCACGCCTGCAAGCGCTGACCCGGCGCAGCGGCGGCCATGAGCCAGTGCAAGTGAGCATCGCCGACCTGTGGATAGATTTGATCAGTCGCAAGGCTACTCGTGGCGGCACACGGCTGGACCTGACCGCCAAGGAGTTCTCGCTGCTCAGCGTGCTGGCTCGCCGCCAGGGTGAAATCCTCTCGAAAACCGCCATCGCCGAAATGGTCTGGGACATCAATTTCGACAGTGACGCCAACGTCGTCGAAGTCGCGATCAAACGCCTGCGGGCCAAGCTCGACGGGCCGTTCGAAGAGAAACTGCTGCACACCATTCGCGGCATGGGTTATGTGCTGGAGAGCCGTGGTGTCTAGTAATTCAATCGCCTTGCGGCTGAGCGGGATGTTCACCCTGGTGGCGTTATTGGTGTTTCTGTTGATCGGTTGGGCGCTGTACCAGCAGGTCGACAAAGGCCTTGGCCTGTTACCCGAAGCCGAACTGGATGCGCGCTACAGCGTGCTCGAATCCACGGTCGGCCGTTACGGCACGCCCGAGCATTGGGTGAAGATCAACAACAAGCTCAACCTGCTGAGCGAAGAAGACAAGCGCATCAGTTTCTGGATCATCAGCGGCGATCCGCACTACGAATACGGCAACCTGACCCCGCAGGTCCGCGCCTTTGCCCAAGGGCCGCTGGGCACGCGGGACATGCAACTGGCGGATCACCCGTATCCGCTGAAAGTGCTGGTCAGCGAGTTCCCGGCCAAGGACCAGCGCCCACCGCTGCGCTTCATGATCGCCATCGACACCGAAACGTTTTTCCATACCCAGCATCAACTGCTGATCGCGCTGATCAGCCTGGCGATCGTCGGCGTGCTGCTGGCATCGGCGCTGGGTTATTGGGTGGCGCGGATCGGCCTCAAGCCGCTGATCAAACTGTCCCAGGAAGCCCAGCGCCTGGCCCCGCCGTTGCGCTCGGGACGCTTGCGATTGTCACCCTTGCCGCCGGAACTCGATCAATTCGTCAGCTCGTTCAACTCGACCCTGGAACGGGTCGAGCAAGCCTACTCGCGCCTTGAATCGTTCAATGCCGACGTCGCCCACGAATTGCGCTCGCCACTGACCAACCTGATCGGCCAGACCCAGGTCGCATTGACCCGCGGACGCTCCGCCGAGCATTACTTCGAAGTGCTGCAATCGAACCTCGAAGAGCTTGAGCGGCTGCGTTCGATCATCAACGACATGCTGTTCCTCGCCAGCGCCGACCAGGGCAGCAAGGCGACCAAACTCACCGCCACCTCGCTGGCCGATGAGGTGGCCACGACCCTGGAATATCTGGATTTCATTCTCGAAGACGCTCAGGTCCGGGTCGAGGTCAGTGGTGACGCGCAAGTGCGCATCGAGATTGCCCATCTGCGCCGGGCGCTGATCAACCTGCTGAACAATGCGGTGCAGCACACCGCGCCGGGGCAGGTGATTGAAGTGCGCATTGAAGCTGCAGAACACCAGGTCAGCATCGGCGTCGCCAACCCCGGTTCGCCGATTGCCCGTGAACACCTGCCACGGCTGTTCGAGCGTTTCTATCGAGTCGATGCTTCGCGTAGCAACAGCGGCAACAATCACGGCCTGGGACTGGCCATCGTCAAGGCGATTGCATTGATGCATGGCGGCGATGTGTTCGTGCGCAGCGACCACGGGATGAATACCTTCGGCATTCATCTGCCTGTCTGACACCTCTCCTTTGTGGGAGCGAGCCTGCTCGCGAATCAGGCAACGCGGTGCAACCCAAGGACCGAGGTGTTGCTTTCGCGAGCAGGCTCGCTCCCACATGAAGTTCGGGTGAACACAAGTGTGCGGTCAACCAACTATTGCTGTTACCGCAACAGTCCTTTCATGAATCCGCTCTTTTTCCCTTCGCTCCAGATCCTTATCTTTGCCCGCACCAAACAGCACTTGCCAAGCAAGAAGGTTTTAAAGATGTCCAACAGTATGGGTATTGCCAGCGCTTTCGTTTTGTCCTCTTTGTTCCTGTCGCCATTGGCGATGGCGGAAGAATCGCAGACTTTCGTCGCGCATGGCGCCGCACGCTCCGCGGCGTTCGAAGAGCATCAGGTCGAGATGACGGCCAAGGCTGCGCAAGACGCCCAAGCTCCGCAAGCATCCAGCGCCCAGGCCCAGCCACAGGCCGAAAAAGACAGCTGATCCGTAGCTGTCACACCTGTTTCCCTCGACACTTTCATTGGCTCTTCCCTTTGAAAAGTTGTCTTAAAGCCGCTGCTGTCAGCGGCTTTTTTTTATCGTGGCGACTCAACTTTCATTGCAGCTTTTGCAAAGAAACTTACTGCCCCCCTGTCATTGATCAATCGTTCGAGCATCAGGAACGATTCACCCGGCTGCCACGTTTATGCAACTACGCTTACTACGTCCATCCAGCAGACGTCAGCCCTATGACCGCAAGTCGCACCCCACATGTTCAAGGCCCGCCCGGGCGACCCGAGATCATGGTGATCTTCGGCAGTACCCTGACGGTCATCTCGATCCTGTGCATCGTCACGTTCCTGCTGATCCGCGAACATGCCTACGCCCAACAGACCGCCACACGCAGCGCGACCACCATTGCGCAACTGATCGATGCCGATGTCCTGCGCACGGTCGAACTCTATGATTTGACCTTGCAGGGCCTGATTGCCGCCGCCCAACGGGACGATCTGAAACAGGTCTCGCCACAGATCCGTCACCTGGTGCTGTTCGACCGCTCCACCACCGCGCGCTACAAGGGCGACATCCTGCTGCTGGACAAGCACGGCGACGTACTGGCCGACTCGTCATTGATCGAACCGAAACCGGGCAACTTCGCCGATCGCGACTATTTCCTGGCCCATGTCTCCAATCACGACACCGGCATGTTCATCAGCCGACCGTTCAAGCCGCGCTGCGACTGTGATGACAGTGACGAATGGCGCATCAGTTTCAGCCGGCGCATTTCCTCGCCCACCGGTGAGTTTATGGGGGTCGCGGTGGCGTCGATGCGCATGAGCTACTTCGATCAGTTGTTCAACAGCCTCGACATCGGCATCGGCAGCACGTTGGCGATCATCAACGATGACGGGATTCTCCTGGCGCAGAAACCGTACCGGGAACAGAACTCCATCGGTAAAAGCTTCTCCAGCCGCCCCAACGTCGTGCGCATGCTGAAGGAGCGCAGTGGAACTTTCGAAAGCGTGTCGAGTGTCGACCATCAACGACGCCTGTACACCTTTTCCCGGGTCGGCAATCTGCCGCTGACCGTCATCGTTGCCCTTTCCATCGATGACGTGTTCGCCACCTGGAACCGCACCGCCTATGTGATCAGCGGTGCTACCGGGGTTTTGTGCATCGGTTTGTTGTGGCTGACCTGGTTGCTCTGCCGCGAGCTGCGCCTGCGCCACGGTGCCGAGCAGGAACTGGCGCAATTGGCGGCCACTGACGCCTTGACCGGCGTGGCCAACCGTCGATCCCTTGACCAGACCCTGCGTCATGAATGGTTTCGGGCGCAGCGCAGCGGCAAGCCGTTGTCATTGCTGATGATCGATGCCGATCACTTCAAGGCCTTCAATGACCGGCACGGGCATCAGGCAGGCGATGAAGCCTTGCGCGCATTGGCCGAGGTCATCCGCGCCAATGTGCACCGCCCGGCAGATCTGGTAGCACGCTACGGTGGTGAGGAGTTCTCGGTGATCCTGGCCGAAACCGACAGTGAAGGCGCGCGCAAGATCGCCGAACATATCCGTGAGGCGGTGCAAAAACTGCCGCTGGTGGACCCGGGTGAGCCGCCGATGAGCGTGAGTATCGGCATTGCCACGTGGACGGCGACCAGTGATATCAGCCTGGAGCAATTGCTGTTCAGTGCGGACAAGGCGCTGTATCAGGCCAAGGATGCGGGGCGTAATCGGGTTGTTTGTGCCAAGTGAACTCTATGCTGAATGGACCGGCCTCTTCGCGAGCAAGCCCGCTCCCACAGTTGACCGCGTCCCCCTGTGGGAGCGGGCTTGCTCCGGGCGGCGTTCCGACGAAGGCGGCCTGCCAGACAACATAAAATCAGGGCATAAAAAAAGGCCACCCGAAGGTAGCCTTTAAAAAACTAGAGAGGTTTTTTGCTTACACGGCCGCAACCGGGCGCATGTAAGAGATCGGTGCAGTGCTGGCGTCTTCGAACGTCACGACTTCCCAGGCATCTGTCTGCTCAATCAACTTGCGCAGCAGCTGGTTGTTCAGTGCGTGGCCGGACTTGAAGCCCTTGAACTCACCAATCAGGCTATTGCCCAGCAGGTAGAGGTCACCAATTGCATCGAGAATCTTGTGCTTCACGAATTCGTCTTCATAACGAAGGCCGTCTTCGTTCAGTACGCCATCGGCGTCGACCACAATAGCGTTTTCAACACTGCCGCCGAGTGCGAGGTTGTGCTTGCGCAGGTACTCGATGTCACTCATGAAACCAAAGGTACGGGCGCGGCTGACTTCTTTTACGAACGAAGTGCTGGAAAAATCCACGCTTGCACTTTGGGTGCGGTCACGGAAAACCGGGTGATCGAAATCGATCTCGAAGCTCACCTTGAACCCGTCGAAAGGGACGAAAGTAGCGCGCTTGTCGCCATCTTCCACTGTCACTTCACGCAGGATGCGGATGAACTTCTTGGCGGCGTCCTGTTCTTCCAGGCCAGCCGATTGAATCAGGAATACGAAAGGTCCGGCGCTACCATCCATGATCGGGACTTCGGACGCGGAGAGCTCGACGTAGGCGTTATCGATGCCCAGGCCTGCCATGGCCGAGAGCAGGTGCTCTACCGTGTCCACTTTGACGTCACCGTTAACCAGCGTGGTCGACATAGTGGTTTCACCAACGTTTTCCGCGCGGGCAGGAATCTGCACCACGGGATCGAGGTCGGCGCGACAAAACACAATGCCGGTGTCGACAGGCGCTGGCTTGAGGGTCAGGTAGACCTTCTCCCCGGAGTGCAGGCCGACACCTGTGGCACGGATAATATTCTTCAGGGTGCGTTGTTTAATCATGGCATGGGCCGCTTCAGCGCAAATTGCGAACTGGTATCAACAAAGGCTGGCGATGATAGCAGACCAGACCTTTGCTGAACACCAATCACCCGAATACCCCTGATACATTTCATCAATCGGCCTGACGACGCAGGAAAGCCGGGATGTCCAGGTAGTCCAGGTCATCTTGCGGATTCATCTTCGCGGCAGTCGCAGCACCGGCCTGGGCCTGGTTGCGCATGACGGTCGGACGGTCCAGGTCACGGTAGTTCACCGCTGGAGCTTCCTGACGAACAGGGGCCTGTTGTTGTGGCTGTGCAGCCATCGAGGTGTGGACGGTGTTGTCGATGACCTTAACAGGTTTCTCGATTTTAGCGCCAAGACCGGTGGCAACGACGGTCACGTGCAGCTCGTCGCGCATGTCCGGATCGATAACGGTACCGACCTTGACCATCGCGTGCTCGGAGGCGAATGCCTCGATGATGCTGCCCACGTCGGAGTATTCGCCCAGGGACAGATCCGGACCGGCGGTAATGTTCACCAGGATACCGCGAGCGCCTTGCAGGTTCACGTCTTCGAGCAGCGGGTTGCGAATGGCCGCTTCGGTGGCTTCGCGTGCACGGTTCGGACCGCTGGCGCAGCCAGTGCCCATCATCGCCATGCCCATTTCGCTCATCACGGTACGCACGTCGGCGAAGTCGACGTTGATCATGCCCGGACGCTTGATGATGTCGGAGATACCGCGAACGGCACCGGCCAGTACATCGTCAGCCTTGGCGAAAGCCGACAAGAGGCTGGCGTCTTTACCGAGGATGGTCAGCAGCTTCTCGTTCGGAATGGTGATCAACGAGTCGACGCTTTCGGAGAGCATGCGGATGCCTTCGTCGGCGATCTGCATACGCTTGCGGCCTTCGAACGGGAACGGACGGGTCACCACCGCAACGGTGAGGATGCCCATTTCCTTGGCCACTTCGGCGATGATCGGCGCAGCACCGGTACCGGTACCGCCGCCCATGCCAGTGGTGATGAACACCATGTTGGTGCCGGCCAGCACTTCGGCGATGCGCTCACGGTCTTCCAGGGCGGCTTGACGGCCGACTTCAGGGTTGGCGCCAGCGCCCAGGCCCTTGGTCACGCCGGTGCCCAGTTGCAGGATGGTGCGCGCGCCGATGTTTTTCAGCGCTTGAGCATCGGTGTTGGCGCAGATGAATTCGACGCCTTCGATGTTGCTCTTGACCATGTGGTTGACAGCGTTGCCGCCGCCACCGCCGACACCGATAACTTTGATTACCGGGCTTGCGGGGATGTTGTCTACGAGTTCGAACATTTTCCCTCTCCTTTACATTCTCTAGTTTTTTCGCCTACTGCGTGCTTCGGTGTAACGGTGTTGCGGTATATCTTCAGAAATTGCCCTGGACCCACTTCTTCAGGCGGTCCAGCAGCGGAGCCTGTGGCTCTTCGTTGCTGTAGCTGTCGCGGCTGCCGATGCCCGAGAACGAGATGCCGTCGGACTGCTTCTGCAGGCCGTACATCAACAGGCCGACGCCGGTGGAATAGATCGGGTTGCGCACTACGTCATCCAGACCTTTCACGCCATGCGGCACACCCAGGCGGACCGGCATGTGGAAGATTTCCTCGGCCAGTTCGGTTGCGCCTTCCATCTTCGACGTGCCGCCGGTCAGCACGATGCCGGCCGGGATCAGGTCTTCGTAGCCGCTGCGGCGCAGTTCGGCCTGGATCAGCGTGAACAGTTCGTCGTAGCGCGGCTCGACCACTTCGGCCAGGGCCTGGCGGGACAGCTCGCGCGGCGGACGGTCGCCAACGCTTGGCACCTTGATGGTTTCACCGGCACCGGCCAGCTTGGCCAGGGCGCAGGCGTAGCGAATCTTGATTTCTTCGGCGTACTGGGTCGGGGTGCGCAACGCCATGGCGATGTCGTTGGTCACCTGGTCGCCGGCAATCGGGATCACTGCGGTGTGACGAATCGCGCCTTCGGTGAAGATCGCGATGTCGGTGGTACCGCCACCGATGTCCACCAGGCACACGCCCAGCTCTTTCTCGTCATCGGTCAGCACCGAATACGCGGAAGCCAGCTGTTCGAGAATGATGTCGTCGATTTCCAGACCGCAGCGACGCACGCATTTTTCAATGTTCTGTGCGGCGTTGACGGCGCAGGTGACCACGTGGACCTTGGCCTCCAGACGCACGCCGGACATGCCCAGTGGCTCGCGGACGCCTTCCTGGTTATCGATCACGTAATCCTGCGGCAGGGTGTGCAGCACGCGCTGGTCAGCCGGGATCGCCACGGCCTGGGCCGCGTCGAGCACGCGCTCAAGGTCCGCCGAGCTGACTTCGCGATCGCGAATCGCCACGATGCCGTGGGAGTTCAGGCTGCGGATGTGATTGCCGGCCACACCGACGAACGCCGAGTGAATACGGCAACCCGCCATCAGCTGCGCTTCTTCGATGGCGCGCTGGATCGATTGCACGGTGGACTCGATGTTCACCACCACGCCTTTTTTCAGGCCACGGGACGGATGGGTACCGATCCCGACGATTTCCAGCGTGCCGTCGTCCGAAACCTCACCCACCAGCGCCACCACCTTGGAGGTGCCGATATCGAGACCGACGATCATTTTGCCGCTTTGCACGTTTGCCATGGGGTCCTGCCTCTCTTAATTCTTCGCGACAGCGGGTTGGGCTGTCGTAGGCGCTACAGGTTCCCGCCAGCCAACGGCGAGGCCGTTGGCGTAGCGCAGATCGATGCGCGCAATGTTCGTAATCTGTTCTTTGAGCGTCTTGTCATAGATGGCAATAAAGCGGCGCATCTTTTCCACCTGGTTGCCGCGTCCCAGCAGCAGTTCGATACCCGGGCCGGCACTGCCGGGGCCGGTGGTCAGGAACCAGCTGCCGCGATCACGCAACTCCAGGCGCGCAATCGAGAAGCCCAGCGGCCTGAGCATCTGGCTCAATACCTGGTATTGCTGCATCACTTGCTGCTGGGCCCGCTGTGGGCCGAACAGCTGCGGCAGATGTTCGTAATTCGCCAGCTCGCGCGGCGTAAACGCCTGCCCCTGGTTGTTCAACAGCGATTCGTCGCCCCAGCGAGCCACCGGCAGTTGTTCTTCCAGGCGGATCACCACTTGATCCGGCCACACCCTGCGCACTTCGGCGTGGGCAATCCATGGCATCTGTTCCAGCTCGGTGCGCATGCTCGCCAGGTCGATGGTGAAGAAGCTCGACGCCACGTACGGGGCGATTCGCTGCTGCACCGCTTGCTGGCTGATGTAACTCAGGTCGCCCTGCACGTTGATCTTGGTGATCGGCCGGTCGGCATAGGGCAACAACCGTGTCGCGCCTTCGTAAGTACCGAAGCCCAAAGCCACCAGCAGCACCGGCCAGAACAACGCTTTGAGAAAACCGAAGTTGGCTTTCGGCAGGCGCACGGACATCGGCTCTTTGGCCACCATTCGGCTGGCACCCCGTGGCACCGGCTTGCGGCCGGGTGCGGGAGGCTGATGTCTGAGCTGAGCGCCTTGCATGGTCTTAACCTCGTGGCTCGATGCTTGCGGCTAAAATCGCCAGGACCAGTTGCTGGAAATCCAGACCGGCGGCACGGGCCGCCATCGGCACCAGGCTGTGATCGGTCATGCCCGGTGCGGTGTTGACTTCCAGGAACCAGAACTGCCCGTCGGCGTCCTGCATTACGTCTGCCCTGCCCCAACCGGCGATACCCAGCGCTTCACAGGCCTTGGCCGTGAGGTCCATGAGTTCCCGTTCCTTGGCGCTGTCCAGACCGCACGGAATGCGGTACTGGGTATCGTTGGCGATGTACTTGGCGTCGTAGTCGTAGAAGCTGTGCGTCGTGCCCAGGGCAATCGGTGGCAACACCTGGTCACGCAGGGTGGCGATGGTGAACTCCGGACCGTGGATCCATTGCTCGACCAACACTTGCGAATCGTAGGTACTGGCCGCTTTCCATGCGTCGATCAACGCAGGAGAGGAACTCACTTTGGCCATCCCGATACTTGAACCTTCATGGGCCGGTTTGACGATCAAAGGGAAGCCCAGTTCCGTCGCCGCCGAAATACAATCAGCCTCGCTGCACAGGACCGCGTGACGTGGCGTCGGAATGCCCAGAGCGTGCCAGACCTGCTTGGTGCGCAGTTTGTCCATGGCCAGGGCCGAGGCCAGGATGCCGCTGCCGGTGTACGGAATGCCCAGGCATTCGAGCAGGCCCTGCATGCTGCCGTCTTCACCGCCGCGACCGTGGAGGATGATGAAGGCGCGGTCGATCTTTTCGCTCTGCAGACGCTGCAGCAGGTCATCGCCCACGTCGAGGCCGAATGCATCCACACCGGCGCTCAGCAGCGCGTCGAGTACGGCGTTGCCCGACTTCAGGGAGACTTCGCGCTCGGCACTCTTGCCGCCGAACAGCACGGCGACGCGGCCGAAATCTTTCGGCGCGATCGTGGAGACCAGGTTGGCGTAGGCAGCAGTCATTTCAACTTCCCCTTCTCCGGTGCGGCTACGGCGCCGGCGAACAGCTCACTCTTCAGCAGTTTTGGTGCGAGACCGCCGATATCACCGGCGCCCTGGCACAGCAGGATGTCACCGGCGCGCAGCAGCGGCTTGACCACTGGCGCAAGGTCGACACCACGCTCGATGTAGATCGGGTCGAGCTGGCCACGCTGACGGATGCTGTTGCACAGCTTGCGGCTGTCGGCACCCGGAATCGGCTCTTCGCCGGCCGGATAGACTTCCATCAGCAGCAGTACGTTGGCATCGGCCAGTACATTGACGAAATCGTCGTACAGGTCACGGGTGCGGCTGTAGCGATGCGGCTGGTAGACCATCACCAGGCGGCGCTCCGGCCAGCCACCGCGTACGGCCTTGATCACGGCCGCGACTTCCGTCGGGTGGTGACCGTAGTCATCGACCAGCATCACATTGCCGCCTTCCACCGGCAGTTCGCCGTAGACCTGGAAGCGTCGGCCGACACCCTGGAACCCGGACAGGCCCTGGACGATGGCTTCATCGCTGACGCCTTCGTCGGTGGCAATGCAGATGGTTGCCAGAGCGTTCAATACGTTGTGGTTACCCGGCATGTTGACCGAAACATCCAGCGGCTCGCGGTCAGGGCGCAGCACGGTGAAGAAGGTCTGCATGCCTTGCTGGCGTACATTGATGGCGCGCACGTCGCAGTCTTCGCCGAAGCCATAGGTAACGGTCGGACGTTTCACCTGCGGCAGGATTTCACGCACCACCGGATCGTCCAGGCACACTACCGCCAGACCGTAGAACGGCAGGTTGTGCAGGAATTCGACGAAGGTTTTCTTCAGCTTGTTGAAGTCACCGTCGTAGGTCGCCATGTGATCGGCGTCGATGTTGGTGACCACGGCCACCAGCGGCTGCAAATGCAGGAAGCTGGCGTCGCTTTCGTCGGCTTCGGCGATCAGGTAACGGCTGGTGCCGAGCTGGGCATTGGTACCCGCGGCATTCAGGCGGCCACCGATCACGAACGTCGGGTCCAGGCCACCGGCGGCGAACACCGAAGCGATCAGGCTGGTGGTGGTGGTTTTGCCGTGGGTACCGGCAACGGCGATGCCATGGCGATAACGCATCAGCTCGGCCAGCATCTCTGCACGCGGCACCACCGGAATACGGCGCTCCAGCGCGGTAGCGACTTCCGGGTTGGAGGTGTTGACGGCACTCGACACCACCAGCACGTCAGCGGCCGCAGCGTTCTCGGCGCGGTGGCCGATGAAGATCTGCGCCCCGAAGGACTCCAGGCGTTCAGTCACAGGCGAAGCCTTGAGGTCGGAACCGGACACGGCATAACCCAGGTTCAGCAACACTTCGGCAATCCCGCACATGCCCACGCCGCCGATACCGACGAAGTGGATGCGACGGATACGGCGCATTTCCGGTTGTGGCATGGCTTTCTGACTCTCAACCATGGGCCACCTCCAGGCAACTGTCGACCACGTTACGGGTGGCATCGGGTTTGGCGAGGCGGCGTGCCGCGCTAGCCATTTCGTTGAGTCGTTGTGGTTGCATCAGGACCTCTGTCAGGCGAGCGGCAAGATCCGCTGCGCCAGTCGTTCTCTGCGGCATCAGGAAGGCTGCGCCTTCACGGGCCAAATATTCGGCGTTGCGGGTCTGGTGATCGTCGATGGCGTGAGGCAAAGGCACCAGCATCGAGGGCAGACCGGCGGCGGCCAGTTCACTGATGGTCAGCGCGCCTGCGCGACATACCACCAGGTCGGCCCAGCCATAGGCTTGGGCCATGTCTTTGATGAAAGGCTGCACCTGCGCCTCGACGCCAGCCGCGCGATAGCGCTCTGCAGTCACTTCATCGTGGTTTTTGCCGGCCTGATGGAACACTTCCGGACGCAAATCGGCAGCGACTTGCGACAGGGCTTCAGGCAGCAACTTGTTCAACGGTTCTGCGCCCAGGCTTCCGCCCAGAATCAGCAAACGCGCCTTGCGACCGGCCAGGGCAGGTCGCGATGTCTCGAGGAACAGTTCGGTGCGCACCGGATTTCCGGTGGTCCGCCGGCTGCTGGACAGGGTAAAGGTGTCGGGGAACGCTTCACAGACTCGGGCGGCCAACGGCACCAGCAACCGATTGGCGGTACCGGCCACGGCGTTCTGCTCATGAACGATCACCGGCACACCGGCCAGTTTGGCCGCAACACCACCAGGACCGGTCACAAAACCACCAAAGCCCACGACGCAGACCGGTTGCAGACGGCGAATGATCGCGCGCGCCTGCCAGACCGACTTGAGCAACATGAACGGTGCCTTGAGCAGTGACAGCTTGCCCTTGCCGCGCAGACCGCTGGCATTGATCCGGTGCAACTCGATACCGGCCGCCGGCACCAGATCGTTCTCGATGCCACGCGGCGTGCCGAGCCAGTGCACGGTATAGCCGCGCGCCTGGAATTCGCGGGCACAGGCCAGCGCCGGGAACACGTGGCCACCGGTGCCGCCAGCCATGATCATCACGTTAGCGCCCATGGTTCGGCTCCTCGGCGAAGTCGCTCTCATGGAACTCCATCTCCTCGCTGCCCAGGTGGGTTCGACTTTCCCACTCGATGCGCAGCAACAAGCCGAGACAGGCACAGCAAATAACCAACGAGCTGCCGCCATAGCTGAGGAACGGCAGGGTCAGCCCCTTGGTCGGCAGCAAGCCCACGTTCACGCCGATGTTGATCAGGAATTGACCAATCCACAGGAACGACAAGCCGTAGGCGACATAAGCGGCGAAAAACTGCTTGGCCTTCTCAGCCCACAAACCGATGTACATGCCACGAATACACACGAAGACGAACAGTGCCACGGTGCATAGCGAACCCACGGCACCCAGCTCTTCGGCGAGCACCGAGAACACGAAGTCGGTGTGGGCTTCCGGCAGGTAGAACTGTTTCTGTACGCTGTTGCCCAGGCCAACGCCCAGCCATTCGCCACGACCGAATGCGATCAATGCCTGGGACAACTGATAGCCGGCACCGAACTGGTCCGCCCACGGGTCGGCAAAGTTGGTCAGGCGCGCCATTCGATACGGCTGCATCTGAATCAACAGCACCACCGCTCCGACGGCCAGGACCACCATCAGGGAAAAACGGAACAGCCCGACGCCGCCAAGGAACAGCATCGCCGCCGCCGCCCCCATCATCACGACGGTGGCACCGAAGTCCGGCTCCATCAGCAGCAGGCCCGCCATCGGCAACAGCACGATGAACGGCTTGAAAAAGCCCATCCAGCTTTCCCGCACTTCTTTCTGGCGACGCACCAGATAACCGGCGAGGTAGATCACCACGAACACCTTGGCGATCTCGGAGGGCTGGACGTTGAAGAAACTGAAGCCGATCCAGCGCATCGAGCCGTTAACCTCACGGCCGATCCCCGGAACGATCACCATCACCAGCAAACCGAACGCACCCAGCAGCATCAGCCAGCCCAGGCGTTGCCAGGTGGCAATCGGGATCATCATGGTGACGATGCAGGCACCCAGGCCCAGCACCACGTAGATAAGGTGGCGAATCATGTAGTACAGGGCGCTGCCCGACTGCACGGCCGCCACTTCGGTCGATGCCGAGGCAATCATGATCAGCCCCAGGCCGAGCAACGCCAGGCAACCGGCGAGCATCGGGAAATCGAGGTCGATACCGCGACCGGTGATGATCGGCGACGGATACGGCTTGATGATGCCTTTGAGGCTCATGCCAGATCCTCCACGGCTTGGACGAACTGGTGACCACGGTCTTCGTAGTTCTTGAACATGTCGAAACTGGCGCAGGCTGGCGACAGCAGTACCACGTCGCCCGGCTGTGCGGCGGCGCGGCATTGCTCGACCGCTTCGATCAGGGAACCGGCGCGGATCAGCGGCACGGCGTCGCCGATGGCCTCGCCGATCTTGTCGGAGTCGCGGCCCATCAGCACCACGGCGCGGCAGTTGGCCGCCACTGGATCGCGCAGGTCCTTGAACTCCGCACCCTTGCCGTCGCCACCGGCGATCAGCACGACCTTGCCCTTGATGTCTGCGCCAAGACCTTCGATGGCGGCCAGCGCAGCACCGACGTTGGTGGCCTTGGAATCGTTGTAGTAACCCACGCCGTCGAGGTCACGGACCCATTGGCAGCGATGCTCGAGGCCAGCGAAGGTGCGCAGGCTCGACAGCATGGCATCGAATGGCAGGCCGACCGCATGGCCCAGGGCCAGGGCCGCCAGGGCGTTGGACTGGTTATGGGCGCCGCGAATCTTCAACTCGCGCACCGGCATCAGGTTCTGGAATTCGAAGGCCAGGTATTTCTCGCCGTCTTCTTCACGGATACCGAAGGCCTTGAAATCCGGTTTGCTCAGGCCGAAGGTCCAGCATGGCTGGCCCTCGCCCATCAGGGGACGGCTCAGGGCATCCTGGCGATTGACCACGAACTGCCGGGCACCACGGAAGATCCGGTGCTTGGCCAGGTGGTACGCCGGCAGACCGCTGTAGCGATCCATGTGGTCTTCGCTGACGTTGAGCACGGTCGCCACTTCAGCGTTGAGCTGGTCGGTGGTTTCCAGCTGGAAGCTCGACAGTTCCATCACGTACAGCTCGACGTCGTCACTGAGCAGATCCAGCGCCGGGGTGCCGAGGTTGCCGCCCACCGCGACGCGCTTGCCGGCCGCAGCCGCCATCTCGCCGACCAGGGTGGTGACGGTGCTTTTCGCGTTGGAACCGCTGATGGCCACGATCGGCGCCTTCGCGTTACGCGCGAACAGCTCGATGTCGCCGGACAATTTCACGCCACGGGCTGCGGCGGCCTGCAGGGCCGGGGTCGCCAGCGCCAGGCCGGGGCTCACGTAGAGCTCGTCGGCACGGCACAGGAACTCGACATCCAGCTCGCCACAACGCACTTCCACGTGCGGATAGTCACGCTTGAGCGTGGCCAGTTCCGGCGGATTTTCCCGCGTATCGGCCACGGCAAACGCCACGCCCCGGTTCGCCAGGAAGCGAACCAGGGACATGCCGCTCTTGCCGAGGCCGACAACGATGCGGAAGTGGTCAGAAGCGATCAGAGACACGAGTTTCTACCTCAGCTTCAGGGTGGCAAGGCCGATCAGCACGAGAATCACGGTGATGATCCAGAAACGGACGATCACGCGTGGCTCGGGCCAGCCCTTGAGTTCAAAGTGGTGGTGAATGGGCGCCATGCGGAATACGCGGCGACCGGTCAGTTTGAAAGAGGCGACCTGAATGACCACGGACAGGGTTTCCATCACGAACACGCCGCCCATGATGAACAGGACAATTTCCTGACGAACAATCACCGCGATGGTGCCCAGGGCCGCGCCTAGCGCCAGTGCGCCGACGTCGCCCATGAAGACTTGAGCCGGATAGGTGTTGAACCAGAGGAAACCCAGGCCCGCACCAATCAACGCGCCGCAGAACACAATCAGCTCACCCGCGCCCGGTACGTAGGGAATCAGCAGGTATTCGGCGAATTTCACGTTACCCGACAGGTAGCAGAAAATGCCCAGGCCACCGCCCACCATCACCGTCGGCATGATCGCCAGGCCGTCGAGGCCGTCGGTCAGGTTGACCGCGTTGCTCGAACCGACAATCACGAAATAGGTCAGGACGATGAAGCCTGCGCCCAGCGGAATGCTGTAGTCCTTGAGCATCGGCAGGATCAGTGTGGTTTCCACCGGAGTGGCGGCGGTCACATAAAGGAAGATCGCCGCACCCAGGCCAAACACCGACTGCCAGAAATACTTCCAGCGGCTTGGCAGGCCGCGGGAGTTTTTCTCGATGACCTTGCGGTAGTCGTCGACCCAGCCGATGGCGCCGAACAGCAAGGTCACCAGCAACACGACCCAGACGTAACGATTGCTCAGGTCAGCCCAGAGCAGGGTGCTGACACCGATGGACGACAGAATCAGCGCGCCGCCCATGGTCGGCGTACCCGACTTGGACAGGTGCGACTGCGGGCCGTCGTTGCGAACGGATTGACCGATCTGACGGTTCTGCAACGTGCGAATCATCCAGGGGCCATAGCACAGCGACAGGACCAGCGCGGTCAGTACACCGAGAATCCCGCGCAGGGTCAGGTACTGGAAGACCGCGAAGCCTTTGTAGAACTGTTGCAGATACTCCGCTAGCAGCAGCAGCATTAATGTTTCTCCAGACTGGACCCGCACAAGGCGGCGACGACGTTTTCCATCGCAGCGCTGCGCGATCCCTTGATCAAAATGGTGGTGTTTGTGTCTTGTTCGGCGCCCAGGGCCTTGATCAGTTCAGCCTGCGTGCTGAAGTGAAAAGCCTGAGGACCGAAGGCGTTCACGGCGTGAGCCATCATTGGCCCGACGGCGTACAGCGCAGAAACCTTGCCACGGGCGTACGCGCCCACGTCGCGGTGCCCCTGCTCCGCCCATTCGCCCAACTCGCCGATATCTCCGAGCACCAGGACGGTGCGACCGGAAAAGCCGGCCAGTATATCAACGGCGGCGCACATGGAGGTGGGATTGGCGTTGTAAGTGTCATCGATAACGCGCATGCCATTAGTGGCCAGTTGCGCGACGGTCCGGCCCTTGACCGGTTGCACCGCGCCAAGACCGGTGGCGATGCCGAACAGCGACACACCCAAGGCATGGGCGGCAGCGGCGGCGGCCATGGCGTTGGCGACGTTGTGGGTGCCGAGCAGGTTCAATTGAACGCGCTCCACACCTTCCGGGCCATGCAGATTGAACGCCGGGCAACCACGGGCATCGGTGGCCAGGTCACTGGCGTGGAAATCCGCCTGTGTGTTGCTCAGGGCAAACGTCAGCACCTTGCGGTTGCCTGCGCGGGCTTTCCAGATGCCAAACGCCTTGTCATCGAGGTTGAGTACGGCGACGCCATCGGCCGCCAGCCCTTCGATGATTTCGCCCTTGGCCTCGACGATTTTCTCCGGCCCGCCGAACTCGCCTACGTGGGCGGTCCCTGCGTTATTGAGGATCGCCACGTGTGGCCTGGTCAGCCCCACGGTGTATGCGATTTCACCCAGACGCGATGCGCCCAACTCGATCACCGCCGCGTCGTGTTCCGGGGCGAGTTCGAGCAGGGTCAGCGGCACGCCGAGGTCGTTGTTCAGGTTGCCACGGGTCGCCAGTACCGAACCGCGGGTACGCAGGATGCTTGCGAGCATTTCCTTGACCGTGGTCTTGCCGCTGGAACCGGTGACGGCGGCGACAGGCTTGGTGAACGCCGCACGATTGAGCGCGCCCAACTGGCCGAGGGCCTGGCGGGCGTCCTTGACCAGCAATTGCGGCAAGGTGCTATCGGCGACTTCGCGCTCGACCAGCGCGGCGACCGCGCCTTTGGCGGCGACTTCATTCAGGTAGTCATGACCGTCAAAACGCGGACCGGCCAGGGCAATGAACAGTTGGCCAGGCTTGATCGCGCGGCTGTCGATGCTGACGCCGTCGAAGCTGGCATCGGTGGACACCAGGCGAGCATTCAGCGCGCCAGTCAGTTCGCTCAGTTTCAAGGCCTCAAGCATGGGCCACCTCCCACGCGGTCAAGGCGCGATCAGCCTCGACCAGATCGGAAAAGGCATGACGCTCGCCGTTGATTTCCTGATAGTCCTCGTGACCTTTACCGGCCAGGACAATCACGTCATCCACAGAGGCACTGGCGATCAACCGGGCAATCGCCTGACCGCGACCGGCAACGAACTCCACTTTATCCACAGCGGTGAAACCGGCGCGGATGTCATCGAAAATCACCGAGGGGTCTTCCGTACGCGGATTGTCATCGGTGACCAGCACGCGATCGGCCAGACGCTCGACCACCTCCGCCATCAGCGGACGCTTGCCGCGATCACGGTCACCGCCACAGCCGAACAGGCATAGCAGCTTGCCCTTGGCGTGTGGACGCAGAGCCAGCAGTACTTTTTCCAGGGCATCCGGGGTGTGCGCGTAATCGACCACCACCAACGGCTGCGAGCCACCACCCAGACGCTGCATGCGCCCGGCCGGGCCTTCGAGTTTCGGCAGCACCTGGAGGATTTCGTCCAGCGCGTAATCCAGACCGAGCAACGCGCCGACCGCCGCCAGGACATTGCTCAGGTTGAAACGACCGAGCAAGGCGCTGCGCAACAGATGCTCGCCCTGTGGCGTGACCAGCGTGGCGCGCACGCCTTCGTCGTCGAATTGCGCCTGACGGCAATACAGGTAGGCACTGGAGTCTTCCAGGCTATAGGTGATCAGTCGCGACTCGCGCTTGTCCGCGGCCAGTTGCCGACCGAACTCGTCGTCGAGGTTGACCACGCGGCATTTCAAATCATTCCAGGCAAACAGCCTGGCCTTGGCTTCGCCATAGGCCTGCATGGTGCCGTGGTAATCCAGGTGATCGCGGGACAGGTTGGTCATCACCGCCACATCGAAGGCCAGTGCCGTCACACGACCCTGGTCCAGGCCATGGGAAGAAACTTCCATCGCCACGGCTTTGGCCCCGGCCTTTTTCAGGTCCGCCAGGGTCGCCTGCATGGCAATCGGGTTCGGCGTGGTGTGCAGGCCGCTTTCCAGCGCGCCGTAGAAACCGCAACCAAGTGTGCCAACCAGACCACAATGCTGACCAAGCAGGTCCAGCGCCTGGGCCACCAGCTGAGTCACGCTGGTCTTGCCGTTGGTGCCGGTGACGCCCACCAGGTTCAGGTGATGGCTTGGCTCGCCATAAAAACGCCCGGCGATGTCCGACAACTGGGCCGCCAGCCCCTTGACCGGAATCAGCGGCACTTCAGTGATCGGCAGGACCGTGGCGCCTTCGACTTCATAGGCCACTGCAGCAGCACCGCGTTGCAAGGCGTCGGCAATGTGCGCACGCCCATCGAACTTCCCGCCAGGCACGGCGAGGAACAGATCACCCGCGCGCACATTGCGGCTGTCCAGGGCGAGCTCGCGAATCAGCAGATCGTGGCCGGCGTGAGGGAAAATCTTGTTCAGGCTCAGAGACATCAGCCGCGCCCTCCATTGGCTTTCAGCGGAACGACCGGTGTAGCGTTCGCTTGTTGAGTGGGTGGCAGGTTGTCCGGGGTAATATTCATCAGGCGCAGGGTGCCCGACATCACTCGACTGAACACCGGTGCGGAAACCAGGCCACCGAAGTAACCGGCCTTGGTCGGCTCATCGATGACGACCACGATGGCGTAGCGCGGGTCGCTCATCGGGCCGAATCCGGCGAACAGCGAACGGTAGGAGTTCTCGGCGTAGCCCTTGGTGCCCACCGAGGTTTTACGCGCAGTACCGGATTTGCCGCCCACGTGATAGGCCGGCACCTGCGCACGGAACACACCGCGCGGGGCCTCGATCACTTGTTGCAGCATGCCTTGCATGGTTTTCGCGACGGCCTCCGGCAACACCTGGGTGGTTTGCGGCGCCTTGTCGGTCTTGATCAGCGTCAACGGGGCGAGGCGACCGTTGTTGGCCAGGGCCGAGAAGGCGTGGACCAACTGGATCGCGGTCACGGAGATACCGTAGCCGTAGGACAGCGTGGCGGTTTCCGCCTTGCGCCATTCGCGGTAGTTCGGCAGGTTGCCGACGCGCTCGCCCGGGAAGCCCAGGCCGGTGTCCTGGCCGAGGCCGACTTTCTGCGCCAGGCGGAAAATCGTTTCGCCGCCGATGTCGAACGCGACCTTGCTCATGCCGACGTTACTGGAGTTGATCAGGATGCCGGTCAGGTCGAGCACCGGGCCTTCGGTCTTGGATACGTCCTTGATGGTGTACTTGCCGATCTGCAACGAACCCGGATACACCTCGACCGTGTCGCTCGGCTTCCAGCGGCCGGTTTCGATCGCGGCGCTCATCGAGATCGCCTTCATGGTCGAACCGGGTTCGAACACGTCGATCATCGCGCGGTTGCGCATCATCGCCGGTTGCAGGTTGCGACGGTTGTTCGGGTTGTAGGTCGGCTGGTTGACCATCGCGAGAATCTCGCCGGTCTTCACGTCCATGATCACCAGGCTGCCGGCCTTGGCGCCGTTCTCGATGATCGCGTTGCGCAATTCGCGGTTGGCCAGGTATTGCAGGCGCAGGTCAATGGACAACGCCAAGGGCTTGCCGGCCTTGGCGTTTTTGGTGACCTGGACATCCTTGATCAACCGGCCGCGCCGGTCCTTGATCACCTGGCGCTTGCCGGGGACCCCGGCCAGCCATTCGTCGTAGGCCAGTTCGACACCTTCACGACCGTGATCGTCGATGTCGGTAAACCCGACCATATGGGCGGTGACTTCGCCGGCAGGATAAAAACGCCGGAACTCTTCGATGCCATAGACACCCGGCACCTTCAGGTCGAGCACGGCCTGCCCCTGCTCAGGCGTCAGCCCGCGCACCAGGTAGATGAATTCCTTGTTGGCCTGGGCTTCAAGACGCTCGGTCAGGGCCTTGGGATCTTGCCCCAGCGCGGCGGCCAATGCTGGCCACTTGTCTTTTTCCAGCTGCATTTCCTTGGCGTTGGCCCACAGCGTGGTTACCGGAGTACTGACGGCCAGAGGCTCGCCGTTACGGTCGGTGATCAGACCGCGGTGAGCCGGAATCGGAATATGACGGACACTGCGTGCATCGCCCTGACCTTTAAGGAAGTCACGGTCGACCACTTGCAGGTCGATGATGCGCCAGGCAATCGCAGCCACCATGACGCCGAGCAAACCCAGGACCACGCGGAACCGCCAGGGAAAGAGTGCCCCCTCGAGTTTCATCATGGCGCCACCATCTTCACGTCAGCGGCACCGGGGATGTGCATTTTCAACTGTTCGGTGGCCAGCACTTCGATACGGCTGTGGGCGGTCCAGGTGCTCTGCTCCAGAATCAACCGGCCCCACTCGGCCTGCGCCTTGTCGCGCACGCTCAATTCGTTGTACAGCGTGTTCAACAACTGGCGATTCCAGTGGGCGCTATAAGACACGCCGATGGCCGAAACGAGCACGGCAACAAACAGCAGCAGCATGAAGAAGCTTCCGCCGGGCAATGGCTTGGCGAAAAGCTTGCTCACCGCAGCTTCTCCGCCACACGCATGACAGCGCTACGGGAACGTGGGTTGGCTTTGAGTTCGGCGTCGGAGGCCGTCTGCGCTTTGCCATGGACTTTGATTTTCGGTTCGAAGGCGACGTGCCGAACCGGCAGGTTGCGCGGCAGGTTGTCGGCTTCGCCTTTCACCAGCTTGCGCATGAACAGTTTGACGATGCGGTCTTCCAGCGAATGGAAGCTGATCACCACCAGGCGACCGCCCACTTCCAGGCATTCCAGCGCGGCTTCGAGGCCGGTCTCCAGATCACCCAGTTCGTTGTTGACGTGAATACGCAATCCCTGGAATGCACGGGTTGCAGGGTTCTTGCCCTTTTCCCACGCCGGGTTGGCGACTTTCAGGACTTCGGCCAGGTCACCGGTGCGCTCGAATGGCTTGATATCGCGACGCTCGGCCACGGCACGGGCCATGCGACCGGAGAAACGCTCTTCGCCGTATTCCTTGAACACGCGGGCGATTTCTTCCACGGGTGCGGTGTTGACGAATTCGGCAGCGCTGATGCCACGGGACGGATCCATGCGCATGTCCAGCGGGCCGTCATTGAGGAAACTGAAGCCGCGCTCAGGGTCGTCGAGCTGTGGCGAAGACACGCCAAGATCCAGCAGAACCCCGCTGACCTTGCCGGCCAGACCGCGTTCGGCGACTTCCGAACCGAGCTCGGCAAAGCTGCGCTGCACAACGACAAAGCGGCCGTCTTCGGCCGCTAGCGTCTGCCCGGTGGCAATCGCTTGTGGATCTTTGTCGAATCCGAGCAACCGGCCATCGGGACCGAGCTGGCTGAGGATCAACCGGCTGTGCCCGCCGCGCCCGAACGTGCCATCCAGATAGCAGCCATCAGGACGTACGGCGAGAGCCTCGACGGCTTCGTCAAGCAGTACGGTGATGTGGTTAAAGCCGCTATCAATAGTCACAGGATCAAATCACGCAGTTCATCAGGCATGGCGCCCGGTTGTTGAATAGCAGCCAGGTCAGCGGCAGAAACCGCGTTCCAGGCATCCTCGTCCCACAATTGGAACTTGTTCAGTTGGCCCACCAACATCGCGCGCTTATCCAACTTGGCATATTCGCGAAGACGCGGCGGAACCAGGAAACGACCACTGCCATCGAGCTCGAGGTCGACGGCATTGCCAATCAGTAAACGTTGCAGGCGGCGGTTTTCTTCGCGAAGCGAAGGCAGTGCGCGCAGTTTGGTTTCAATAATTTCCCACTCATCGAGGGGGTAAACACACAAACAAGGATCAACGGCATCAATTGTTACGATCAATTGACCGGAACTACGCGAATCGAGCTCGTCACGGTACCGGCTCGGCATGGCGAGACGGCCCTTTGCATCGAGACTGATAGCGTTGGCTCCGCGAAACACGTCAGCGTTTCTCCAAATTTTAGCGTTTTGAGTTCAAAAAACCCACTTCATGCCACTTTCCGCCACTTGCGCACACTATAGGAATGCGCCCACCACACCGTCAAGGCGCGGATCAAAGGAAAACCCTTACAGAACTGAGATTTAGGAGCATTAACGGAGGGGTAACGAGAATCCGGCAGATGAAACTGCCCGATAACTTGAATCAGCACAGGAGGCTGCATTCAGAAGTTAAAGTGATTTATTAAGAGTAAGATTTTTTTGGTATTACAAAAGAGGTTCTGCTGACGATTGTGCAAGGAGGGAATTGGCTACTACGGGGAGTTTATGCGACCACCCCAATTACGCGCTCATTGCTACCACCAGCACCCTGCTCAACAATTTAAGCAGAGGGGTGAAAAAAGGTGGAGAGTCGATCTGTAAGCCGGGTTCTGTCTTGAACAGTCATTCGTCTACGATGGCCATCACTGGACATCTTTAGCAACCTACCCGGTCCCAGCGCGGGCCACGCCTTGGGACCCTATTTGGTCTTGCTCCAAGTGGGGTTTACCTAGCCACGAACTGTTACCAGACGTGCGGTGCGCTCTTACCGCACCTTTTCACCCTTACCGGCGCCGAAGCGCTTAGGCGGTTATTTTCTGTGGCACTTTCCGTAGGCTCACGCCTCCCAGGCATTACCTGGCACTTCGCCCTATGGAGCCCGGACTTTCCTCCCCCCCCTAATTTTCATAGAGGGCAGCGACTGTCCGATCGACTCTCCGCCGCGAAGGTTACCGGCAGAGCGCCCGAAGAACAAGCACCAAGCGCCCTTCAGCACGCCTGCGCGTCGGGTTTTACTCGCCTTTCTGTTTATCCAGGGCAATCTGGTACAGCACATTCTTTCGCTCGCCGGTGATCTGCGCCGCCAAAGCTGCCGCACGCTTGAGCGGCATTTCTTCGAGCAACAGGTTGAGGATGCGCATCGCCTCGCTGCTGACGGCGCCCTCCTCCTCGGGGGCAGACCAGCCCGCCACCAACACCACGCACTCGCCACGCTGCTGATTGCTGTCTGACTCGACGAACTCGCGCAGCTCGGCCAGCGGCAGCCCCTTGAGCGTTTCAAACGTCTTGGTCAACTCACGGGCAAGCAGCGCCGGGCGCTCAGGGCCGAACACCAGCTCCATGTCTTGCAGGCATTCCAGAATGCGATGCGGGGCCTCATAGAAGATCAAGGTGCGAGGCTCTTCCTTTACCTGCTCCAGGCGCGCTCGCCGCCCCACCGCCTTGGCCGGCAGGAAACCTTCGAAAATGAATCGGTCGGAAGGCAGCCCCGCCGCCGACAACGCTGCGATCAAAGCGCAGGCCCCCGGAACCGGCACCACATCGATACCCGCTGCCCGGGCCTGCCGCACCAGGTGATATCCCGGATCGGAAATCAGCGGCGTCCCGGCGTCGGAGATCAACGCCACGTTGTCACCGGCAAGCAGACGCGTGATAAAGCGACTACCTTCATCCCTCTCGTTGTGCTCATGGCAGGCTGCCAATGGCGTCGAAATGCCGAAGTGTTGCATCAAGCGCTGGGAATGACGGGTGTCTTCCGCGGCGATCAAGGCCACTTCACGCAGGATCTTCAGCGCCCGCGCACTGATGTCATCCAGGTTGCCGATGGGCGTCGCCACCACATAAAGCGAGCCAGCAGCGGAATTCAAAGCACCTGGAGCAGTCAAAGCGCACACCTCATGATCGGTAAAAGTCGCCATTGTAGCGCGTAGCGAGACTCACGATACGCGCAAGCAAACGAGGTATCGCCGACCGTTTGTGCACTGGCGCAACATTTTCACCAGCTAAATTGATCGATTCACGCCACTAACATCGCGCCCCGGCCAGTGCTTGGGTACAATTCCACGCTAATTTGATCGAGTATCAGGAACGCTTACATGATCGCTTGCCTGCGGCTGTTATCTGCCCTCTGCCTCGCTGCCTTGCTGGCGGCTTGCGCCAGCTCGCCCTCCTCCAGCCTTGGCGAACTTCCACGGACACCGGACGCCAGTATCGAGCAACTGCTCGCGAAAGCCGCCCAAAGCAAATCACCGGAAGATGCCGCCCTGCTGCGCTTGAGTGCTGCCGACCTGGCCTATCACCAGGGCAATGCCGGCCAGTCCGCGCAAATCCTGCAACAGGTTCCGATCGAGCAACTCAAGCCGGGCCAACAGGTTTTCGCCAACACCCTGGCGGCTGAACTGGCCATGACCCGCAATCAGCCCAAGGCAGCGCTGACGGCCTTGAGCCACCCAAGCCTGCAGCGCTTGAGCGAACTGCCGGTAGAGCAACAGGTGCGCACCGGCACCGTTCACGCCCGCGCCCTGGAAGCTGATGGCCAGCCCCTCGCCGCTGCTCGCGAGCGCATTTTCATTGCCCCGATGCTCAAAGGTGAAGCCGCGAGCAAAAACCACGAAGCCATCTGGGCCCTGATCGCTTCGCTGCCGACCGACCAGCTGCAGCCCAACACCACCGACGATCTCGGTGGCTGGATGGCCCTGGCGCTGGCCGTGAAGTCCGCCGGCACCCTTGAGCAGCAACAGGCCGCCATCGATAACTGGCGCGCACAGCATCCGAAACACCCGGCCGCCATCCAATTGCCGCAGCCACTGACCCAACTCAAGGAGCTGGCCAGCCAGCCCCTGAGCAAAATCGCCCTGCTGCTGCCTCAGGACGGCCCCTTGGCCTCGGTCGGTAAAGCACTGCGCGACGGTTTCATGGCCGCTCACTACCAGGCACAACAGGCCGGGCAGAAGCCGCCCGCCATCGAGTTTTATGACAGCTCGCACCTGACCTCCATGGACGAGTTCTACCGCAAGGCCCAGGCCGATGGCGTGCAACTGGTCGTCGGGCCGCTGGAGAAGCCGCTGGTCAAACAGCTGAGCACCCGCCCGCAATTGCCGATCACCACCCTGGCGCTGAACTACAGCGAGGGTGACCAAGGTCCGGCGCAATTGTTCCAGTTCGGTCTGGCCGCTGAAGACGAAGCCCGTGAAGTGTCGCGCCGCGCTCGCGCCGACGGCCTGCATCGCGCCGCCATCATGGTGCCGAAAGGTGAATGGGGCGACCGCGTGCTCAAGGCGTTCAGCCAGGATTGGCAAGCCAATGGCGGCACCATCATTGCCACCGAACGCGTCGATCAACCGGTCCAGCTGGCCCAGCAGATTGCCGACATGTTCCAGCTGCGTCAGAGCGAAGGTCGCGCCAAGAGCCTGCAAAGCACTGTTGGCTCGCAAGTCGCCGCCCAGCCATCGCGCCGCCAGGACATCGAGTTCATCTTCCTGGCCGCAACACCGCAACAGGCCCAGCAGATCAAACCGACCCTGAACTTCCAGTACGCAGGCGATGTTCCGGTCTACGCCACCTCCCACGTGTTCAGTGCCAGCGGTGACGTCAACCAGTACAACGACATGAATGGCATCCGCTTCTGCGAGACGCCATGGTTGCTGGACGCCAACGACCCGCTGCGCCGCCAGGTCACCGCCCAGTGGCCACAAGCCGCCGGCAGCCTGGGGCGCCTGTATGCCATGGGCGTGGACGCCTATCGACTGGCGCCACGCCTGGGCCAGCTCAAGTCTCTGCCGGACAGCCGAATCGACGGCGAGTCGGGCAGCCTTGGCATGACCCAGAGCCAGCGTGTCGTGCGCCAGTTGCCATGGGCCCAGTTCGCCAATGGCCAGGTCCAGCGCCTGCCGGACACCACTCGCTGATGCCCGACAGGTCACGCCAGCAAAGCGGCAAGGATGCCGAGCGCCATGCGCTCGAGCATCTTCAACAACAGGGTCTGCGCCTGCTGGCGCAGAACTGGTTGTGTAAACGCGGCGAGCTTGATCTGGTCATGCTAGATGGCGATACAGTAGTATTCGTTGAAGTCCGCTACAGAAAAAACACTCAATGGGGTGGCGCGCTCGATAGCATCGATGAGCGCAAACGGCAAAAACTGATTTTCGCCGCGCAGTATTTTCTTCAGTGCGAGTCGCGCTGGGCCAATTCCCCTTGCCGCTTCGACGTGATTGCCATCGACAGCAATCTCGATCAGTTGAACTGGCTACAGAATGCCTTCGACGGCTGATCGTCGGCATTGCGAACCGGACACTACCACCCAACACTTTTGCTCTTTGCTTTGCGGGCTGCACATTCACGTGCCGAACAGCCGCGCTACTTAAGGTCACACAGATGGACATGCAATCCCGAATTCGCCAGCTTTTTCAGGCCAGTATCGACACCAAGCAACAGGCGATGGAAGTACTTGCACCGCACATCGAGCAAGCCAGCCAGGTCATGGTCAACGCCCTGCTCAACGAAGGCAAAATGCTTTCCTGCGGCAACGGCGGCTCTGCCGGCGACGCCCAGCACTTCTCGTCCGAGCTGCTCAATCGCTTTGAGCGCGAGCGCCCGAGCCTGCCGGCCATCGCCCTGACGACCGACAGCTCGACGATCACCTCGATCGCCAATGACTACAGCTACAACGAAATCTTCTCCAAGCAGATCCGCGCACTCGGCCAACCGGGCGATGTGCTGCTGGCTATCTCCACCAGCGGCAACTCGGCCAACATAATTCAGGCGATCCAGGCCGCACATGATCGCGAAATGATTGTCGTAGCATTAACGGGTCGTGATGGTGGCGGCATGGCGTCGCTGCTGTTGCCCGAGGACGTCGAGATTCGCGTACCGGCCAACGTCACCGCTCGTATTCAAGAAGTCCACCTGCTGGCGATCCATTGCCTTTGCGATTTGATCGACAGCCAATTGTTCGGGAGTGAAGAATGACCCCTAATCGCCTTGGCCTGTTGGCCTTGACCCTGTGCCTCGGCATCAGTGGCTGCACCTCGGTAGTGACGGCCAGCCGTGAAGCACCGATTGAAGATGACCGCGGTACTCGCACACTGGGCAGCAAGATCGATGACTCCCTGATCGACACCAAGGTTGGCGTGAACGTCGCCAAGGCCGACCCGGCCCTGGACAAGGATTCGCACATCGTCGTCACCAGCTTCAACGGCGTCGTGCTGCTCGCCGGGCAAACGCCACGCGCAGACCTCAAGGCCAAGGCCGAACAGGCTGCCGCCGCCGTCCAGCGTGTGAAACAGGTGCACAACGAACTGCAAATCCTGCCACCCTCCTCGTTGCTGGCACGCCAGAACGACACCTGGCTGACCACCAAGATCAAAACCCAGATGCTCGCCGATGCGAACATCCCCGGCTCGCGCATCAAGGTTGTCACTGAAAACGGCATCGTCTACATGCTGGGCCTGCTGACCAAACAGGAAGCCGCGCAGGCGACCAACCTGGTGCAAGGGGTTTCCGGTGTGCAGAAGATTGTGAAGCTGTTCGAGTACATCGACTGACCCTGTAGGAGCGAGCTAGCTCCGGGCGGCGTTCCGACGAAAAACGCAATGACACTGCGTTCATTCAGACTGCACGCATCATCGTTCACGTCCATCGCGAGCAAGCTCGCTCCTACATCGTTTGAAGGTGGCGAAATAAAAAAGGGTGACCCTTGCGGATCACCCTTTTTTTATTTCACCACCTTCAAACTCGGCCGACCGCTTGGGCGCGGCGGCTCGCTGTCCGGTGGCGGAAGATCGTCATCCGGTTCGATCTCATCGTCCTCGCCCATCGGCGATTCCAGATCAAACACCATGCCCTGGCCATTCTCCCGGGCGTAGATACCCAGGATCGAAGCAATCGGCACGTACAGGGTATGCGGCACGCCACCAAAGCGCCCCTCGAAACTGACCGCCTCGTTGTCCATGTGCAAGTGACGCACAGCTTGGGGCGATACGTTCAGGACGATCTGGCCGTCACTGGCAAACCCCTGAGGCACCTGTACCGACGGATACTCGGAATTGACCAGCATGTGCGGGGTGCAATCGTTGTCCACAATCCACTCATAGAGCGCGCGGACCAGATAAGGTCGACTGGAGTTCATAGCGGCTCCTTAAGCCTTAGCGCATGTCGCGTTCGACACCAGACAGACTCGCCTGGAAAGCCTCACGCGCAAACTGGCGCTCCATATAATCAAGCAGCGGCTTGGCCGGCCGCGGCAGTTCTATACCCAGAATCGGCAATCGCCAGAGTATGGGCAGTAGGCAGCAATCCACCAGACTTTGTTCCTCACTGAGGAAAAACGGCTTGTCGGCGAACAGTGGCGACACACCCGTCAGGCTTTCGCGCAACTCTTTGCGGGCCACGGCACGGGCCGCCTCCTTGGTCCGCGAATCAAGAATCAGATCCACCAGGCCACACCAGTCACGCTGGATGCGATGCATCAGCAGGCGACTGTTGGCACGCGCCACGGGATAAACCGGCAGTAGCGGCGGGTGCGGGTAACGCTCATCCAGATATTCCATCACCACAGTCGACTCCCACAACGCCAGGTCGCGATCGACCAGGGTGGGCAAGCTGCCGTAAGGGTTCACTTCAATCAGTTTAGGTGGCTGGCGTCCAGCTTCCACGTAAATGATCTCGGCGCTGACACCCTTCTCTGCCAGTACGATGCGCACTCGGTGGGAATAGTGGTCGGCGGGGTCGGAGTAACAGGCCAACCGATTGGTCACGCCCATGGCGATCCTCCTCGCTTGTAGAAATAATCGAACGCGGAAAAACGAGCGCGCCCAGAGGGCGCCTCCCGTAACGACTGGATCACCAGTTTCGCTACATCCTCAGAGGCGCCCTTGGGCGCGCGCGATTAACAGCAATAGCTTGAAGCTTTATCAGTGCACGTCTTTCCAGTATTCGCGCTTGAGCAGGTAAGCGAATACGAAGAAGAACGCCAGGTACAGCAATACGTATGTACCGATGCGCTGATGTTGCAGCTTAACCGGGTTAGCCGAGTAAGCCAGGAAGGTTACCAGATTCTTGACCTTCTCATCGAACTGCTCTGTAGTCAGGGCACCGCTTTTCGGCACGATGGTCAGTTGGTCGCACGCTTCATGAGTCAGCGCCGTACCAGTCAGAGGGTCATATTGCGTCTTGCCGCCCTCGACGATCGGAACCTGTTTGCAGCCAACCACCTGGCGACCTTGCAGGCCGGCCAGGACGTTAGGCATACCCACGTTCGGGAAGACCTTGTTGTTCACACCCCATGGGCGCGCAGGATCTTCGTAGAACGACCTCAGGTAACCGTAGAGCCAGTCAGTACCGCGAACACGGGCAACCAGGGTCAGGTCCGGTGGCGCCGCGCCAAACCAGGCCTTGGCGTCCGCCGGCTGCATGCCGATGCTCATGTGGTCGCCGATCTTGGCACCGGTGAACATCAGCTTCTCCATCATCAAATCATGGGGAATGCCCAGGTCATCGGCAACACGCTCATAGCGCTGGAACTTGGCACTGTGGCAACCCATGCAGTAGTTGGCGAACGTACGCGCGCCGTCTTGCATGGCGGCTTTATCGGAAACGTCGATGTCGACTTTTTCCAGCTCGGGGCCACCGTGTTCAGCTGCGAAAGCGAACACTGGCAGCGCAGCAAGCATCAATACAGCAAATAGTTTTTTCATCAGCCAGTCACCCTTTCCGGAACCGGTTTGGTCTTCTCGAGCCTGGTGTAGAACGGCATCAGAATGAAGTAGGCGAAGTACAGGAAGGTACACACCTGCGACAGCAACGTACGCTCAGGGGTCGGGGCCAATACGCCCAGCACGCCCAGGATCACGAACGCGATGCAGAACACCCAGAGCCAGATCTTGCTCAGCCAGCCCTTGTAGCGCATCGACTTGACCGGGCTACGGTCCAGCCATGGCAGGACGAACAGCACGGCAATGGCCGCGCCCATGGCGATCACACCCAGGAGCTTGTCCGGAATCGCACGCAAGATGGCGTAGAACGGGGTGAAGTACCAGACCGGAGCGATGTGCTCTGGGGTCTTGAAGGCGTTCGCCACTTCAAAGTTCGGCTTTTCGAGGAAGTAGCCGCCCATTTCCGGGAAGAAAAACACGATCGAGCAGAAGATGAACAGGAACACCACCACACCGACGATATCTTTCACGGTGTAGTACGGGTGGAAGGCAATGCCGTCCAGCGGTATGCCGTTTTCGTCCTTGTGCTTCTTGATGTCCACGCCGTCCGGGTTGTTCGAGCCGACTTCGTGCAACGCCAGGATGTGCAGCACCACCAGACCCAGGATAACGATCGGCAGGGCAACCACGTGCAAGGCGAAGAAGCGGTTCAGGGTAATGCCGGAAATCAGGTAGTCACCACGAATCCACTGGGTCAGGTCGTTGCCGATGACCGGGATCGCACCGAACAGCGAGATGATCACCTGGGCACCCCAGTAGGACATCTGCCCCCACGGCAGCAGGTAGCCCATGAAGGCTTCGGCCATCAGCGCCAGGTAGATCAGCATGCCGAAGACCCACACCAGCTCACGCGGCTTCTGGTACGAACCGTAGAGCAGGCCACGGAACATGTGCAGATAGACCACGATGAAGAACGCCGAAGCGCCGGTGGAGTGCAGCAGACGCAGGATCGAGCCGTACTCGACATCGCGCATGATGTATTCGACGGAGGCGAACGCCTCTTCCGCCGACGGGTTGTAGCTCATGGTCAGCCAGACACCGGTAACGATCTGGTTGACCAGAACGAGCAGCGCCAGGGAGCCAAAGAAATAGAAGAAGTTGAAGTTTTTTGGAGCGTAATACTTGCTGAGATGGTCTTCCCACATCTTGGTTGCGGGAAAGCGCGCGTCAACCCAATCCATGAATTTGTTCATCACGCTTTCTCCGTATCGACGCCAATGACAATGATCTCATCGGTCTCATAGGAATGCGGGGGAACTGGCAGGTTCAAAGGCGCAGGTTGCGACTTGTAGACGCGGCCAGCCAGATCGTAGTGGGAACCGTGGCAAGGGCAGAAATAACCGCCTACCCAGTCTTTACCCAGATCCGCAGGTGCCACTTCAGGACGGAAGGTCGGCGAGCAACCCAGGTGCGTGCAGATACCGATCAGCAGCAGTACCTCAGGCTTGATCGAACGGATTTCCGGATCAACGTAAGTCGGTTGTGTCGAGTTCTTGGAGGTCGGATCGGCGAGCTGGCCCTCGATCTTCTTCAGATTCCCCAGGATTTCCGGTGTACGGCGGACGATGAACACCGGCTGGCCGCGCCACTCAGCAATCATCTGCTGGCCTGGCTCGACTTTGCTGACATTCACTTTCACCGGTGCACCGGCGGCTTTCGCCTTGGCACTGGGAAACCATGACCCCACGAACGGGACCGCAGCCCCCACCGCTCCTGCAGCACCCACCACGGATGTGGCTGCTACCAAGAAGCGACGCCGGCCTGCATTCACGCCGTCATTGCTCATTCAGTCCTCTCCCATCAGCTTTGTGGCCTGTTAAATCAGGCATCTACTAAGTAAATCTATGTACTTATAAAAATTTTGCCGAATGGTAATGAAAAGCCCCAATCCTGACAAGGTAATTACCGGAGCCCATCACCCCCAAGCCTTGTAGTATAGGGCGTCTGCGGATGTGGCAAGTTGTCACAGCGCAATTCTTTGATAAATCGCAGGCATAAAAAAACGCCCAGCTCCGTGAGGATACTGGGCGTTCTTTTTTGAACGTGAAAGCGAATTAACGCTTCGAGTACTGCGGACGCTTACGCGCTTTACGCAGACCGACTTTCTTACGTTCAACTTCACGAGCATCGCGGGTTACGAAGCCGGCTTTACGCAGGGCGCTGCGCAGAGTCTCGTCGTAGTCCATCAGAGCGCGAGTGATGCCGTGGCGGATTGCGCCAGCCTGACCACTTACACCACCGCCGATCACGGTGACGTAGATGTCGAACTTCTCGACAGTCTCAGTCAATTCCAGCGGCTGACGAACTACCATGCGGGCAGTTTCGCGGCCGAAGAAATTATCCAGCGAACGGTTGTTGATGGAGATGTTACCAGTACCCGGACGCAGGAAAACGCGTGCGGTTGCGGTCTTGCGACGGCCAGTGCCGTAATTTTGAGTCGCCGACATAATGAACTATTCCGTTAAATCTTCAGTTCTTGGGGCTGCTGAGCAGTATGAGGGTGTGCAGCGCCCGCATAGACTTTCAGCTTACGGTACATGTCGCGACCCAGCGGGTTCTTAGGCAGCATGCCTTTGACCGCGGTCTCGATCACGCGCTCAGGGGCCTTGGCGATCAGCTTTTCAAAGTTGATCGACTTGATGCCGCCCGGGAAACCGGAGTGGGAGTAGTACATTTTGTCAGTGGTTTTAGCACCGGTAACACGGATCTGCTCAGCGTTGATTACGACGATGTAGTCGCCGGTGTCAACGTGAGGAGTGTACTCAGGCTTGTGCTTGCCACGCAGACGGCTCGCGATTTCGGTGGCCAGACGACCCAGGGTCTGACCAGCAGCGTCGACGACAAACCAGTCGCGCTTTACTGTTTCCGGTTTAGCAGTAAAAGTTTTCATTCTTTATAGCCTCAGGGGCCGCCCTGTAAATTAGACGGCGGATCTTACTGAATAGTGCGTACTTTGACAAGTCAAAGGCAGCCGGATACAGACGCTTTCGGGGGCTCGGGTCGGCGCGTCCGTTCAACGGCAAGATTCTTCGGCGGCGGCGCATCACTTCCACTGCAGAAAGAGGTGCGCAATTATGCAGATTGCGAAAAATATTTCAACCTGCTTTTATGATTGTTTTGCCCAAGGAGCACCCGATGGACTATCGCCAGCTAGGCCGAACGAACCTGAACGTGAGCGCCATCTGCCTCGGAACCATGACCTGGGGCGAGCAAAACAGCGAGGCAGACGCCTTCGCCCAGATTGAACGGGCCAAGAGTGCCGGAATCAATTTCATCGACACAGCCGAGATGTACCCGGTGCCACCCAAGGCCGAAACCTACGCCACCACCGAACGCTATATCGGCAATTACTTCAAGAGCCGCGGCGACCGCGCCGACTGGATCCTGGCCAGCAAGATCGCTGGCCCGGGCAACACCATCGACTACATCCGCGACAAGAACCTTCGACACAATCGACAGCACATCACCGAAGCCGTGGATGCCAGTCTCAAGCGCCTGCAGACCGACTACATCGACCTGTACCAGTTGCACTGGCCGGAGCGCAGCACCAACTTCTTCGGCCAGCTTGGCTACAAGCACAAGATCGAAGCCAACCTGACGCCGCTGGAGGACACCCTCGAAGCGCTGGACGAGCAGGTCCGCGCCGGCAAGATCCGCCACATCGGCCTGTCCAACGAAACGCCATGGGGCACCATGCGCTTTCTCGCCCTGGCCGAAGCCCGGGGCTGGCCGCGTGCCGTGTCGATCCAGAACCCGTACAACCTGCTCAATCGCAGCTTTGAAGTCGGCCTGGCGGAAATCGCCATCCGCGAACAATGCGGCCTGCTCGCCTATTCGCCGCTGGCGTTCGGTTTCCTGTCAGGCAAGTACGAAGGTGGCGCTCGCCCGCCGAAGGGCCGCCTGAGCCTCTACAGCCGCTTCAGCCGCTATTTCAACCCGCAGTCGGAAGCCGCCTGCAGCCGTTACGTGGCATTGGCCCGCGAACACGGCCTGGATCCGGCGCAAATGGCCCTGGCGTTCGTCACGCAGCAGCCATTCGTGACCAGTAACATCATCGGCGCCACGACCATGGAACAACTGGAGAGCAACATTGCCAGTTTCGACCTGAAACTGTCGGAGGAAGTGCTGGAAGGAATCGAGGCGATTCACAAGGATCATCCGAATCCGGCACCTTGATTGATTCATAGTGCCATTCGCGAGCAGGCTCGCTCCCACAAGGTTTACGCCGTACCTGTGGGAGCGAGCCTGCTCGCGAAGACGGACTGGCAGTCAGCGCCAATCAAAGCGACCGCGCAATGATCTCCTTCATGATCTCGTTCGTCCCGGCATAGATCCGCTGCACCCGCGCATCCGCCCATGCCCGTGCGATCGGGTACTCCCACATGAACCCGTAACCACCGTGCAACTGCACGCACTCGTCGAGCACCTTGCATTGCAGGTCGGTGCCCCAGTACTTGGCCATCGCCGCCGTCGGCACGTCGAGCTTGCCTTGCAGGTGCAGCTCCAGGCAGCGGTCGACGAAGACGCGGCCGATCTGGATTTCCGTGGCCATCTCCGCCAGTTTGAACCGGGTATTCTGGAAATCCGCGATCGACTTGCCGAACGCCTTGCGCTCGCGGGTGTAGTCCAGCGTCCATTGCAGCGCCGCTTCAGCTGAAGCCAGCCCGCCAACGGCCACCGTGAGGCGCTCCTGGGGCAACTCCTGCATCAGGTAGGCAAACCCCATCCCGGCCTGGCCCAGCAGGTTCTCCTTGGGCACACGCACGTCCTGGAAGAACAGCTCCGAGGTGTCCTGGGCTTTCATCCCGACCTTTTCCAGGCGCTTGCCCTTGTCGAAGCCCGGCGTATTGGCCTCCACCAGAAACAGGCTGGTGCCCTTCGCGCCCGCCTTCGGATCGGTCTTGGCGACGACGATCACCAGATCAGCCAGGTAACCGTTGGTGATGAAAGTCTTGGAGCCGTTGATCACATACTCGTCACCATCGAGCACGGCCGTGGTTTTCACGCCCTGCAGATCGGAACCGGCGCCCGGCTCGGTCATGGCGATCGCGGTAACCATCTCGCCGGACACCAGCTTGGGCAGGTATTTGTGTTTCAGCGCTTCACTGCCGTAATGCAGGATGTACGGCGCCACGATGTCCGAGTGCAGGGAAAAACCGATGCCGGTCAGGCCAAGTCGCCCGACCTCTTCGATCACCACCGCACTGTAGAGAAAGTCCGCCCCCAGACCGCCGTACTCTTCCGGCAGGTGCGAGCACAGCATCCCCGCCTCCCCTGCCTTGTTCCACAGCTGACGGTCGATATAGCCTTGTTTTTCCCACTGCCCATGGAACGGCACCGCCTCTTTTTCGAGGAACGTGCGCACGCTGTCGCGGAAAAGCTCGTGCTCGGGACTGAACAAGGTTCTGGGGATCATGCGGCACCTTTTCTTTGTTTTTAGAAGGAGTTGACCTTCAGAGACTATGCCTCGCTTCCGATACAGGACACTGGACACATCCGACAAAAAATAAGACGATCCAGCCGTCTGGTGACCACTTCCCCCTATAAAAATAAAGTTGAATTATGTCTAACCAAGCCTCCACGCCCCTGCGGCGCGTCAGCATCCTGGCCATCGACCGGGTTTTCGCTTCCACCCTCATGCAAGCCAAGGATTTCTTCCACCTCGCCAGCCTGCGCTACGGCAAACAGCTGGGCCAGGGCCTGACACCGGCGTTCGAAACCCGCCTGGTCAGCCCCGACGGCAAACCGGTCAACACTTTCAGCGATGTGATGATTCCGGTGGATGGCGGCCTGGAAAACGCCGACATCATCGTTCTTCCCGCGTTCTGGGACGATTTCGACAGCCTCTGCAAACGTTACCCGCAAGTCCTGCCCTGGCTACGCCAGCAACATGCGCGCGGTGCCGTGCTGTGCGGCGAGGCCACCGGTGTTTTCTGGCTGGCCGAAGCCGGGCTGCTCAATGGCAAGGAAGCGACCACCTATTGGCGCTTCTTCAATGCTTTCGCCGAACGCTTCCCCCAGGTTCAGCTCAATCAGGACAAGCACCTGACCGACGCCGACAACCTGTACTGCGCCGGCGGCACCACCTCGGCGTGCGATTTGTACATTTACCTGATCGAGCGTTTCTGCGGTGCCAATGTGTCCCAGGCCGTGGCGCGGGACATTCTGTATGAGGTGCAGCGCAGCTACTCACCTGGACGCATCGGGTTTGGCGGCCAGAAGCTGCACCAGGACGTGATCATCCTGCAGATCCAGCACTGGCTCGAAGAACACTTCGCCGACAAGTTCCGCTTCGAAGACGTCGCCCGCGAACACGGCATGAGCATCCGCAACTTCATGCGCCGCTTCCAGACCGCCACCGGCGACAAGCCGCTGCATTACCTGCAACGCCTGCGCATCGAAACCGCCAAGGGCCTGCTGTCCGGCAGCCGCAAGAGCATCAAGACCATCAGTTACGAGGTCGGCTACGACGACGCGAGCTTCTTTGCGAGACTGTTCCGCCAGCACACGGAGTTGTCGCCGAACCAGTATCGGCAGCAGTTTCAGCAGGCTGCGTAGGTCTCAGCCCAACAATTTTCCCATGTGGGAGCGGGCTTGCTCGCGAAAGCGGAGTGTCAGCAAAAAGAGTATCAACTGACACGACGCCTTCGCGAGCAAGCCCGCTCCCACAGGGGATTGTGATGAACTCCAGGGTTCTTCGGCGCACAAAAAAAGCCTGCATTTGCAGGCCTTTTTCATTTTCCGAATCGTCCTACGGCTTGTGCGCCCGGGACAGGAATTCGTGGGACTGCATTTCCAGCAGTCGGCTCAGGGTCCGCTGGAACTCGAAGTTCAGGCGGCCACCGGTGTACAGGTCCTTGAGCTCAACCTCGGCAGAAATGATCAGTTTCACGTTGCGGTCGTAGAACTCGTCAACCATGTTGATGAAACGTCGGGCGATGTCGTCGGTGGTGACGCTCATCTGCTCGACACCGCTGAGCAGCACGGCGTGGAAGATCTTGCCCAGTTCGATGTAGTCGTTCTGGCTGCGCGGGCCGTCGCACAGTTCGCGGAAGTCGAACCAGGCCACGTCATCACAGGTGCGTAGGGCACGGATCTCGCGGTTTTCGATCATCAGCACATCGTTCTCGATGGCTGCCGTGCATTCCGGTGTCAGCGCGCGAAAGCTCTTGCGCAGGCTTTCGTGGGACGCCTCGTCGAGCGGGAAGTGGAACAGTTCCGCCTGCTCAAGGTGACGCAAACGGTAGTCGACGCCGCTGTCGACGTTGACGATCTCGGTGTTCTGCTTGATCAGCGCAATGGCCGGCAGGAAGCGCGCGCGTTGCAGGCCGTCCTTGTACAGGCCGTCCGGCACGATGTTCGAAGTCGCGACCAGGGTCACGCCGTTCTTGAACAGCTCTTCCATCAGGGTGCCCAGGATCATGGCGTCGGTGATGTCGGAGACGAAGAACTCATCGAAGCAGATCACCCGGGCTTCGGTGGCAAAGCGCTTGGCGATGATGGTCAGCGGGTTTTTCTCGCCGCCCAGGGTCTTCATCTCTTCGTGCACGCGCTTCATGAAGCGGTGGAAGTGCGTACGGGACTTTTCCTTGAAGGGCAGCGCTTCGAAGAAGGTGTCCACCAGGTAAGTCTTGCCGCGACCTACGCCACCCCAGAAGTACAAGCCCTTGACCGGGGCCTGATCCTTCTTGCCAAACAACTTGCCCAGCAGGCCCGGCTTGTTTTGCTCGGCCGCGACCAGGTCGTCGTACAGGCGCTGCAAATGGCGCACGGCAGTTTCCTGCGCGGCGTCATGAAAGAATTCCGGGCGTTTCAGATCAGCTTGATATCGTTCTAGGGGCGTCATAATTCGTTAGCAAGGCAACAAAAACGGGCCGACACTGTAGCGACGGCCCGCCGGAATGGCAATCGGCCCTTGGTCAGGCCGAACCGTTGTTTATTCCTGAACCGGTGTCAGGGCAATGCGCAAGGCTTCAATGGCCGCGTCGCGTGCGGCGCTGTCGGCGAAGGCCGGGCTGTCGGCAACGCACTGGCCTTCGAGCCAGACGCTGAAGCCCAGCTCGTCACTGCGCACATCCAATGCCTGGCCCGCCTGCAGTTGCTTGGTCACCTGACCGGCGGTTTTACCATCGGCGAAGTTGCACGACAGCAGCAGTTGTTCGCCATCGGCCGCCAGCAGACGGAAGCGGAAACTGCCGTCGTCTTCGCGGAAACTGACAAAACGCGCGGCTTTCGCGGCTTTCTTCTTGGTGGTCGCCGCCACTTGAGCCTGAGCAACGAATGAGCGCAAGCCCACCGCTTCTCGCAGTTCGTTGAGGAACGGCGTCGCGACAGCACGGGCCTTTTTCGCGCCGTGTTGCAGGATGTCTTCCAGATCCGCAGGACGCTCGATCAGCTGGTTGTAGCGCTCGCGGGATTCGCCCAGTTCGGCGTCCAGCAGCTGGAACAGACGATTCTTCGCCTCGCCCCAACCCAGCCCCTGCAACAGCTCGCTGCGGAACTCGTCGGCCTGCGCCGGGGTAGCGAATGCCTGGAACAGGGTGAACAGGTGCGAATTGTCCGGATCCTTGGCTTCGCCCGGCGCGCGGGAGTCGGTGACGATCCGCGAAATCGCGTCCTTCATCTCTTTGGCGCTGCTGAACAGCGGAATGGTGTTGTCGTAGCTCTTCGACATCTTGCGGCCATCCAGGCCCGGCAACGTGGCGACGCTCTCTTCGATCAGCGCCTCGGGCATGGTGAAGAACTCCTTGCCCTGGCCAAACAGGTGGTTGAAGCGCTGACCGATGTCCCGCGCCATTTCCACGTGCTGGATCTGGTCACGACCGACCGGCACCTTGTGTGCGTTGAACATCAGAATGTCCGCCGCCATCAGCACCGGGTAGCTGTACAGGCCCATGGTGATGCCCGCGTCCGGGTCTTCGCCGGTCTCGACGTTCTTGTCCACCGAAGCCTTGTAGGCATGGGCGCGGTTGAGCAGGCCCTTGGCGGCGACGCAGGTCAGCAGCCAGGTCAGCTCGGGGATTTCCGGGATGTCGGACTGGCGGTAGAAGGTCACGCGATCGACATCCAGGCCACCGGCCAGCCAGGTCGCGGCGATTTCCAGACGCGAGCGCTGGATGCGCAGCGGGTCATCGCACTTGATCAGGGCGTGGTAGTCGGCCAGGAAGTAGAACGAATCGGCATTGCTGTCACGGCTGGCAAGGATCGCCGGGCGGATGGCGCCAGCGTAGTTGCCCAGGTGCGGCGTGCCGGTGGTGGTGATGCCGGTGAGGATACGGGTACGAGTCGTCATGGGTAATCGCTTGTCAGACTGCAATCAATTCGAGAGACGCGGCAGGATCAGATCCTTGAGATCGGTCAGCTTGCCATGAAAAAAGTGTCCGCATTCTGCCACTTTCAGCAGCTCATGGGGGCGTTCGAGCTTCTCGGACCATTGGTAAACGACTTGTGGATCGATCACTTCGTCGGTTTCCGGCTGGATCAGGGTCAGTTCGCCGTGCCGCGGCAACTGATCCTGATCGCCGAGGCGCATGACCGCTGGCGCGACCATGAACAAATGCTTGAGCTGTTCGCCCCTGGCTTCCAGGCGGCCGCCGAGACTTGCTGCAACAAAACCGCCGAAGGAAAAACCGAACAGGGTCAGTGGTAAATCCGGGTGCTTTTCCCGCAGCCATGCGGCGACGGCCTGGGCATCATCGACCTCACCGGTGCCCATGTCGTGGACACCCTCGCTGGCACCGACGCCTCGGTAGTTGAAGCGCAGCGTAATCAGACCGGCATCACGTGCCGTGCGCTGCAGGGTCGAGACAACCTTGTTGAGCATGGTGCCGCCCTGCACCGGGTTCGGGTGGCAGATCAGCGCAATACCGCGCGGCTGCTCATTGTCCAGATACAGACTTTCCAGTTGACCCACCGGGCCATCAATCACTACAGGGGTTTCACGCATCAGCAAGGAAGGAACTCCGTGACCTCGAATCGGGTCGACTCGTCTAGCAAATTGTCTGTGGCTGTCTATTGCGAGTGAATCGCGGTATACAGCGCAGGTTCGAGCCGTTAACGTAAAGCAAAGCCGTTTATAGAGGAAGGACTCGTGGAACACTCGCTCTTAGTTTGGTTGTTACCGACTCTTGCCCTGGTTGTGGGTGTCGCCATTGGGTTTCTGATCGCTCGCCTTGCGCCGAATGCCGCGCCTAGCAGCACGCAACGTCAGCTGGACGACATTCAGGAACGTTTCGACAGTTATCAGAACGAAGTGGTGACCCACTTCAACAGCACTGCAACGCTGGTCAAGAAACTGACTGCGAGCTATCAGGAAGTGCAGGATCATCTCGCCGAGGGCGCCAACCGCCTGGCCCTGGACGAACAGACTCGCCAACGCCTGCTGGCCTCCCTGCACGCCGATGCGGTGCAGGCTCCACGGGAACGCCTGACGCCGCCGCGCAATCAGGAGCCGCCTCGCGACTACGCCCCGAAAGCCCCGAACGCGCCGGGCATGCTCGATGAGCATTACGGCCTGAAGAAGTAATCAGACCCGCGCAATAAAAAGCCCCCGGACAAGTGATTGTCCGGGGGCTTTTTTGTTTCTGCGTTCTTTGTTGCCTGTACTGGCCTATTCGCGAGCAGGCTCGCTCCCACAGGGTTCTTCTTTGATCAAAGAATTCGTGTCTATTGAAGATCAATTGTGGGAGCGAGCCTGCTCGCGAAGGGGCCGGAATCGACGACACAAAAAACCGCTCGACCCAGAAGGACCGAACGGTTCTTTTACACCCAGGATTCAGTCAGAGCTTATAGGTATTACTGAACCGCACCCTGCTGAGCACCATACTCCTGACCCGGAATCGCCTTGAGGTTGACCTCTACACGGCGGTTCTGCGCCCGGCCATTGACGTCGCCGTTGCTGGCAACCGGGCTATCGGGACCGGCGCCGCGAGCGCTCAGGTTGGTCCCGCTGACACCTTGCGAGGTCAGGTAGGTTGCCACGCTTTGCGCACGACGCTGGGACAGATCCATGTTGTGCTGGCGGCTGCCGGTGCTGTCGGTATAGCCGACGATCTCGATCTGGTTCTGGTTGAACTCTTTCAGCGAGCCCGCCAGGTTGTTCAGCGGCTGATAGAAACTTGGAGCAATGTTCGCCGAATCGGTCGCGAACGTGATGTTGCCCGGCATGATCAGCTTGATCTGGTCGCCCTGGCGCTGCACTTCAACACCGGTGTTGGCCATGCTGGCGCGCAGCTTTTTCTCTTGCTGGTCGGCGTAGTAGCCGTAACCGGCGGCGGAAGCACCGACCACTGCAGCACCGATCAGCGCACCCTTGCCACGGTTATCGTGGTTGATGGCAGCACCGGCCAGCGCACCGGCCAGCGCGCCGAGGCCACCGTATTTCGCGGTCTTGCTCATGCCTTCGGAGCTGCTATCCGCCTGGCCCTGAGCCTGGCCCTGACCGCCGTAAGGGTTAGGCGTGGCACAACCGGACAAAACGGCCACAGCTGTAGCGAGAATAATCAAACGACGCGTGGTGAACATGTAAAGCTCCTACTTTTTTGCATTCTGTGGTGCAACGGACCGAGGCATCAGCCTTTGCGGGCGTTGGATCACTTCCTGGATTAAAAATTCCGCTCGTTACAAATCAGGCCCGTACAAACGGGTTTTCGCGCATTTCATCGCCCAGGCGGGTGTCCGGACCATGCCCGGTTACCACCGTCGCCTCTTCGTCGAGGGTGTACAAACGCTGCTTGATCGAACGCACTATGGTCGCCTGATCGCCACCCCACAAGTCCGTGCGCCCGACTCCGCGACGAAACAGCGTGTCGCCGGTAATCAATAGCCTGGCCTCGGAAAACCAGAAACTCATGGAGCCCGGCGTATGACCCGGCGTGTGCAGCGCCACACCGCAGCCGCAGGCCAGCTCTTCATCATCGGCCAGCCAGCGATCCGGTGACGGCACCGGGGTATAAGGCACACCGAACATCTGGCACTGCATTTCCAGGTTGTCCCACAGAAACTGGTCTTCCTTGTGCAGGTGCAGCGTCGCGCCGGTTTTCTCTTTGAGTTGACCGGAAGCGAGGAAATGATCGAGGTGGGCATGGGTATGGATGATGCTGACCACTTTCAGCCCCAGGGCATCGAGACGCGCCAGGATCAGCTCATGATTGCCACCCGGATCGACAACGATGGCCTTTTTCGTCACCGGATCGCCGATGATCGTGCAGTTGCACTGCAAAGGGCCGACGGGGAAGGTTTCGCGGATAAGCGCAGGTTTGACAGCGTCCATGGGCGTTCCTGGAGTAAATGGATGGCCTATTCTGGCACAGCCCGTCGACATCGCCGATGCCGTCCGCCGCCTATCACCTGCCTGATTGCAGAATCCGCCTACATCATTCAAGGAAACGTCTGATTTAACTCCTGTGCCGCCAAACCTAGCGTGCTCGTCCCTGCAAACAACACAAGGACTGAATCATGGGGCGAGGAACAGCTAACGGGTTAGGACAAGGATTGCACGGCGACCTGACCACGACAGGAGCCATGTGTATCAGTAGCTTGCCCTGTGCGACACATGGAGGGCGTGCTGTGCTACGACTCGGGGACAAGACCACTGCATGTAAAAAATGCGGAAGAACCGGCGTTATCGTTGACAGCCTACCCGCTATGAAATGGCACGGCGTTCCAACTGTACTGGACGGTGCAGCAGTTCACTGCGGCTGCCCACCAGGTACCAATCGGCTGATTGCTCCCGCACCTTCGCCTCGCGCCACCCGCTCCGAGCACACTCAAAGTGTTACTCATCCGACGAGGCATTCTGATCAAATATCGACGACAAAATCTCTACAAAGTGATCAAAAACCAGTTGAGATAAAAACGCGACCTGTCGATTGCAACGACCCGGACATGATGGAAGAGGTAGCGAGCTACATTGCCGGGGAAATGAACCGCAATATTACTCATCCGTCCATAGTGAAGATGAAGAACCTCAACAATTTTGACGCTGATGCTGAGCATAAGAAGTTCAGAAAACTACCTTGGTACGCACGCCTTTCCCCACCCAACTTCAAAGCAATTGAGTCAGGAAACAGGTTGACGGCCATGGCTCTTTGGGCAGAGCGCGTAGGTCAGAACAGACCCTGGGATAACAAGGTTACGATAGGGCTACAGTTTGGCGGACCCTGGCAGAAACAAGGTATGTTCGACTACTTCTACGACATATGGTCAAACGTGCACTATGGATACGTAGGGATGGCGGGAGGACTTTCCGAAAGTCTCCTTTTGGATGGAGCTGGAGTCGAACAAATTGCCTCAGATTCCATCCGTAAAATACAAAAATGGGATAAAAGACCGGGTCCACGTCGGTCGGCGGACATCGAAGGGATGCGAGCGTGGGACGACATCGGAGACAGGGTATCTATCAGCATTGGTATCAAACTCTACAGACTTCAACCGAACGGCGGGATAACAGTGAAGATGCTGATGGATGAGGTCTTGGGTTTACCACGCACAAGCTGGGGTGATGGTATTCGTGACCATATCTGTAAATAAGCCCCATTCCAGGAATACATGGTGCGGCTGGGTCATTCTATTGCTCGCACCCATCCTCTTTTGGTACTTCGCCGCACCTCAGGTGAACTTCTACTTTTCTGAAAAAGGCCAAGGGCGCCTAGGCTACATCCTGAATGTGCAGCACGAGATCTCGAAGGGAGAACTTTACCCTGGTGAAGTGACTGGAGGCCCCGGTCATATCTTCCCAGACGCGAAATTTTTTATGGAGTTTTACTGGAATAACGGAGGTAAATCACACTGCATACGGGTCAAACCGAAATGGCCAAACACAGATATCTACATTGGGCCAGACGGAGAAATTGAGAGTCGCACCGAGAGTAACCGCATTGAACAGTGTGGGGCGCTCCCGGGTTGATTACTGGCCAATATTTTCAAACTTGGCCCGTTTTTTTACTACAACTCCACTCTTGCAGCACAGAGTCACTAATACCCGCCCCCACACTAGAAAGTCCGCTGTACTTTACACCAACACCCCCAACTCCTTGGCCCGAGCTACAGCCTGTGTACGCCGCTCCACACCGAGCTTGCTGTTGATGTGGCTGGCGTGAGTCTTGACCGTGTGCAGGGAGATAAACAGCTGATCGCTGATTTCCTGGTTCGAACAGCCCTGGGCAATCAATCGCAATACCGCCAACTCCCGCGTACTGAGCTGTTCCGCGGCCATGCAGGACTCCAGTCCGGAACGGGCAGCCAGTGCCGGCAGTTTTTCACTGAGATTCAGGGAAACGGGGGTTGGCGGACAGAGTTGAAGTTGCCCACGTAGCCAGTCCGGGTACTCGGCCAGCAAGGATTCAAAGGGTTGCAGCACCCCTCCACCGGCAGCGTCCAGCGCCTGCGCCAGTGCCTTGCGTGCTTCCGGTTCCCGTCCGGTGCCCAGCAATAACGCCACTTTCTGGGTCAACGCCATGGCACTGAGCATCTGCCGACCGCTTTGCTGACCATGCTCAAGCAACGCATTCAAACGCCCTTCAGCCAGCATCGGCTGGCCCTGGATGACATCCAGCAAGGCTTGTTGCAATTCGATATGCAGCGGCAATTGCGGGTGGAACTCTGGTGGTGCTGCCCCGTTTTCGCCGTTATAGGTCTGCCCCAGACGTGCCAGCCAGGCTTCGGCCAGATCGGTGCGCCCCTGGGCCAGCCAGAGTTCACATTTGACCAGGGTGATCATCGCCAGGTAGTAGATCGGCGGCACGTCCCAGATGTGCATCAGTCGTTCAGCTTCGGCGAGTTCGGCAAAGGCCTTGGCGAACTCGCCGCTGCTGCCTTCCAGCCTGGCAATCACGCAGTGACCAATGAGCACGCTGATGTCACGACAGGCGCGCGCCTCGCTCAAGCCAGCCTGCAACCGCACCCTGGCCAATTGCGGTTGCATGCGCTGGGCCAGCAAAAAGCCTTCGTACAAAGTCAGCCGGGCGCGGACGGCATACAGCCGTTGTGCGGACAGGCTCTGCAGGCGCTGCAATCCCTGACGGACTTCCTCCAGTGCCCGACAGATTTCCCCGCGCGCTTGCAACACCCGGGCGCGGTCGTAGTGCGCCAGTGCTTCGAACAACGGGTTGCCGACCCGTTGCGCCAGCTCCAGCGACTCGCGGTTCAGCCCTCGTGCCTGCCACAAATCACCGTCGGCAATGGCCAGGTTGGACAGGGTCGAGAGGCACATCAGGCGCTGGCCGTAACGCTTGGACGGCAGACTTTCCAGCGCTTCGCGGCAGTACCGCAATGTCAGTTCGCGGTTGCCGCGCCCACGGGCAATGATGCCGCTCAGCGCCAGCCACTGAGCCAGCATGGACTTCTGGGCGGTGGCCGAGGGAGCGGGCAGGAAGCGGCTCAAATGGCTGGCCAGCTCCTCGGCGGCATCCAGTTGGCAAGCCATCCCCAGCGCCCAGCTATACAGCACGATCAGGCGCGGTGTGCTGATCAGCAAACTGTCGGGCAAGTCCATTTTCCAGCGCAACAACATGCCGACATTCTGCTCGGCCAGCAGCTGCTCTTCGGAGAGGTTCTGCACCAGGTTCGCCGCAACGTCCAGGTGTCCGGCACGCAAGGCCTGCTCCACAGCCTCATCGAGCAGTCCCTGGGCATTGAACCAGCGACAGGCACGCAGGTGCAGGCTGGCGGCCGGGACCATCGACTGGGAAGTCGGCCGCGTGCGCAACAGATCGGAAAACAGATGGTGGTAGCGGTACCAGTGGCCATGTTCGTCCAGAGGCACCAGGAACACCTGGTGAGCCGACAGGAAGCGCAGGATCTCCGCACTGTCATGGGCATCGCGAACGGCATCGCACAATTCGCTGCAAAAACGTTCCTGGGGCGCCGTGTCATAGAGGAACGACTGGACCTCGGCGGGCAGGCAATCGATGACTTCTTCGAGCAGATAATCACGGATCAGCCCTTCCCCACCGTGCAAGGATTGCGGCAGCGCCCCATCGCTGCCCGCCTCCGAAGCGGCCAGCAACCAGAAGCGCAGTCCCGCAACCCAGCCTTCGCTGCGCTGGATCAGGTTTTCCAGTGCCTCACCGCGCAGGGAACTGCTGTGCCGGTCGAGCAGGCTCAAGGCCTCGTCGTGGGTCAGGCGTAAATCCTGTTCATGCAATTCAAGCAGTTGTCGCGACAGGCGCAGCCGCGCCAGGTGCCAGTCGGGACGTTGCCGGCTGGTGACCATCACCAGCAAACCATCGGGAAGATGATTGAGAAAAAACTGCAGGCAACGGTCCAGTACCGGCCCCTGGGCCAGATGGTAATCATCCAGCACCAGCAGCAATGGCGTCGCGGTGGACAGGTGCACGGCCAACTCGTCGAGCAGGCCGTCCAGCCATTCTTCGAACGCGAACGGCTGATGGCGCTGGCGCATTTTCAACAGCCCGAGGGACTGTCTGCCCAGGTGCGGAAAATAGTCCTGAAGGCCTTCGAGCAGGCGCTCGAGAAAACGCCCGGGGTCACTGTCCCGCGGGCTCAACCCCAGCCAGAGACTTTGCCAGTGCGCCGGCAATGCCTGACAAAACTCCACCGCCAACGAACTCTTGCCGAACCCTGCCGGTGCGCTGACCAGCAACAACCTGCCCGCGAGCCCGGCGCTCAGGCGCTCGCACAAACGTGGACGCAGCACGTGGCCGTCGGGCAACGGCGGGCGGAAGAAGCGCCCGTCGAGTGTCGCGACGGCAACCTGTGCAGAACCTGGGGGTGTAGACAAATCAGTCATAGCCGGCTCTTGTTTGAATTGCGGGTGGCGGCGTTGCAGATGTCCGCAGACTAGCCGTAAACGGATAGGGAATGAAGGTAATTGCTACAAATGGCTACAAAAAGTCTACAAGCAAAAAAAACGCCCCGAACCAGTCGGGGCGTTTTCAGAGGGTGCGTCGCTACTCAGTTCACCTTAGCGAACACCATCCTGACGCAGGGCTGCCGGGGTGAAGTCGCTGGTGGTGGCAGTGAAGCCGAAGTCATAGGCCGACTTCTCTTCGTTCTTCATGCCCAGCGCCAGGTAACGACCCGACTGCAGGTCATACAGAGCTTCGAGGGCATACCACGGCACTTGCTTGTCGTAGTAGTTCTCGGCATGGGCTTCGGCGACGCGCCACAGTTGACCGCGACCGTCGTAGTGATCGATCACCGCAGCTTGCCAGGTGTCTTCGTCAATGTAGAAGTCACGCTTGGCGTAGATGTGACGCTGACCTTCCTTCAGGGTTGCAACCACATGCCACACACGACGCAACTCGTAACGAGCCAGGTCCTGGTTGATGTGGCCGGCCTTGATGATGTCGGTGTACTTGAGCTTCGGATCATCGAGTTTGTAGGCGTCGGAGGCGATGTACATCTCTTTCTTGCCTTCGAGTTTCCAGTCGTAACGATCCGGCGCACCGTTGTACATGTCCAGGTTGTCGGAAGTACGCAGGCCGTCAGCTGCGGTACCCGGGCCGTCATAGGACACTTGCGGTGCACGGCGCACACGACGCTGGCCGGCGTTGTAGACCCACGCCGAGCGTGGTTCCGCTACCTGGTCGAGGGTTTCATGCACCAGCAAAACACCACCGGCCAGACGCGCCGGAGCGGTTACTTTCTGCTTGAAGTAGAACAGGATGTTGCCCGGGTTTTTCGGGTCGTAATCCTTCATCTTGTCGCGGAACACGAACTGGTCCTGGAAGTACACCAGGCTGAACGAACCGTTCGGCTGTGGCGTGGCCTGGGTCACCAGACGGGTCACGCTGCCGCCGCGATAGCGGGTGATGTGGTTCCAGATGACTTCCACACCGGTTTTCGGAATCGGGAACGGTACCGCAGTTTCAAAGTTTTTCAGCCCGTTACCGCCGGACACCAGCTCCGTGTTGGTTGCGTTCCTCTTGATGGCGGCGAACACGTCATCCGGCACGGTGGCACCGCGATGGGACGGGTACACCGGCATCTTGAAGGTTTCCGGGTAGCGCTTGAACATCGCGTACTGGCCCGGGGCGAGCTTCTCTTTGTATTGATCGACGTTCTGCGCCGTGATGGTGAACAGCGGTTTTTCGCTGGCATACGGATCGGACAGGAAGCCTTTGCTGTCGACGCTGCCGGCATTCTTCGGCATCGGTTTCCAGGCCGGGATCGAACCGTCGGCGTTACCCGCCATTTCGGCGCCCATCGGGGTCAGGCTCTTGCCCAGCTTGTCGGCTTCGGCCTGGGGAACCGCTGCCATGACACTGGTCGCCAGCAGCGAAAGGCCCAGAACACCGGCGTGGAACAGACTCTTTGTTATTTTCATATGTGTGTTCGTCCTGAAAATACAGTGCTTAGAAGTTCACGCCGAAGCTGAGCGCAACGAAGTCGCGGTCATCCACGGTGGTGTACTTGCCGTCGAAGAAGTTGGTGTAGGCCAGGCTCGCGGTGTAGGTGTTCTGGTACTCGGCGTCGACACCCAGGCTCACCGCCTTGCGGCCTTCCTCGAAGTTGCCGCCAGGGCCAGGCGAATAACCGCTCACGTCGTGGGACCAGGCAACGTTCGGCTTGAGGTTCACACCGGCAAACACGTCGTTGTATTCCCAGATGGCGCGACCGCGGTAGCCCCACGAAGTCGGGGTGGTGAAGCCTTCGTTGGTGCAATTGCGGCTGCGGTTGTTGGTCGGTGTACCTGGACCTGCACCGTTGATGGTGCTGGTGTTGAGCGCCACGCAGGTATCGAGCGCGCCAGAGGCTGGCAACTCACCCGGGCCGTAGACCGGATCGCGGCCATAACGGAGATCCGAAGAGCTTTCCAGGCCACCAACGTGGGTCACACCCACTTCACCCACCAGGGTCAGACGGCTGGCGCCCATGACCTGGTCAAAGAAGTGCGTCAGGGTGGTCTGGAACTGGGTGACTTCCTTGCGACGGTAGCCGTGCAGGTCTTGACCAGGCACGCCGTTAAGCAGCGATGCATTGGTCAACGGATTGTTCGCGTTGCCATTGCCCAGAGGGCGTACACCGGCGAACAGGATGTCGGTGGTGTTGAGTTGCACCGGAGCGTTCGGACGGTAGCTGATCTCACCGCTCCACGCCGTACCGGTAGGCAGGGTGGTGGAGAAGCTCAGGCCGTAGAGGCGGATGTCTTCCGGGTATTCGATGAAGTACTTCGAGTTACCGGCCACCAGCAATGGCGCCAGCGCGGCGAACGGGCCTGGCAGCCCCGCTGCCGTGTTATAGACCGACTGCGGCGCACCGGTGGCGCTGAAGATCGGCGCACGGCTGTGGTAGTTCATGAAGTAGGCGCCGAACTCGGTGTCCAGCGGATCGAACATGTACTTGAAGGACGCGCCCCACTGGCCGCTGTCACGGGCATCGCGATCGCCGGCACGTTGTACCAGAACGCCTTCTTCGTTGACGTTGACGCCATTGGCGGCCAAAGGCCCCAAGGCAATGGCCGGAATTTGCGAGCGCTTGGCCAGCACGCGCAGGTTGTTATCGCAGCCGTCGGCAACGATGTCTGGCTGGGAGAAGAACGTGCCGCAGTTGTCGACGACGGTCTGGTCCCATTCAATTTGATAGAACGCTTCGGCCGAAAGATTTTCGGTCAGGCTCTGGGACACATAGAACATGTTGACCGGGATCAGGCCTTCCTTGATCTCGGCACCCGGACGGCGGAATGCCGACACGTCGATCGGGTTGATCGAGTTGATGCCACCGCCAATGAAGGTACTTTCACCCCAGCTCACGACCTGCTTGCCCAGACGCACGGAGCCCGGTTGATCGGCAATGGAGTAGTTGTGGTAGACGAAGGCGTCGAGGAGTTCGGAACCGGCGGACTTGGCGCCTTCCTTGCGACCGTCATCGCTGATGTCCTTGAACGGACGGCTTTCGTCCTTCAGCTCAAAGTCGTACCAGTATTTGCCACGGACGAAAACGCCGGTATCGCCGTATTTCAGTTCAAGGTCATGGATGCCCTTGAAGATCTTCGAGAAGGTTTCCCCGCTCTTGAAGTTCAGGTGACCGTCATCAGAAGTCTGGGACAAACCCTTGCCGCCGTTGTTGACACCGATGAGGTTCTTGTTCGGCTGCTGAGTAGACCAGCTGGCACCAATCGACAGGGATGAGTCGAACTGACCTTCGATTTCACCTACGTTGAAACTGACGCCGAATGCTGGCCCGGCGAGCGTAGAGGCAAGACTGACGGCCAGGGGCAGTTTCGCCCGGCGCCAGAACTGGTTTACTGATGTCATCGACGCTACTCCATGTGCATTTTATTGTTATGGCAGTGAGCACTTCTAAAAACGCTGTGGATAACAGGGAGCCATGGCATCCCAAAGTCACTCCAAAGTTGCATCGCCCCCGTTTGTGCGGTTGCTCCGTTCTTAAAAATCCTTGAGCGGACTATAGCCAGCAGGTAGTAGTGCTTGATCCCTCTAAAGTGTGATTTGCAGCTGCCAGCCACTCTGGAACAGTCCTTTCGCCAGTCCGACACCCGTCGGCCCGGCAAGGATGGCTGAAAATTTCGATTTGACAAGCCAAGCGCTTGCTTGGTGGGGCTGGCGTGCCCTTTCGGGCACGCCGAGAGGCGCTTAAAGCGTCGAGAGGAAGGTGCTGTTGGTGGCCTGCCATTCGGTGATGTCGACACGAATGCGCTTCTTGTCGAGTTTGCCGACGCTGGTCTTGGGAATTTCAGTAACAAGGGCGATCTGGTTCGGAATCGCCCACTTGCTCAGGTGCCCCAGCTCCACAAACGGCTTGAGGTGCTCCTTGAGTTCCCGGGCCCCGATTACGTGACCCTCGCGGAGCACCACCAGGGCAAATGGCCGCTCGCCCCATTGCGGATCGGGGATCCCCACCACTGCTACTTCACGTACCGCCACATGACGGCTGATCAGGTCTTCGAGGTCCAGCGAGGAAATCCACTCGCCACCGGTCTTGATCACGTCCTTGATGCGGTCACGAATGTCGATCACGCCCATGCTGTCCAGGGTCGCCACGTCGCCGGTGTGCAACCAGCCGCCAGCCCAGAGTTCGGCGCCCTTCTGCGGTTCGTTGAAATACCCCTCGGTCAGCCACGGTGCACGCAACACCAGTTCGCCCTGGGTCTCGCCGTCGGCGGGCAGGAAGTTGCCTTCGGTGTCGACGATCGCCGCCTCCACCAGCGGCCCCGGTACGCCAGCCTTGATCCGGTAGGTGGTGCGCTCGTCCTCGGTGCCGGCCATCAATTCGTCGTTGAGGTGCGCACACGACACCAGCGGCCCGGTTTCCGACATGCCGTACGCAGCGGTCAACTGAATGCCCTTGGCCTTGGCCGCCTCGTACAGCGTGCGGTTCAGGGCGCTGCCGCCGATGACGATTTTCCAGCCGCCGAAATCGACGTTTTGCGCAGCCTTGGCATTGAGGACCATTTGCAGGATGGTCGGTACGCAATGGGAGAACGTGACCTTCTCCTTGCGCCACAACTCCACCAGATATTCCGGGTCATAGCGACCGGGGTACACCTGCTTGAGTCCGAGCATGGTCGCCACATACGGCAAACCCCAGGCATGCACGTGAAACATCGGGGTGATCGGCATGTACACGTCGTTGGTGCCCAGCAGGCGCACGCTATCGATCGCGCCCATGATGGTCGACACGCCCATGGTGTGCAGCACCAGTTGCCGATGGGTGAAGTACACGCCCTTGGGATTGCCGGTCGTGCCGGTGGTATAGAACGTGGTCGCGACCGAGTTTTCGTCGAAATCCTCGAAGTCGTACTGCGGGCTCGCTGCGGCCAGCAGTTGCTCGTATTCGCCGACGAGGTTCGGCAGGTCAGCGGTTTTTTCCGGCAGGTCCGTCAGCAGCAGGGTTTTGTCGACGGTGGTCAGATGCCCTTCGATGGCCTTGTAGAGGCCGACGAACTCGCTGTTGACCAGCACAAAGCGGTCCTCGGCGTGGTTCATGGTGTAGAGGATCTGTTCCGGCGACAGGCGCACGTTGATGGTGTGGATCACCGCACCGATCATCGGGATGGCGAACATGCACTCCAGGTAACGATGGCTGTCCCAGTCCATCACACCCACGGCATCCCCGGGCTTGACCCCGGCCGCTGTCAGCACGTTGGCCAGACGGGCCACCCGCTCGATCAGGGTCGGGTAGCTGTAGCGCAACTTGTCGCGGTAGATGATCTCGCGGGTTTTCTCATAACGGGCACCGGACATCAGCAGCCGCTTGATCAGCAGCGGATACTGGTACGCACCTTCGGCCGGGGGGATAACGCGAGTCTGCAACATAAGAATCCCTTTTTCTGACTGCACGGACGTGACTGAAAGTACGCACTGTAGTGCCCTTGATCGTCAGCCAAATCAGCCAAAGGAATGATTTGCAGGGGCCTGCAAATGCTGGCGTTGCGCCAGCACCTACAGAGATTTGCTGCCTGTCGTACTTACGGAATCAATGCATCTCGGTAAAAGCGAGCTTCACGCCAATCGCGATCAGCACCGCGCCCATGGTCCGGTCGAACCAGTGACCCATGCGTGCGAATCCGGCGCGTACGCGCTGCTGGCTGAACAACATCGCTACCAGGCAGAACCAGGTCGCTGTCGCCGCCGCCAGGTAAACCCCGTAACCGGCCTGCACCGCCAGCGGTGTGTGCGGGTTGATCACCACGGTGAACAACGAGAGGAAGAACAGCGTGGCTTTCGGGTTGAGGCCATTGGTGACGAAACCCGAGGTGAAGGCACCCCGGGCCGTGCGTTCGCCGGCTTCCTTGTGCAGATCGTCCGCCACAGGCTTGGCCGGTTGCGCGCGCAGTGCCTTGTAACCGATGTACAGCAGGTAAGCGGCGGCGGCCCATTTCAAGGCATTGAACAGCACGATCGACTGGGACACGATCAGGCCGATGCCCAACAGGGAATAACCCACGTGCAGGAAAATCGCAGAACCCACGCCCAGCGCGGTCCAGGTGCCCGCACGGCGACCGTGGGTAACACTCTCGCGCACCACCACGGCGAAGTCCGGGCCGGGGCTGGCCACGGCCAGCAGGTGAATCAGGGCAACGGTCAAGAACTCTGTCCAGTACATGGGGGCTCCTTCAGGCCAAGCGTAACTATTAATTCCATCTGGTAGGCTCGGCAGGTTACGCCTTCAGTTCATTGCACAAAAGGTACAGTTGATGACGAACACTCGCCGCGCCGTTTTCCTCGACCACCCGTCCCTGGACCTCGGCGACCTTGACCTCGACCCGCTGCGCAGCTGCTTCAGCGAACTGCAGCTGTTCGCCCAGACGCTGCCTGATCAAGTCATCGAACACCTCAAGGGCGCTACCGTCGCCATCAGCAACAAGATCCTGATCGATGCCGCCGCCATGGCCGCCAGCCCTGATCTCAAGCTGATCCTGATCACCGCCACCGGCACCAACAACGTCGACCTCGCCGCCGCCCGCGCCCACGGGATTACCGTGTGCAACTGCCAGGGCTACGGCACGCCATCGGTGGCGCAGCACACGATCATGCTGCTGCTCAACCTGGCCACGCGCCTGGCCGATTATCAGAAAGCCGTCGGCGCAGGCCGCTGGCAGCAGGCCAAACAGTTCTGTTTGCTGGACTATCCGATTGTCGAACTCCAAGGCAAAACCCTTGGCCTGCTGGGCCACGGCGAACTGGGCGGCGCAGTCGCACGGCTGGCTGAAGCCTTCGGCATGCGCGTCCTGCTGGGGCAAATTCCCGGGCGCCCTGCCCGGCCAGACCGCCTGCCACTGGATGAACTGCTGCCACAGGTCGATGCCCTGACCCTGCACTGCCCGCTCAACGAACATACCCGGCATTTCATCAGCGCCCGTGAACTGGCCTCCATGAAGCCCGGCGCGTTCGTGGTCAACACCGCGCGCGGTGGCCTGATCGACGAACAGGCGCTGGCCGACGCCTTGCGCAACGGGCACCTGGGCGGCGCCGCCACGGACGTATTGAGCGTCGAGCCTCCGATCAATGGCAACCCGCTGCTGGCCCACGACATCCCGCGCCTGATCGTCACCCCGCACAATGCCTGGGGCAGCCGTGAAGCGCGCCAGCGAATCGTTGGCCAAGTCACCGAAAACGCACTGGGGTACTTCAGCGGTAAGGCGCTGCGGGTCGTCAGTTGATAAACTGCGGCACTTTTTTTCACGGGAGCAGTTATGGATCCGCGCAGTGAAGTACTGCTTCGTCAGGCCGAGTTATTCCAGGGTTCGGTGCTGTTGGCCGGTTTACCCGCCGACGACTTGCTGGGCCGTTTGCCCGAGGCTCACGGCTGGTGCTGGCACGCCGGCGATCAGGCCGTGCTGGAAGCCCGCTTTGCCGGGCGTAGCCATTTTGGCGTGAGCGCGCCTGAGCGCGGGTTCGATGGCGCCGTGGTGTTTTTGCCCAAGGCCAGGGACCTGACCGACTACGTCCTCAACGCGGTGGCCTCACAGCTGGAAGGTCGCGAGGTGTATCTGGTGGGCGAGAAAAAAAGCGGCATCGAAGGTGCCGCCAAACAACTCAACCCGTTCGGCAAGCCACGCAAGCTCGACAGCGCACGGCATTGCCAGCTCTGGCAAGTCACCGTGGCCAATGCCCCGCAAGCCAAACCGCTGGAAAGCCTGGCGCAGACCTACGAACTGCCGCTGGCCGAAGGCCCGTTGAAGGTCATCAGCCTGCCGGGGGTGTTCAGTCATGGTCGCCTCGATCGCGGCAGCGCGCTGCTGCTGGAGCATCTGGACAAGCTGCCTGGCGGTCACTTGCTCGATTTCGGTTGCGGCGCAGGGGTCCTGGGCGCGGCGGTGAAACGTCGCTACCCGCACAATCAAGTGACGATGCTGGATGTGGACGCCTTTGCCGCCGCCAGCAGCCGCCTGACGCTGGCAGCCAATGGTCTGGAAGCCGAAGTGATTACCGGTGACGGAATCGATGCGGCACCGATGGGTTTGAGTGCGATCCTGAGCAATCCGCCGTTCCATGTCGGCGTGCACACCGACTATTTCGCAACGGAAAACTTGCTGCGAAAAGCAGCCAAACATCTGAAAAACGGCGGCGAACTGCGCTTGGTGGCGAACAGTTTCCTGAAATACCAGCCGCTGATCGAAGAACATCTGGGCCCCTGTACGATCAAGGCCGAAGGCCAGGGGTTTCGCATCTACCGGGCCAAACGCGGCTGAAGCCTTTTTGAAAAAGAAGGCTTGCCGAATGGATTTTGCCTAGGCAGAATCCGCTCCGTCCTAGGGGAGTAGTCTCCCACGAGCGCCACGCTCGTCCGGCATGCGTCAACATACTTGGTCCTCAGACCATGGCGTATGCGACCCAAGCATCCACATCAGATGGATCGCAGGGTTTGACAAGACCTATGACACGAACACCTTACCCGGGGCGGGAAGGCTGTACGTGTCATAGCCGTGTCGACCCGCCCCTTAGGAAACCCCCTGATGCTGGATTCACTACTCGTACCTACCGCAATCGTTGCCTTGGCCGAAATCGGCGACAAGACGCAACTGCTCGCGCTCATTCTCGCTGCCCGCTTCCGCAAGCCCTGGCCGATCATCGCCGGTATCGTCGCCGCGACCCTGGCCAACCACGCGGCCGCCGGTGCAGTCGGTGCCTGGGTCGGCAGTTTCTTTTCGGACACGATGCTGCACTGGATCCTCGCCGCGAGTTTCGCCGCAACCGCACTGTGGACCCTGGTGCCGGACAAGATGGATGACGACGAAGCCAGCACCGCCCGCAAGTTCGGGCCGTTCCTGACCACGCTGATCGCGTTCTTCCTGGCGGAAATCGGCGACAAGACCCAGATCGCAACCGTGATGCTGGCTGCGCAATATCCGGAGTTGTGGCTGGTGATCATCGGCACCACCCTCGGCATGCTGATTGCCAACGTGCCCGTGGTATTGGCCGGTAACTTTGCCGCGGACAAATTGCCATTGACCCTGATCCGTCGACTGGCGGCGTCAGCGTTCTTCATCCTGGCGATTGTCGCGGTGTACAAGGCGATGCAGAGCAGCGGGTGGGTTTGACGCGGTAAGTCAGTAAGACCGCGCTATCGTTCATCGCGGGCAAGCCCGCTCCCACATTTGATCTCCAGTGCACACAAAATTTGCAATCAATGGAGATTCAGTGCGGGAACGGGCTTGCTCCAGGCGGCGTTCCGACGAAGAGGCCAGCAGCCTCACCGCATGACTATCAGTACTTCCTGGCCTGCTCGTACAGCGGCATAACCTTCGGTATCGCCGCCTGCAACGCAGCGGTCCGGCTGCTGGAAGACGGGTGAGTGCTCATGAACTCCGGCGGCGCGCCTTCGTTGGCCTTGCTCATCTTGCCCCACAGGCTGATCGCTGCGTTCGGGTTGTAGCCGGCGCGTGCAGCCAGCTCAAGGCCGATCAAATCCGCTTCGTTCTCGTTTTCACGACTGTTGGGCAACGTCATGCCATAGTTGGCGACCGTGTCCGCCAGTGCCAGGCTGTCCTGGCCCAGACCCAACAAGGCGCCGGCGCCCTGCTTGGCCATCTCGATCCCATATGCCTTGGACATGGCCTCACGACCGTGCTCACGCAGGGCGTGGGCGATTTCATGGCCCATGACCGCGGCAATTTCATCGTCGGTCAGCTGCAGTTTGTCGATCAACCCGGTGTAGAAAATGATCTTGCCGCCGGGCCCGCAGTTGGCGTTGAGTTCATCGCTCTTGATCAGGTTGACTTCCCACTTCCACTGGGCCGCGTCCGGACGGAAGTTCGGCGTCTGGGCAATCAGCCGGTCGGCAATCGCCTGAACCCGCCGGGCTTCATTGCTGGTCTTGTCCAGCACACCTTTGCTGGACGCTTCGCCCACTGTCTTCTGGTAGGACTGGGCATACATCTGGTCAACCTCTTGCGAGGACAACATGCTGAACATGTACTGCTTGCGCTCGACGCCGACAGCGCCGCCACTGGTGGTATTGACCGACTGGCAACCGGCGAGCAGCAGGCCTGCGCTCAGCGCACACAAAGTCAATATCTTGTTCATCGAAAAACTCCCTGAAAACATGCACGTATCCTAGGCGTGGAATTGTATCGACGCCAGATACAACGGACATAAGACGCACAATTCGGACAAAGCTCTCATCCGTGCAGGAAAAAATTCACATTCCGCGGCGAGCCGCAGCCCATCACGCCGCGCACGGATTCAATTGCGACATCCGCCACGCAAAAGCAGCCATTTCAAAAGCCCGCACTCATGCTCGCCCGACACCCTGCCGATACACCTCCGCAGACGTCCTTTCGCGTGTGGAGCCCCCCCATGAAATTCAAGTCGATCCAGTTTTCCGTGGCGGCCCTTGCCGGCGCCATCGTCCTTAGTGTCGTGGCAGCGCTGGTGGTGTACGCGCTGTTTTCCGGGGCACGCACGCAAGACATGGTCCAGGAGCGGACCCAGGCCCAATTCGAGCAAGTCATCGAACAACGCCTGACGTCCCTGGCACAAACCCAGGTCAGCCAGATCCAGCGCGAACTCGAAGCGCCGCTGCTGATTGCCGGCGCACTGGTGCGGGTCAACGCCCTGATCGGCACACCGGGTGCCGATGGCAAACCCGCCCTGAGCCTCAGCCGCGAGCAACTGATCGGCCTGATCAAGGAAAACGTGGTCAAGAACCCGAAAATCCTCGGCACCTACATCGGCTGGGAAAAAGACGCACTGGATCACAACGATGCAGCCTACGTCGGCACCCCGGTGGTCGGCATCGACGCCAGCAACGGGCGCTTCCTGCCCTGGTGGTTCCGCAACGACGACGGCACCCTGGGCCTGGACAAACTGGTGGACGTCGACGACCAGAAAACCCTGTCCACAGGCGTGCGCGCCAGCGAGTACTACCTGTGCTCGAAAGAAACCAGAAAATCCTGCGTGATCGATCCGGCGCCCTACAAGGTGGGCGACAAAATCGTCATGCTCGCCTCCTTTATTGAACCGATCATGCTCAACGGTGCCTTCCAGGGCATCGTCGGCGCTGACCTGTCGGTGAACTTCATCCAGGAAATGCTCCTGGGCGCCAACCAGAAGCTCTACGGCGGCGCAGGTGAAATGGCCCTGGTTGGCGGCAATGGCCGGATCGTTGCGTACACCAAGGATCCGAGCAAATTCGGTGAAAAAGTCAGCGACATCCTCGACAGCAAGCAGATCGCCAACATGGCCAGCCTCAAGCGCGGCGAAGTCACCTACAGCGTCGACAAGGCCCAGGGCCGGATCGAGCTGTACCTGCCTTTCGGCATCGGCCAGACCGACGCCCGCTGGACCTTGATGCTGCAACTGCCGCTGGACGCCGTGATGGCCGACCTGCAAAAACTCCAGGCCGACCTGAACGCACAGCGCAAATCCGACACCTTCGGCATGGCGATGGTCGGCCTGGTGATTGCCGGTATCGGCTTGCTGGTGATCTGGCTGGTAGGCCACGGCATCGCCCGTCCACTCAAGCAGATGGTGGCCATGCTCGACGATATCGCCCAGGGCGAAGGCGACCTGACCCGGCGCCTGACCAGCGACCGCGCCGATGAACTGGGTTCGATCGCCAAAGGCTTCAACACGTTCCTGGCCAAGTTGCAGGCGATGATCACCCAGGTGGTGACTTCGGTGCAGAGTGTCAGCGATTCGTCGGAACACACCGCCGACATCGCCATCCGCACCAACACCGGTGTACACAAACAAATGGCCGAGATCGATCAGGTCGCCACCGCCGTGCAGGAAATGACCGCCACCGCCCAGGACGTGGCGCGCAATGCGACCCAGGCCGCACAGGCCGCCAGCCATGCCGATCAGGCCGCCAGCCAGGGCATGCAGATCGTGCGCGACACGTCGGACTCGATTGGCGCCCTCGCCGTGGAGATCGGCCGGGCCGTCGGCGTGGTGCAAACCCTGGCCAAGGACAGCGAAAACATCAACGCCATCCTCACCGCCATTCGCGGGATCGCCGAGCAGACCAACCTGCTGGCCTTGAACGCCGCCATCGAAGCCGCCCGCGCCGGAGAACAGGGCCGAGGTTTCGCCGTGGTGGCCGACGAGGTGCGCAACCTGGCGCAGAAGACACAAAAGGCCACCGAAGAAATCCAGACCATGATCCAGCAACTCCAGCAGGGCACGCGGGATGTGGTGCGAGTCATGGAAGACAGCCAGAACCGCACGGACGAAAGCGTGCAGCACGCTGCCAAGGCCGCCGAAGCACTGGAAACCATTACTCAGGCGGTGTCGGTGATCAACGACATGAACACCCAGATTGCCAGCGCGGCCGAAGAGCAAAGTGCGGTAGCGGACGACATCAACCGCAACGTGATCAACATCGGGCAAGTGGCCAATGAAGTGGCGGGCGGCGCGGATGAGTCGAGTGCCGCCAGTGCGGATTTGACCAAACTGGCCGAGCAGCAGCGGCGGTTGATCAATCAGTTCAGGGTCTGATCCGAAGGCCCCTTCGCGAGCAAGCCCGCTCCCACATTTGATCTTCTGTGAACACAGGATATGCGTACAACAGAGTTCCAGTGTGGGAGCGGGCTTGCTCGCGAAGGGGCCAGCACAGACACCAGATAACTCAACCCGGAGTAAGACACTCCGGCCCATTGAGCTTCGGATCATTCACCATGTTCGCCAGCACCCGTTCGCGCAACGCGGCGGGTTCACTGGCCAGCAAGGCTTGCAAGGCGTGCAGCGGTGTATCCGGATCCAGCCATGCCGCCTGCCCCGCCTCATCAAGAATCAATGGTCGCCGCTGGCTCGCCGCCGGTTGCGTGATCACCGCCGTACTCAGCCACACCTGCTCCTGAACCGGATACGCCTCCCAGATTGCTGCGAAAAACAGCGACGAGCCCTCCCCCGGCGTCAGCCAGTACGGCCGCTTGCGGGTGGTGCCGCGCCATTCGTAGAAACCATTGGCCGGCAACAGGCAGCGGCGCAAGCGCAGGGCTTCGCGAAACATCGGCTGTTCAGCAACGGTTTCGGCACGGGCGTGGGCCGGCGTTCGGGACAGATCGGTCAGCCACGGCGGCGTCAGACCCCAGCGGGCGCGGGCAAGTGTGCGCTGGCCGTCAGGCGCGGCCCGCAGCATCAACACCGAATCATTGGGGGAAATGTTCCACTGCGCCTGCTGGTCGGCGGGAAAACCGGGCAGTGCCGCAAAGGCGGGATTCCAGCGAAACAGGGCATAACGTCCACACATGGGGCAACACGGCTCTTGATCAAACGAACGCCAGCCTAACAGACCAGCGTGCCGGGAAAGCTGTCCGGTTCATCGCCGGACAGCGGCAGCGCGGCATTGTACGCGGTGATCAGCTCGCGGGCGTATTCGGCCTGGTCGTTCTCGACCGACAGCCCGAGCAGGCCATAGATCGGCAATTCACCACTGCCGCCGAGCAAATCTCGCCCAACCAGATGCGCCTCGATGCCCTCGCTGGCGAGCATGCCTTGCAGCAGTTCGCCTTCCATCAGGTTTTCCGGTTCGTAGATTCGCTGCATGGGCGCACCTCACTCGTTTTCGCTGAAGACTTCCAGAAACCAGTCCTGGCCATCGACCTGCAGTACAAAGGTGATCGGCCGGCAACACACCTGACAGTCTTCAATGTAGGTCTGATCGCCCCCCGACAGATCCACGGAGGTCTCGACCTCCTCACCACAATACGGACATTCATATACTGCGCTTTCCAGCATCGCGGTCTCCCAAGTGACTTGTGCGTATAATCGCCGGTCTATTTGCAGGGCTATTTTTGTCTGGCTACTTTTTCAGACCGTGCCCCGCCGGTTTTCGATGAAAACCTTTACTTACCCTAGCCGTTTCTAACAAGAGAGCATGATGGGCGAATTCGATGCCATCCGTCCTTACGACGACAGTGAAGTCCCGGCAGTGCTGGCACGGCTGCTTGGCGACAAGGCGTTTCTAGATATCCTCACCCACTTCCGCTTCCCGCGTTTCGCCGGCGCTTTAGGCTGGGCGCTCAAACCTCTTATAGCTCATCGCCTGCGCCGTGAGTTTGCCGGCATTACTTCCGTGGCCACGCTACAGGACAAAGTCGAGCATTACGTCGACCACACCATCGAGCGCGCCACCGACGGTGTCACCTATACCGGGGTGGAGCAATTCAAGTCCGGCAGCGCCTACCTGTTTATCGCCAACCACCGCGATATCGTGATGGACCCGGCCTTCGTCAACTATGCCGTATACCACGCCGGTCTGCCGACCCCGCGCATCGCCATTGGCGACAACCTGCTGCAAAAGCCTTTCGTCAGCGACCTGATGCGCCTGAACAAGAGCTTCATCGTGCACCGCTCGATCAGCGGACGCCGGGAGAAAATGGCGGCCTATCAATTGCTGTCGGCGTACATCAACCATTCGATCCGCAACGATTGCGCCTCGATCTGGATCGCCCAGGCCGAGGGACGCGCCAAGGACGGTGACGACCGTACCGAATCGGCGATCCTCAAGATGTTCCACATGAGTCGCAAGGACGAGCCGTTCGGTGAAGTCATTCAATCGCTGAACCTGACCCCGGTGTCGATCAGCTACGAATACGACCCGTGCGATCAGGCCAAGGCCCGCGAGCTTTACATCCGCGCCACCACCGGCAGCTACACCAAGGTGCCGGGCGAGGATGACGTGAGCATCGCCAAGGGCATCACCGGCTACAAGGGCCGGGTGCATGTGAACTTTGCCGCACCGATCACCGACCTGTTCGAAGACACCAAACAATTGGCGGTCGAGATGGACAAGCAAATCCTCAGTGGCTATCGCCTGTTCCCGGTGCACTACCTGGCTTATGCACAATGGAAAGACGCGGACCCGCAACTGCCGGTACCAAAAGCTGCGCAAGTGTTCCCGGCCGAGGAACTGGCCAAGGCCCAGGAAGAATGGCAACGCCGCCTGGACGCCTGCCCTGAAGAGCATCGTCCATTCCTGGTGCTGCAATATGCGACACCGGTGCGCAACCAGTACCGGGTGAAGGCAGGGTTGCCGCTGTAAGCGGTTTCGGCCAGATGCAAAAACGGCGCCGACTTGTGGCGAGGGGGCTTGCCCCCTCGCCACAGGGTTTACTTCAGATTCAAACCTGAGTACTGATCCACGACACCAGCAATGCCATCCCCATGCAGGCAAAACCGAAAATGTAGAAAAACCGGTTCATGCGCAAGGTCGCCCAATCCAGCGTGGGCTCCACGCGGGGGCTGCTCTGGCGCTGTGCCTGCAAGCTGGCCATCGCGCGCATTTCACGACGACGGGTGGCGTGCAGCAACCAGCCGCCCGGAAAGGCAAAGAGCAAGGCCAGCAGATTGATCAATTTGGCGGGATGGGCGGTAAACAGCGTCATCAAGTGCAGCGACATCACAAACCTCAAGCAAAACAGGTGGCACGCGCCGGACCGGCGACCGCGGCGCGGATTCTACCGAAAGCCTGCGCACCTGCCCTCGGTTTCCGACAAATAACGAAGCAAGTGATCAATGGCTGTCCTGCGTCACGGCTTCGTCATCTGTATCGGCGACCATGCGCGCCTCGAAACCGACACGGACTACGTCATGCTCCACGCCGAAAACCAGGATCGTCTTTACCTCATCACCCCCAGCGAAGAACAACAAGCCCTCGTCGGCAGCCTCGCCTTCAACGTTCAAGACCGCCATTGGCTGGTGTATTGCGCCTTGGGTGGACATCAACATGCGGATTTGCCGGAAACGGATTTGCTGACCGGTGTGAGCGTGCTGGATTTCTACTCGCAGGCGGCGTGATTCCCTTGCCCCCTGTAGGAGCGAGCTTGCTCGCGATAGACGTTAACGATTACGCGGGAATTCTGATGCTCCGCGGCGCCCTTATGTCCATCGCGAGCGAGCTCGCTCCTACAGTGGCTCGCATTACTCGCCGAGAATCTGACCCACGGTCGGGTCCTTGAACAGGCGGGTCAACGCATCGCTCAACACATCGCTGACCAGCTTGGTGTTGGTTTCCTGGTTCGGCGCCATGCCGAAGCGCTGGTCCAGGGACGAACCATAACGGCCGCTGTAGCGACGGTTGGCGTTCTGTACATCAGAGCGGAACGTCGCGCCGATGGTGGCTTCGGTCACGTACATGCCTTCCTTGGGCGACTGGTACTTCAACTCTGCCAGGGTCACGGTCAGTTGCGGTGCATTCATGGCGTTGTTCGTCGGGGTAAAGCCCAACAGACGCACGGCGGCTTCAGCCTGGGCCTGCAGCTTCGGCAGGATCTGCGCGCCCTGCACGGTGATCGCGCTGGTCTCCGGATACAGGCCGCCACGGGTGCCCAGTGTCGGCGACGGACGACCATCCACTACACGCACCACAACGGGCTGGCCATGGCCGACCGGGGCCAACTGCGCGGTCAGCTTGGGTTCCGGGCTCAGTTGTTGCGGGCTGTGGGCGCAGCCAACCAGGGTCAAACTGGTCACAGTGATCAAACCGAACAACAGGCGTTGCAACATGCTTTTCTCTCCAGAATCAGGCACAAACAGGCTTGCAGTATAGCGGTGCGCCACTGCGGGTAACCAGCGCCTCACAGTGTTTACTGAAATCTCTGCCCCCCCCTTGAAAAGCAGACCTTGTCACACAGATGTCACCACTCATACACTTGCATGTAATGGCTTGCGATTATCGTTTTCTACAGAAAAACAACAAGGTACTCCACCATGCGCCATCTGATTTCCCTGTTCGCGCCGCGCCCGCTGCATCGCTGCTTTGCCCTGCTCGACCACAATGGCCACTGCCAGGCCTTCAGGCAGTGCAGCCTCCAGCCCATGGGCGATGGCTGGGTTGAAATCGATGAAATCCGCCTGAACTGGCTGAATCAGCCGCTGCCTGCCAGCACCCGCGTCCTTTCGCCACAGCACCAGCCAGGCTCGCGAACCCGGCAACTGATGTCGACCTGACCAAACACCTAATAAAAGTCATTAAACACGACCAATTCCCTGCGTTTCTTAGATACAATCTCCCCCCGATTATAAGGACGTCTCCTGATCGGGCCTCGCAGCATCGTCAATGCGCTTGTATTGACACCCCGCACCGCCCACAGAGAGCCGCCCACACAGATCGAGTGAAGCTGGCGCGCTTGCTGTTTTGTCGAGCAAAACCTCCACTTTTCGCGAATCTGCAGAGCTGTCATTACGCTCGGTCACTGAGCTGTTTGCCCGATTTGCCCGCCACGTATTGCCTGGCGGCCAACCATCCGGGCACGGTGCCAGGCTGGGACAGCCCTTTTTGAGGTTCACGTCTTCAAAAGAGCGTGAAAAAAACGGGTTTTCACAACTTCACAAGAGTGTGGCGAGCAAATGAATAGTTTTGCGTCTGAACATGCACCATTAGCGTCTACAACAGCCCGACGACACAGGACCGAGTACTCCTCGAATACCGGAGCCTGAAGCCTGTCCGCTACGGATTTGGTTGCACAAACGGATGTATCGACCATAAGTCGAATTGCCAGCCGCTCGTTGAAATGAGTTCATGGGACTCTTTAGACCCGGCAGGTAGCGTCCGTCGAAGTTGCAAAAAATTGCGAAGATTCGGACATGGCGATCCTGCCATGGGTACCTGGGGCAACACAGACACGCCCCGTCACTCCTGGCAGCCATGCCGTCAATTTGGTGCTGCAGATTTTGGAGACGCGTTAAATGGCGCATAACGAAGCAGTCGACGTAGTACTGGTTGGGGCCGGCATCATGAGTGCCACCCTGGCGGTACTGCTCAAAGAGCTCGACCCCGCGATCAAGCTGGAAGTCGTCGAGCTGATGGATTCCGGTGCCGCGGAGAGTTCCAACCCGTGGAACAACGCCGGTACCGGTCACGCCGGGCTGTGTGAGCTCAACTACACGCCGCAGGCAGCCGATGGCGCCGTCGACATCAAGAAAGCCGTGCACATCAACACCCAGTTCGAGGTGTCGAAGCAGTTCTGGTCGTACCTGACCCGAAAAGGCACGTTCGGCTCGTGCAAATCGTTTATCAGCCCGGTGCCACACCTGAGTTTCGTGCAGGGCGACAGCGGCGTGTCCTTCCTCAAGGAACGCTTCAAGGTGCTGAGCAAGCACCACGCCTTCGCCGACATGGAGTACACCGAAGACAAGGCAAAGATGGCAGAGTGGATGCCATTGATGATGCCTGGCCGCGACGCTGGCGAAACCCTGGCCGCCACCCGCGTGATCAACGGCACCGACGTCAACTTCGGCGCCCTGACCAACCAGTTGCTCAAGCACCTGACCAGCGCACCCGATGCCCAGGTCAAGTACTGCAAGCGCGTGACCGGTCTCAAGCGCAGCAACGGCGGCTGGACTGTCAGCATCAAGGACGTCAACAGCGGCAACACCCGTGAAGTCGACGCCAAATTCGTCTTCCTGGGCGCTGGCGGCGCGGCACTGCCGCTGCTGCAAGCCTCGGGCATCGAAGAAAGCAAAGGCTTCGGCGGCTTCCCGATCAGCGGCCAGTGGCTGCGCTGCGACAACCCGGAAGTGGTCAAGCACCACCAGGCCAAGGTCTACAGCCAGGCGGCGGTGGGTTCGCCACCGATGTCCGTGCCGCACCTGGACACCCGCGTGGTCGATGGCAAGAAGTCCCTGCTGTTCGGACCGTATGCCGGTTTCACCACCAAGTTCCTCAAGCACGGCTCCTTCATGGACCTGCCGATGTCGGTTCGTGCCGGCAACATCGGCCCGATGCTCGCCGTGGCGAAAAACAACATGGACCTGACCAAGTATCTGGTCAGCGAAGTGATGCAGTCGATGGAGCAGCGCCTGGATTCCCTGCGTCGCTTCTACCCGCAGGCGAAACCCGAGGACTGGCGCCTGGAAGTGGCCGGCCAGCGGGTGCAGATCATCAAGAAAGACCCGAAAAAAGGCGGCATCCTGCAATTCGGCACCGAACTGGTCGCAGCCAAGGACGGTTCCCTGGCGGCACTGCTCGGCGCTTCGCCAGGTGCTTCGGTCACCGTTTCGATCATGCTCGAGCTGATCGAAAAATGCTTCCCGAGCAAAGCCAAGGGCGAATGGGCCACCAAACTGGCCGAAATTTTCCCGGCCCGGGAAAAGGTTCTGGAAACCGACGCTGCGCTGTATCGCAAGATCAACGCGCAGAACAACGTCGCCCTGGAACTGGTTGAAGCCAGCAGCGAGACCGAAAGCTACGCTTGATTCGGCACCATGAAAAACGCCCCGCTCTCACTGAGAACAGGGCGTTTTTTTATGGCTGCATTTATTCAGCCGCGAGCTTTTTCGATCAATTCGATGTAATCCGCCGCGTTGCGCTGATCCTTGATCAGGGCAACGAAGTCATTGCCGTGCTCGTCCTTGCCGTTCACGTCGTAACCCGCCTCGACGAAAAACGTCAGGAAACGCTCGAAATCATCGATGCGCAGGCCACGGTAGGCCTTGACCAGCTTGTGCAGGGACGGAGAAGTCGCGTCGACCGGTTCGAAATCGAGGAACAACTTGATCTGCTCATCGCCGATCTCGTCACCAATCACTTGTTTTTTATCTTTACGCATTGCCGACTCCAGCTCGCAGACATTTCACGGGGCGGGCAGTTTACCCCTGCGCAGGCACAGGGCTCAACGCGCACGAGTGCTGCCGGTGTGCAGATCGGCCCAGACATGCCCATTGGCATAGCTGAGAAACTGGCAATACACCGTGTCGTTGCGCAACAAGTCGATTACCACCCGGTATTGCGCCAGCGGGTAATAGAGCGTCAGGGTCTTGCTTGGCGCGTCATAGACCGGTTTCTTCAGGCTTTTGCTTTCGCCGTCGAAGTTGACCAGCACCTGACTGATGGTGGCGCCTTTGTTCAGGGATTTGCCCTTGAGTCGAACCAGCAGCGGCGAAGTGACCGGAATCGGCTGCTGACTGGACTGACGCTGGCTGCCGACCACCACCGAGTATTCGGTAACCTGCAGCAGTTGTTGCTGCTCGGGTTCGCTGTCACGCAGGGTCAAGTCATCGGGCGGCAGGAACTGTGCATGCATAGGCGCAGGCGCTGCGGCCAGAGGCAGGCTGAGGGTCAGCAACAAAGCGGCGCAACTGCGGATCAAAAGGCTCATGGCTGGCTCCAAGGATGAACGCGTCCCTGTAGGAGCGAGCAGGCTCGCGATGGACGCAGGAACGCCGCGGGGTATCAGGCTCCCAGCGTTATCGTTGACGACCATCGCGAGCCTGCTCGCTCCTACAGGGTGAAAAATCAATCAATCGAACTGCGCGCGCATCCAGGCCTGATACCCGGCAACACCGGGCTCGCCTTCACGTGGTGCCCAGTGTGCCTGCTCACCCTCGCCGACCGGCCGGTAAGGGCCGGCCTTGCATTCGAACATCATACTGTCGGGTTCCAGCACCACCAGACCGTGGAACACACCGGCTGGCAGGTCCACGCCAACACAGTCGCCACCGACCTCAAGCACGGTCTTGCTCAGCACCGCACCGGCCTCGTCAAAGATCAATACGCCCAGCCGGCCCTTGAGCACCAACAGGGTTTCAGCCTTGTTGTCGCCCAAATGCCGATGCGGCGGGACATAGGTGGACGGCTGCAAACCCACCGCCATGCGATGGCAAGCGTCTTCCATCTGATGGAAGTTGTGATGCTGGCGCCCACGAGGATTGGCCGCGGCTTTCCCGGCCAGCTCGGTAAACAAGGTCTGATCCAGAAAGCGCGGCGTATCCATGTCTTACATTCCTTTAACGGCGAAAATCCCGTTGGCGTTACGCCAGTAGCCTTTGTAGTCCATGCCGTAACCGAAGATGTAACGGTCGATACACGGCAGACCGACGAAATCGGCCTTGAGGTCCGGACGAGCCTTGCGGTCGTGGTCTTTGTCGATCAGCACGGCGGTGTGCACTTTACGTGCGCCAGCGTGTTTGCAGAAGTCGATGATTGCGCCCAGGGTGTGACCTTCGTCGAGGATGTCGTCGATGATCAGCACATCACGGTCGATGAAGGACACTTCCGGCTTGGCTTTCCAGAACAGGTCGCCGCCGCTGGTTTCGTTGCGATAGCGGGTGGCGTGCAGGTAGGACGCTTCCAGCGGGAACTGCAGATAGGTCAGCAGCTTGCCGGAGAAAATCAGCCCGCCGTTCATCACACAGAACACCACCGGGTTGCTGTCGGCCATTTGTTCGTTGATTTGTGCACCGACGCGGGCGATGGCCGCCTCGACTTCAGCTTCGGTGTACAGGCAGTCAGCCTCTCGCATGATTTGACGGATATGCTCGAGATCAGCGGACATGGCGCTCTCCAGGGGGGGTTGGAAGTCAGGAAAAGCGGGCAAAGGTACGCATCCCGCACGGCCAGATCAAGCGTTTGTGGACTAACGTACTGTATGTCTATAGGACAACACCCTCGGATAGATTAATCTAGGCCGGTTTTTTTGCCCGCCGCCGGAGCCTTTCCCCATGCCCATCCAAGAGATCCGCCACCCGCTGATCCGTCATAAACTTGGCCTTATGCGCCGTGCAGACATCAGCACCAAGAATTTTCGCGAGCTCGCTCAGGAAGTCGGTGCCCTGTTGACCTATGAAGCCACCAAGGACCTGCCGCTGGAAACCTACGATATAGAAGGCTGGTGCGGCACCGTGTCGGTCGAGAAGATCGCCGGCAAGAAAATCACTGTAGTCCCTATCCTGCGCGCTGGCATCGGCATGCTCGAAGGCGTGCTCAGCCTGATCCCGGGCGCCAAGGTCAGCGCCGTGGGCGTTGCCCGCAATGAGGAAACCCTCGAAGCCCACACCTATCTAGAGAAACTGGTGCCGGAAATCGACGAGCGGCTGGCCATGATCATCGACCCGATGCTCGCCACCGGCGGATCGATGGTTGCCACCATCGACTTGCTGAAAAAGGCAGGCTGCAAGGACATCCGCGCCATGGTGCTGGTCGCCGCGCCGGAAGGCATCGCTGTAGTCGAGAAGGCACACCCGGACGTGATCATCTACACCGCGTCCATTGATCAGAAGTTGAACGAGCACGGCTACATCATCCCGGGGCTTGGCGACGCCGGTGACAAGATCTTCGGCACCAAGCAGAAGGACGCGTGAGCATGCAGCAAGAGTTCAACGATCCGCTCTGGCGCACGGTGCTGTCGGGTGCACAGATGCTGTTCGTGGCCTTTGGCGCCCTGGTGTTGATGCCGCTGATTACCGGTCTCGACCCGAACGTGGCGCTGTTCACGGCCGGCCTGGGGACGATCCTGTTCCAGATCGTCACCGGGCGTCAGGTGCCGGTGTTCCTGGCATCGAGCTTTGCCTTCATTACCCCGATCATTCTCGCCAAGGGCCAGTTCGGCCTGGCCGCGACCATGGGCGGCGTGATGGCGGCAGGTTTCGTCTACACCTTTCTCGGCCTCGCGGTGAAGATCAAGGGCACCGGTTTCATCGACCGCCTGCTGCCACCGGTGGTGATCGGTCCGGTGATCATTTCGATTGGCCTGGCCATGGCGCCGATTGCCGCCAACATGGCCATGGGCAAGGCTGGCGACGGCAGTGAGCTGATTCATTACCAGACGGCGATGCTGATCTCGATGCCAGCGCTGCTGACCACGCTGATCGTCGCGGTTTTCGGCAAGGGCATCTTCCGCCTGGTGCCGATCATCTCCGGCGTGCTGGTCGGCTTCGGCATGTCGTTCTACTTCGGCGTGGTCGATGTTGCGAAGATTGCTGCGGCACCGTGGTTCGCCATCCCGAACTTCACCGCGCCGGAATTCAACTGGCAGGCGATCCTGTTCATTGTTCCGGTGGCGCTGGCCCCGGCCATCGAGCACATCGGTGGCGTGATTGCCGTGGGTAGCGTGACCGGTCGCGATTACCTGAAGAAACCCGGCCTGCATCGCACTCTGCTCGGCGACGGCATTGCCACCACGGCGGCCGGTCTGTTCGGCGGCCCGCCCAACACCACCTACGCCGAAGTGACGGGCGCAGTCATGCTGACCAAGAACTACAACCCGAAAATCATGACCTGGGCGGCGATCTTCGCTATCAGCCTGGCGTTTATCGGCAAGTTCGGCGCACTGCTGCAAAGCATTCCGGTGCCGGTGATGGGCGGGATTCTCTGCTTGTTGTTCGGCTCGATTGCCGCAGTGGGGATGAACACGCTGATTCGCCACAAGATCGATCTGGGCGAGGCGCGCAATCTGGTGATTGTTTCGGTGACCCTGGTATTCGGGATCGGTGGCGTGCTGATCGGCACCGGCACCGGGCCGGACGATTTCGGCCTCAAGGGCATCGCGCTGTGCGCGGTGGTAGCAATCGGCTTGAATCTGATCCTGCCGGGCAATGACAGCTGGAAGCACAAGAAGGCGGATGAGCCGCTGCTGTAATGCTTCAAGAACTTTGCTGTTTATGAAATAGCTTTCGCGAGCAGGCTCGCTCCCACAGTTTGAAATGCATTTCCCTGTGGGAGCGAGCCTGCTCGCGATACTTTTAAAGCACCAACGGCGCCCTTTCGCACAGCGTACTCAACGCCTTCGCCCAATGCGGGTCATCGTTGAGGCACGGCACCAGCACCAACTCCTCTCCTCCTGCTGCGCGGAACTGCTCCTTGCCGCGATCACCGATCTCTTCCAGGGTCTCGATGCAATCGGCAACGAACGCCGGACACATCACCAGAACCTTTTTCACGCCGCTCTTGGCCAGTTCATCGAGGCGTGCTTCGGTGTAGGGTTCGATCCATTTGGCGCGCCCCAGACGCGACTGGAATGACACCGACCACTTGCCCTCCGGCAACCCCATGCGCCTGGCAAACTCTGCCGCCGTACGCAGGCACTGGCCGCGATAACAGGTGGCGACCACCTCAGGTGGCGCCCCGGCACAGCAATCACCGCCACCCTCGAAGCTGTGCCCTGGGTTGAGCTTCTTCAGATGCCGTTCCGGCAAGCCATGAAAACTCATCAACAAGTGATCGAAGTCCTGCTGCAAATGCGGCCGGGTCGTGGCCACCAGCGCATCGAGGTATTCCGGTTGATCGTAGAAAGGCTGGAGCACCGACAGTTGCACGTCGAGGTTCTTCTCGCGCACAACACGCCTGGCCTCCGCAATGACCGTGGTGGTGGTGCTGTCGGCGAACTGTGGATACAGCGGCGCCAGCGTGATTCGCTTGTGCCCCGCCGCGACCATGCGCACCAGCGTCGACTCGATCGACGGCTCGCCGTAGCGCATCGCCAGTTCGACCGGGCCGTGCTGCCACTGGCCGGTCATGGCTTGTTGCAGGCGACGGCTGAGCACCACCAGCGGCGAGCCCTCGTCCCACCAGATCGAGGCATAGGCGTGGGCCGACTGCTCGGGGCGCTTGATCAGGATCAGCGACACCAGCAAGCGTCGAACCGGCCATGGCAGGTCGATTACGTACGGGTCCATCAGAAATTGATTGAGGTAGCTGCGTACATCCGCCACCGAGGTGGAGGCAGGTGAACCCAGGTTGACCAGAAGCAACGCGTGATCGGTCATGCAACGTCCTATTCAAAGGCGACCGGACAGATCGTCCAGAGCCGCGCGCAAATCCGTGAACTGAAAGGTGAAACCCGCCTTCAACAGGCGAACCGGCGTGGCCCGTTGACCACCCAGCAACAACAGCGACAGCTCGCCCAACCCCACCTTCAATGCGAAGGCCGGCATCGGCATGAACGTCGGGCGATGCAGCACGCTGCCCAACGCCTTGGCAAACTCGCGGTTGCGCACCGGTTTGGGCGCGCACGCATTATAGGGACCGCTGGCCTCGTTGCGGTGCAGAAGAAAATCAATCAGGGCGATTTGATCGTCGATATGAATCCACGGCATCCACTGCCGGCCGTTGCCGATCGGGCCTCCCAGGCCCAGCTTGAACGGCAGCAGCAGACGCGACAAAAAGCCGCCCTGCGCCGACAGCACCAACCCGGTACGGATGAACATGACGCGAATGCCCAGGGTTTCAGCCCGCTGCGCCGTCTCCTCCCAGGCGATGCATAACTGGCTGGCGAAGTCTTCGCTGACCGGCGCCGAGTCCTCGGTCAGTTCACGCTCGCCTCCATCGCCATACCAGCCGACAGCAGAGCCGGAAATCAGGACCCGTGGTCTCTGCTCGCGACTTTCAAGCCACGCCAGCAAGGTTTCGGTCAGTGTGATCCGGCTGCTCCACAACAAGGCTTTACGTTTGTGTGTCCAGGGCCGATCGGCAATCGGCGCTCCGGCAAGATTGACTATCGCATCCACCGGCTCCTGCCCCAGATCCTCCAGACGAGCAATTCCACGCACTTGGACACCACATATTTTCGCGACTTTTTCCGGCTTGCGACTCCAGACTGTCAGGCGATGGCCCTGCCCCAACCAATGCCGGCAAAGCTGACGTCCTATCAAACCAGTACCGCCGGTCAGCAATATGTGCATGACTTCTTCCTCGCGTGGCGTTTTACCCTGTCCATTAGTCTATTTTTATAAGCAGGGATCTTTGGTATCGAGCAGGCTCTATGTTTAACAATAGGCCAAGCTATGAGAACAAGAACGCTAAAAGTTATACCAAAAAACAATATTGTACAGGTTTGAACCCCGGCGTAGTCTGTACAGAAAGGTAAACGAGGCCCCTATGACTGTACCTATCGCAATCATTGGCACCGGCATTGCCGGACTCTCCGCCGCCCAGGCCCTGACCGACCTCGGGCATGTGGTTCACCTGTTCGATAAAAGCCGCGGCAGCGGCGGACGCATGTCGAGCAAGCGCAGCGATGCGGGGGCCCTGGACATGGGTGCGCAATATTTCACCGCCCGCGACCGCCGCTTTGTCACGGAAGTCCAGCGCTGGCAAGCCAACGGCTGGGTCGCCGAATGGACACCGCAGCTGTACACCTACCATGGCGGCCAGCTCAACCTGTCGCCGGACGAGCAGACCCGCTGGGTCGGTACGCCCCGCATGAGCGCCATCACCCGCGCCCTGCTCGGTGACCTTGAAGTGCATTTCGCCTGCCGGATCACCGAGGTCTATCGCGGTGAAGAACACTGGCATCTGCAGGACGCCGAGGGCTTCACCCACGGACCGTTCAGCCACGTGGTCATTGCCACGCCAGCGCCACAAGCCACGGCGTTGCTGGCATCGGCGCCGAAGCTCGCGGGCGCCGCCGCCGGAGTGAAAATGGACCCGACCTGGGCCATTGCCCTGGCCTTTGAAACGCCACTGGAAACCCCCATGGAAGGCTGCTTCGTACAGGACAGCCCACTCGACTGGCTGGCCCGCAACCGCAGCAAACCCGGGCGCGACAACACCCTCGACACCTGGGTGCTACACGCCACCAGCGCCTGGAGTCGCCAGCACATCGACCTGTCCAAGGAGGCCGTGATCGAACAACTGCATGGCGCATTCGCCGAACTGTTGCACGACTCCATGCCCGCGCCGAGCTTCAGCCTCGCCCACCGCTGGCTCTACGCCCGCCCCGCCAGCAGTCACGAATGGGGCACCCTGGCCGATGCCGACCTGGGGCTGTACGCCTGTGGCGACTGGTGCCTGTCCGGGCGCGTTGAAGGGGCCTGGCTCAGCGGTCAGGAAGCCGCCCGCCGCTTGCATGAACATCTGCAGTAAAGGGCATCGACCCGAGTAAGTCGCTGCTGTCGCCATGGACAGCAGCCGGTCAAAAATCTATACATAAAATTTGACTTGTATAACTTCGAATCTATGATGAAGTTATCTTGTACAGACCCGTGTGTTTGTACAGGTTCAGATTCGAGGTGCTCCGATGCCCCACTCCCCCGCCAAACCGAAAATAGCCATCAGCGCCTGCCTGATGGGGCTCGACGTGCGCTACAACGGCGGGCACAAGGAGTCGCGGCTGTGCAGCCGCACCCTCACTGATTACTTCGATTTCATCCCGGTCTGCCCGGAAGTCGCCATCGGCCTCGGCGTGCCACGTCAACCGATTCGGTTGGTGAGCGGTGCCGATTACCCCGAAGCCGTGGGAACCCTCGATCACAGCCTTAACGTGACACAGCGGCTGGCCACCTACGGCCGCGACATGGCGGTACAGTTGGGGGATATTTGCGGCTATATCTTCATGCAGAATTCCCCGTCCTGTGGCCTGGAGCGGGTCAAGGTCTACCACGCCAACGGCGCACGGGCAGACGGTGGCAGTCGCGGGATCTACGCCCGGGCTTTCTGCCTGCTGCACACAGACTTGCCGGTAGAGGAAGACGGCCGGCTCAACGATCCGGTGCTACGGGAAAACTTCCTCACTCGCGTATTCGCCTACAGCGCCTGGCAGCAGCTGTGCCAGGAAGGCCTGACCCGGCGTGGTCTCACGGACTTTCACTCGCGCTACAAATACCTGCTGATGGCGCACAACCCGCAGCAATACAAAGTGCTCGGCAACCTGCTGGGCAACATGGGCCATACCGATCCGAACGAACTGGGCATGCGTTATTTCAGTGAACTGATGGCGGCCCTGAAAAAGTGCGCCACCCGCGGTACCCATACCAATGTCCTGCAGCACCTCAGTGGCTACCTGAAACAGGCCATCAGCCGCGAAGACAAGCACGAAGTGCAGCATGTGATCAGCCAGTATCGCCTGGGCATCGTGCCGCTGGTGGTGCCGCTGACACTGCTCAAACACTATTTCCGCCAATACCCGGATCCTTACATCGCACAGCAGGTTTACCTGCAACCGCACCCGGAAAACCTCAGCCTGCGAAATGCCATCTGATGAAAAAAGTACTCGACACCAGCGCCCGCGAAGACCTTGGCGATGACATAAAAAAGGCGCTGGACGAAGGCTGGCTGCCGATTCGTGAAGTGGCGCGGCAAACCGGTGTCAATGCCGTGACCTTGCGCGCCTGGGAGCGGCGCTACGGCCTGATCGTGCCGCAACGCACTCCCAAGGGGCACCGGTTGTTCTCGGCCGACCATGTACTACGCATTCAGGCCATCCTTACCTGGCTCAACCGTGGTGTTGCCGTCAGCCAGGTCAAGCAATTGCTCGACACACCGCAAGCCTTCGGCGAGCCCGTCGACAACGAATGGCACACCTTGCTGCAAACGTTGCTAAAGGCGGTCAGCGAATTGCAGGAACGCGCGCTCGATGACAGCGTGAATCAGGCAATGGCGCTGTATCCGCCGCGAACCCTGTGCGAGCACTTGCTGATGCCCCTGCTCGCCGCTCTGGAGCTACGCTGGCAAGGTCAGTTCGGTGCGCAGATGGAGCGGGTGTTTTTTTGTGCCTGGCTGCGCAGCAAATTCGGCGCACGCATTTACCATAACAATCGTCAGCTGCGCGCCGCGCCGCTGCTGTTGATCAACCACTCGGACTTGCCCATGGAGCCTCAGCTGTGGCTAACGGCCTGGCTGATCAGCAGTGCCGATTGCCCGGTGGAGGTCTTCGACGGATCGCTGCCTGTCGGTGAACTGGCATTGGCGGTTGAACTACTGCGACCCTGTGGTGTTCTGCTGTACTCCAGCCAGGCTATTAACCTGACGCAACTGCCGAAACTTTTCAAAGGTGTCGGTTGCCCAAAAATGATTGCCGGACCAACGGTGTGCATCCACCACTCCGAGTTGTCCGCAAGTACTATCGGGATCGCTGATTTGTACCTGGCCGAGGATCCATTGTCGGCACATCAGGCACTCATTCAGCGCGGGCTGATTTAGATGAATCGCGTGGCTACCGACATGCAACTGATCTGGCTGCGCAGCGACTTGCGCCTGCATGACAACACCGCCCTCTCGGCTGCCGCGGCTCGAGGCCCGTGCGTGGCTGTGTATCTGCTGAGTCCGGAACAATGGCTGGAACACGATGACGCGCCCTGCAAAGTGGACTTCTGGCTGCGTAACCTGCGCGAGTTGAGCCGCGAACTGGGTCAACTGAACATTCCCCTGCTGGTCCGCCGGGCCCCTCGCTGGGAGGACGCTCCAGCCGCGCTGCTGAAGCTGTGCCGACAATGGCAAGTCAATGCAGTGCACCTCAACGAAGAGTACGGCATCCATGAATCCCGTCGCGATGCCGCGGTCGCCAGCACGCTCGAGGCCGAAGGCATCGAAGTTCATCACTACCTCGATCAGTTGCTGTTCAAGCCAGGCAGTGTGCTGACCCGGACCGGCACTTACTTTCAGGTCTACAGCCAGTTCCGTAAAGTCTGCTACGAACGCCTGCACCACTCGCTGCCCAGCCTGGTCCGCGCACCGCACAAGCAAGCGCCGCTTAACATTGCCAGCGATGCGATCCCCTTGAGTGTCGAAGGATTCGCGACGCCCGCTGATAACCTGCGCGGCCTGTGGCCGGCGGGCGAAACCGAAGCCCGGCGTCGCCTCGACAGTTTTAGCGATGCACAGATCGAGCATTACCATCACGAACGCGACTTCCCGGCAAAACCCGGCACCAGCCAGCTCTCGGCCTATCTCGCCGCCGGGGTGATTTCTCCTCGCCAATGCCTGCACGCCGCCTTGAACAGCAATCAGGGTGAGTTCGAAAGCGGCAAGACCGGCGCCGTCACCTGGATCAACGAACTGCTGTGGCGCGAGTTCTACAAACACATCCTGGTGGGTTATCCACGGGTGTCCCGGCACCGCGCGTTTCGCCCGGAAACCGAAGCGCTGGCCTGGCGCCACGCCCCCGAAGAGCTGGCCGCCTGGCAACAGGCGCGTACCGGCTTGCCGATCATCGACGCGGCCATGCGCCAACTGTTGGCTACCGGCTGGATGCACAACCGCCTGCGCATGGTGGTGGCGATGTTCCTGACCAAGAACCTGCTGATCGACTGGCGCGAAGGCGAACGTTTTTTCATGCGCCACCTGATCGATGGCGACCTGGCGGCGAACAATGGTGGCTGGCAGTGGAGTTCCTCCACCGGCACAGACTCGGCGCCTTACTTCCGGATTTTCAACCCGTTGAGCCAGTCGGAAAAATTCGACCCGGAAGGCCTGTTCATAAAACACTGGCTGCCGGAACTGGCTGGGCTGAACAAGAAAGAAGTGCACAACCCCGCCAGTCTCGGCGGCCTTTTTGGTGTGGTGGATTACCCCTCACCGATCGTCGACTTGAGTACCTCCCGAACGCGCGCATTGACGGCGTTCAAGAACCTGCCCTCACGGCAACACTCCGCCGAGCTGGCAGGGAGTGCCCATGAGTAGTCTCCTGAAGCCGTTTGCCCGGCACTTGATGACGCTTGGAAAAGACAACCTGGAACATTTGGCGGACCGGGCAATTGCCTGGCTGATAAGGAGCTTGGGATGAGTCGTACACCTCCACGCCGATATTGGCTGACCGGCGCCAGCAGCGGCATTGGTGCCGCCCTGGCCGAAGAAATCCTGAAGACCGGTGGGCACCTGGCCGTCAGTGCACGCTCGCCGGGACCGCTCAAAGTCTTGTCGCTACGTTATCCGGGACAAGTGCTGGTGGTCGCCGGAGACCTGACCAACAGCCAGACCGTCCGCGAAATTGGCGAGCAGATAGCAGAGGACTGGGGCTCGCTGGACACCGTGATACTCAACGCCGGCACCAGCGAATATGTGGACGCCAGGCAGTTCGACGCGTCAATTGTCGAGCATGTGGTGCGCACCAACCTGTTGGCCAGCAGCTATTGCATCGACACCGCCCTGCCCTTGCTGCGTGCCGGCACCGCCCCGCATATGGTGGCCATGGCCAGTACCGTGACTTACCTGCCGCTGCCCAGGGCAGAAGCCTGCGGCGCCTCGAAGCCAGGGCTGCGTTATCTGTTCGACTCCCTGCGCATCGACCTGGCTCCCGAAGGCATAGAAGTCACGGTGATCAGCCCCGGTTGCGTCGAATCGCCGCTGACGATGAAAGACGGACTCCCCATGCCCTTGAGCTGGCCCGTGGAGAAAGCCGCACGACACATCTTCGAAAAACTCCAGGACCGCCCTCTCGAAATCACTTTCCCGGCAGCGTTCATGGCCACCCTCTGGCCGCTCTCCAGACAGCCGGACCAAGTGAAACTGGAGATCGGCAAACGCATGATGCGTAGCCAGCCACCGGGCAAGGATCAACCTTGAAAAACGCCATCATCGGCAGCGGTACCCCGGGGGCTGACCTGCGTCCGTCCGACCTTTCACACAGCTCCCGGCGACTGCCTTACACTGCGCGCCATGAAAACCATCCCCCATACGCAAATCGCGGAACCCGCAATCACCTGCTCGAGCTGCGCAGCCTGCTGCTGTCAGCTCGAAGTCATGCTGATCACCGATACGGGTGTGCCTGAACGGTTCATCGATACCGATGACTGGGGCGGGGAAGTCATGCTGCGCCTGGACGACGGCTGGTGTGCGGCACTGGATCGCAACACGATGATGTGCACCATCTACGAAAAACGCCCGCTGATCTGCCGGGAGTTCGAGATGGGCGCACCGGAGTGCATCGACGAACGCCAGGGGATTTCGACGGCGTATCGCTAGTTTTGAAGTCACCAAAATACAAATGTGGGAGCGGGCTTGCTCGCGAAAGCGGCGTACCAGTCAACATTACTGTTGAATGCTGATCCGCTTTCGCGAGCAAGCCCGCTCCCACATCCAAAACAGCACCGTGTCTTACAACGGCAACGTGTAATGCAGCGAGTAACTTTCTACACCGTCGTTGGAACTGGCGAGCCCGGCGTTGGAATAGTGCGTCGCGCGGATCCCGACTTCATGGCCGCCATTGAAGCGCAGGCCAAAACCGATACGGTCTTCAAACTGGAAAGCACCGCCGATGTTGTTGTCTTCGAGCCGGGTATGGGAGAACACCGCCACGCCAATGCCTGCTTCAACATACGGCTTGACGTTCTGACCGGCAAATTCGTAGACGAACACAGGAGAGAACGACAGGCTGTTGTTGCTCGAGGTCTTGTCGCCTTCCCAGTAGGTATACGCACCGCTCCAGTAGCCGGTCACGCGACCGACGTCACTCTGCCACCAGCTCTGGTCCCAATCGAACTGCATGCCCAGTCGATACGTCATGGTCGAATCGCTGGTCTGACCAACCGCAAATTCCACACCTGCCGCCTGCGCAGTAAAGGTGTGCCCCATTAATGCGGCCGCAATCGCGGCCAAACAGAATAGTCGCTTCACGAGAAACTTCCTTTTCCGAACGATTTCGTATGATTTTTATGTTGCCAAGCCCTGCAACGCTTATAGAAGTCAGCGATCAATCAGAAGTTCACCCGATTTTTCGTATTCCCCCGGCCAATCTTTTACCTGTTGAAGCTTCGCACAACGCCATGGGTATTCCACAGTATCGGCAAGATATTTCTGAAATGAAGCGGATCGGCGCTGGTCCAGAACTGCGCCTCACGGGCAGGCCCTTCGGCGAGCAGTTCGCCTTCGGCCAATAGCCGCTGGAGTTGCCGTGCGACGGCAGCACCGGTGTCGATCAGGCTGATGTCCTCGGGGATCATCTGCCGGAGCATCGGCTTGAGAAAGGGGTAATGGGTGCAGCCGAGAATCAGGGTGTCCGCGCCGGCGGCGAGCAATGGCTGGACATACCTGGCCAACAGCTGGCGCAGCTCGGGGCTGCGCAGATCACCGTTTTCAATCAGTTCCACCAGCCCGGGACATGGCTGGGTAATCACTTTCACGTCCGTGGCGAAACGGTCGAGCAATGCGGCGAACTTGGCGCTCTGCAAGGTGCCGGTGGTTGCCAGTACCCCCACCACGCCGGAGCGGGTGGCGGCGGCGGCCGGCTTGACTGCCGGCTCCATGCCGACGATGGGCCATTGGGGATAGTCGCGGCGCAAGTCGGCAACGCCGGACACCGTCGCCGTGTTGCAGGCCAGCACCAGGGCCTTGGCGCCTTGTTGCTGAAAGAAGTCGGCCATGACGCTGCAACGCTGCTGGATGAATTCCGGGGTTTTCTCGCCATAGGGAACATTTCCGCAATCGGCGACGTACATCAGCGTCTCGTTGGGCAACAAGCGCTGGATCTCGGCCAGCACCGAGAGCCCACCGACGCCGGAGTCGAATACGCCGATTGGCGCCTCACGCATGTGAAGATCCACAGACGCTGCAGCCCGGATCGCGCTTGACCCGCAATTCGCGAAAACGCGTGCCCAAGGCATCGATCAACAGCAGGCGCCCCACCAGCGGCTCGCCGAATCCGGCCAGCAACTTCAGCGCTTCAAGCGCTTGCAGGCTGCCGACCAGCCCCACCAGCGGCCCCACCACCCCGGCTTCGCTGCAGGTCAGTTCGGCTTCGCTGCCGTGCCCGTACAAACAGTGGTAGCACGGGCTCTCTGGCCGCCGCGGATCGAACACCGACAATTGCCCTTCGAGGCGAATCGCCGCGCCGCTGACCAGCGGTTTGCCAGCCGCCACACAAGCGGCATTGACCGCTTCACGGGTGGAGAAATTGTCCGAGCAATCGAGCACCAGGTCCACGGCGGCTACCGTAGCGGCCAGGGAATCTTCATCCAGCGCCGCACGATGAGCGATCAAGCGGATCTCGGGGTTGATCGCTGTCAGGCGCTTGATCGCCGAATCTACCTTGCCCATGCCGATGCTGTCGGTGTCATGAATGATCTGGCGTTGCAGGTTGGTCAGGTCGACCGTGTCGAAGTCCGCCAGATGCAACTCGCCGACGCCTGCGGCGGCGAGGTACAGCGCCACTGGCGCGCCGAGGCCTCCGAGGCCGACGATCAATACGCGGCTGTCCTTGAGCCGCAACTGGCCGTCGATATCGATGTGTTGCAGCAGAATCTGCCGGCTGTAACGCAGCAACTCCTGATCATTCAGCACGGCAGGCGCCCCAGACTGATGCGTTGGTGACCGCCCAGATCGGTGCGGCTGTGAACTTCCTCGAAACCACGGGTCAGCAGCAAATCGCGGACCGCCTCGGCCTGATCATAACCATGTTCGAGCATCAACCAGCCGCCAGCGTCGAGATGGTCTGGCGCCTGGGCGACGATCAGACGCAGATCGTCGAGCCCGTCGACACCGGCCACCAGGGCGCTGGCCGGTTCAAAGCGCACATCGCCTTCGACCAGATGCGGATCGGCCGCGGCAATGTACGGCGGATTGCTGATGATCAGTTGAAAACGCTGACCTTGCAGGGCACCGAACCAATGGCTGCTCAGGACCTTGGCGTTAGTCAGATGCAGGCGCTGGCGATTGCGTTCGGCCAGGGCCACCGCTTCCAGCACGCGATCCACGGCCGTGACGCTCCAGGCCGGACGCTCGCTCGCCAGGGCCAGGGCAATCGCGCCACTGCCGGTGCCCAGGTCGAGGACCTTGGCCGGAGTGGCCGGCAACAACTCCAGCGCAGCTTCCACCAGCAGTTCGGTATCCGGGCGCGGGATCAGCGTGTGCGGCGCCACTTCCAGATCCAGCTTCCAGAAACCTTGCTGGCCGAGGATATAGGCCACCGGCTCGCCGCTGCGGCGGCGCTGCAAATACTCGGCGAACGTCAGCGCCGCTTCGCTCGGCACGATGCGTTCCGGCCAGGTGTGCAGGAAACTGCGGGACTTGCCCAACGCCGCCGCCAGCAACAATTCGGCATCCAGACGCGCCGTCGGCGAGTCGGGTAAATCGGCGGCGCGCAACAAACTGGCAATGATCGTCATTTACTCACCTATCGCTGCCAGTTGATCGGCCTGGTACTCGGCCAGCAACGGCTCGATCACCGCCTCGACGCCGCCGGCGAGGATCTCGTCGAGGGAATACAAGGTCAGGTTGACCCGATGGTCGGTGACCCGGCCCTGGGCAAAGTTGTAGGTGCGGATGCGCTCGGAGCGATCACCGGAACCGACCAGCAACTTGCGCTCACTGGCGATGGCGTTGGCCGCGGCCGAGGTCTGCTGGTCGTTCAGCTTGGCCGACAACCAGGACATCGCCCGGGCACGGTTCTTGTGCTGTGAACGTTCTTCCTGGCATTCGACCACGATGCCGGACGGCAAGTGCGTGATACGGATAGCCGAGTCGGTCTTGTTGACGTGCTGGCCACCGGCGCCGGAGGAGCGATAGGTATCGATGCGCAGGTCGGCCGGGTTGATCTCGATGGCTTCCTGTTCGTCCGGCTCGGGCAATACCGCCACGGTGCAGGCAGACGTGTGGATACGGCCCTGGGACTCGGTCGCCGGCACCCGCTGCACGCGATGGGCGCCAGACTCGAATTTCAGCTTGCCGTAGACGTTGTCGCCCTCGACCCGGGCGATCACCTCTTTATAACCGCCGTGTTCACCCTCGTTTTCCGAGAGAATTTCCACTCGCCAGCCACGACGTTCGGCGTAGCGCGAATACATGCGGAACAGATCGCCGGAGAAAATCGCCGCCTCGTCGCCGCCGGTGCCGGCACGGATTTCGAGGAACACGTTGCGCCCGTCATTCGGGTCCTTGGGCAACAGCATGCGCTGCAGGTCGGCTTCGAGCGTGACCAGGCGCTCCTTGGCCTCGCGGACTTCTTCCACGGCCATTTCACGCATGTCCGGGTCGCTGTCCTTGAGCAGAGCCTGGGCGCCTTCAAGGTCGGCCTGCACTTTCAGCAGCTGTTTATAGGCGTTCACGATCGGTTCAACTTCCGCGTACTCCTTGGAATAGGTGCGGAACTTGTTCTGATCGGAAATGACCTCGCCGTCGCCCAGCAGGGCGGTCAATTCCTCGAAACGGTCCTGGAGAATGTCCAGCTTATTGAGCAGTGACGCTTTCATTGCGGTTTTTTATCCGAAAAGCTATCCGATGAGCCCTCACCGAGGGCAAAGAGTTCCTGGGCCATCGCCAACGCATCCAGGCGACCTTCGGCAGAGAGCTTTTTCAACTGCACGCTCGGTGCGTGCAACAGTTTGTTGGTCAGCCCGCGAGCCAGTTGCACCAGCACCTCTTCGGCACTGCTGCCGTTGGCCAGCAGGCGCTGGGCCTTTTGCAATTCTTCGTCACGCAGGCGTTCGCTCTGTTGACGATAGGCCTTGAGCACGTCCACCGCCGCCAATTCACGCAGGCGGACCATGAAGTCTTCGGCGCCGACCGAGACCATCTCTTCGGCGGCCTGGGCTGCGCCCTGGCGGCTCTTGAGGTTCTCGGCGACCACTTCGTGAAGATCGTCGACGCTATAGAGGTAAACATCGTCCAACTCGCCGACTTCTGGCTCGATGTCGCGCGGAACGGCGATGTCCACCATGAATATTGGTTTGTGCTTGCGCAGTTTCAAGGCGCTTTCCACTGCACCCTTGCCCAGTATCGGCAGCTGGCTGGCAGTGGAACTGATGACGATATCGCTGCGTACCAGCTCCGCCGGAATATCCGACAGCAACACGGCATGGGCGCCGAACTGTTCGGCCAGAATGCTCGCGCGCTCCAGGGTACGGTTGGCGACCACGATGCGCTTTACACCCAGGTCATGGAGATGGCGGGCGACCAGGGTGATGGTCTCGCCGGCTCCGATCAGCAAGGCCTGGCTGCGCTGCAGGTCGCTGAAAATCTGTTTCGCCAGGCTCACCGCGGCAAACGCCACCGATACCGGGTTCTCGCCGATCGCCGTATCGGTGCGCACCTGCTTGGCCGCATTGAACGTGGCCTGGAACAGCCGCCCGAGCAATGGCCCGATGGTGCCAGCCTCGCGGGCCACGGCATAAGCCGACTTCATTTGGCCGAGGATCTGCGGTTCACCCAACACCAGCGAGTCGAGCCCGGAAGCCACCCGCATCATGTGACGAACTGCCGCATCATCTTCGTGCACATAGGCGCTTGCGCGCAGCTCATCGAAGCTCAAATGATGATATTCGGCCAGCCAGTGCAGCACGACATCCGCCGACAGGTGATCCTGTTCTATATAAAGTTCACTGCGATTGCAGGTGGAGAGGATCGCAGCTTCGCGGCTGTCGGTGAGTCGGCAGAGCTGCTGCAGGGCCTCAACCAGCTGCTCAGGGGTAAAAGCCACGCGCTCGCGGACGTCTACTGAAGCAGTCTTGTGGTTAATACCGAGTGCAAGGAAGGCCATTCAAAGTCGCTGATTGTGACGTGAAGCCGGTAATTGTCCTACTTCGACGGAATCAGAACAACTATTGGATATCTATCGCGCCGGTAGGCAACGCCGAGGTTGCGAGCGGTTCTCGTTTAAAGGCCTCCCAGGTTTCGCCGGATCCGCCGCGCGGGTAAATTGGCGGGCCGGTTATGTTTGGCCGAAAGCTTGTGTCATGATGATCTGACCGCAGGTTAGTCGTCCTCTTCCTATATGAATAGATCTTCCGCGTTGCTCCTCGCTTTTGTCTTCCTCAGCGGCTGCCAGGCCTTGGCACCCGTTTCGCCGGACGGTACGCCGCCGGTTGAAGACAGCACCCCGGCTCCAGAAAAGCCCAAGGTCTACAGCTCCTTCAGCGAGGAAACCATCTTCAGCCTGTTGAGCGCCGAACTGGCTGGCCAACGCAATCGTTTCGACATTGCGCTGGACAACTATGTGACCCAGGCCATCAACACCCAGGATCCGGGCATCTCCGAGCGGGCATTCCGTATCGCCGAATACCTGGGCGCCGACCAGGCCGCCCTGGATACCGCGCTGATCTGGGCCAGGAACGCCCCCGACGACCTCGAAGCGCAACGTGCCGCCGCCGTGCAACTGGCACGCGCCGGGCGTTATGACGACTCCATGGCCTATATGGAGAAAGTCCTGCAAGGCAAGGGCGACACCCATTTCGACTTCCTCGCGCTGTCCGCGGCCGACACCGACCAGGACACCCGCAACGGCTTGATGCAAAGCTTCGACCGTTTGCTGCAGCGTCATCCGAACAACAGCCAGCTGATTTTCGGCAAGGCGCTGCTGATGCAACAGGATGGCGACGCCAAAGGCGCGTTGACGCTGCTGGAAAACAATCCGCCGGACGATGGCGAAATCGCTCCGATCCTGCTGCGCGCACGCCTGCTGCAAACCCTCAATCGCGGTGACGAAGCCCTGCCGCTGCTGCAGAAAAGCATCAAGAAATACCCGGATGACAAGCGCCTGCGCCTGACTTACGCACGCATGCTGGTTGAACAGGACCGCATGAACGACGCCAAGGCCGAGTTCTCGAGCCTGGTCCAGCAATACCCTGAAGACGACGAACTGCGTTACTCCCTGGCGCTGGTCTGTCTGGAAGCCAAGGACTGGAAAGAGGCCAGGGGCCATCTTGAAGACCTGATCGCCCGGGAAAGCCATGTCGACTCGGCGCACCTGAATCTCGGCCGCATCGCCGAAGAACAAAACGACCCGCAAGGCGCCCTGATCGAATATGCCAAGGTTGGCCCGGGCAGTGATTTCCTGCCGGCGCAATTGCGTCAGGCCGACATCCTGATGAACAACGGCAAGACCGCCGAAGCTCAACGCAAACTGGCGGCAGAGCGCGATGAGCAGCCGGATTACGCCATCCAGTTGTACCTGATCGAAGTCGAAACCCTTTCCGCCAACAATCAGGGCGACAAGGCCTGGAATGTTCTGCAACAGGCCTTGCAGAAATACCCGGACGACTTGAACCTGCTCTACACCCGCGCCATGCAGGCAGAAAAACGCAATGACCTGGCGCAGATGGAAAAAGACCTGCGCACGATCATCAAGCGCGACCCGGACAATGCCATGGCGTTGAACGCCCTGGGCTACACCCTGTCCGACCGCACCACGCGCTATGCCGAAGCCAAGGCCCTGATCGAACAGGCGCACCAGATCAGTCCGGAAGACCCGGCGGTACTCGACAGCCTTGGCTGGGTGAATTACCGCATGGGCAACCTCGACGAAGCCGAGCGCCTGTTGCGTCAGGCCCTGGATCGCTTCCCCGATCAGGAAGTCGCCGCTCACCTGGGCGAGGTCCTGTGGGCCAATGGCAAACAGCGTGAAGCCAGACAAGTCTGGGGCAAGTTCCTCAAGGAACAGCCTGACAGCCCGACATTGCGCGGCACCATCAAACGCCTGACCGGATCAGAGACTCTTTAGGATTATGTTTTTGCGCCATTTCATCGTTTTCAGCTTTATCGCCCTGCTCGCCGGTTGCGCCGGGCTGGGTCCCCGCGAATCGGTCGAGGGGCACGGCAATCCAGCCCAATGGCGTGAGCACAAACAGCAACTGACCAGTCTCGATGGCTGGCAGATCGACGGCAAGATCGGCATTCGCGCGCCGAAAGACTCCGGCAGCGGCACGCTGTTCTGGCTGCAACGCCAGGACTACTACGACATTCGCCTCTCCGGCCCGCTGGGTCGTGGCGCGGCACGCCTGACCGGCCGGCCGGGCAAGGTTTCGCTGGAAGTTGCCAACCAGGGGCGTTACGACGCACCGAACCCCGAAGTGCTGCTCGAAGAGCAGCTGGGCTGGAAGTTGCCGGTGTCCAACCTGGCCTGGTGGGTCCGCGGGCTTCCGGCTCCGGACAGCAAGAGCCACCTGACACTGGATGCCGACAGCCGCCTGGCCAACCTCGAACAGGATGGCTGGAAGGTCGAATACACCGACTACACCCAGCAAAACGGTTACTGGCTGCCCGAGCGAATCAAGCTGCATGGCACCGACCTTGACGTCACACTGGTGATCAAGGCCTGGCAACCACGCAAACTGGGGTCGTGACATGCCTGCCAATCGCCTGACTTTGCCCTCGCCGGCCAAACTCAACCTGATGCTGCACATCCTCGGTCGCCGCGAAGACGGTTACCACGAACTGCAAACGATGTTTCAGTTCCTCGATTACGGTGACGAAATCACCTATGCCCTGCGTGATGACGGCGTCATTGAACTGCACACCGAATTCGCAGGCGTGCCCCACGACAGCAACCTGATCGTCAAGGCCGCGAAAAAACTCCAGGAACAGTCCGGGTGCGCACTGGGTGTCGACATCTGGATCGAAAAAATCCTGCCCATGGGCGGCGGCATTGGCGGCGGCAGTTCGAATGCCGCAACGACTTTGCTCGGCCTCAATCACCTGTGGCAATTGGGTTGGGATGAAGATCGCCTGGCTGGCCTGGGATTGACCCTGGGCGCCGACGTCCCGGTTTTCGTGCGTGGCCACGCGGCTTTCGCTGAGGGCGTGGGGGAAAAACTGACCCCTGTCGACCCGGAAGAACCGTGGTATCTCGTGCTGGTGCCGCAAGTCTCTGTAAGTACGGCAGAAATTTTTTCAGATCCGTTGTTGACACGTAACACTCCTCCCATTAAAGTGCGCCCCGTTCCCAAGGGAAACAGTCGAAATGACTGCTTGCCGGTGGTAACAAGGCGTTATCCAGAGGTACGTAACGCTTTGAATTTGTTAGGTAAATTTACCGAAGCAAAACTCACCGGAACTGGAAGTTGTGTGTTTGGGGGCTTCCCAAGCAAAGCTGAAGCTGATAAAGTCTCGGCCCTTCTTACAGAGACCCTTACAGGGTTTGTAGCAAAAGGAAGCAACGTTTCGATGTTGCATCGCAAGCTGCAAAGTCTGCTCTAAAGGAACCGATTACAGGGTAATCGTTGCAACAGATACAGGGGCGTCGCCAAGCGGTAAGGCAGCAGGTTTTGATCCTGCCATGCGTTGGTTCGAATCCAGCCGCCCCTGCCATTTTCCTATACTCATCCAGGTTACCCTCAGCCTTCAGGTACTGCGCGTGTCCAAGATGATGGTCTTTACGGGGAACGCTAACCCCGATCTGGCTCGGCGTGTCGTACGTCAGCTGCATATCCCTCTCGGTGACATCTCTGTCGGTAAATTCTCCGACGGCGAAATTACAGCCGAGATCAATGAAAACGTCCGCGGTAAAGATGTCTTCATTATTCAGCCGACTTGCGCTCCGACCAACGATAACCTGATGGAACTGGTAGTGATGGCTGATGCCTTCCGCCGCTCCTCGGCTACTCGTATCACTGCTGTTATTCCTTACTTTGGTTATGCCCGTCAGGATCGCCGTCCGCGTTCCGCACGTGTGGCTATCAGCGCGAAAGTCGTGGCTGACATGCTTACCGTAGTCGGCATCGACCGTGTTCTCACGGTTGATCTGCATGCTGACCAAATCCAGGGTTTCTTCGATATTCCGGTAGATAACATCTACGGCTCCCCGGTTCTGGTGGATGACATCGAAGATCAGCGCTTCGAAAACCTGATGATCGTGTCCCCGGACATTGGTGGCGTCGTGCGTGCACGTGCCGTTGCCAAATCCCTGGGCGTGGATCTCGGGATCATCGACAAACGCCGTGAGAAAGCCAATCACTCTGAAGTGATGCATATCATCGGTGATGTCGAAGGGCGCACCTGTATTCTGGTCGATGACATGGTCGATACCGCCGGCACCCTGTGCCACGCGGCCAAGGCCCTGAAAGAGCATGGCGCAGCCAAGGTTTTCGCCTACTGCACGCACCCGGTGCTGTCGGGTCGGGCGATCGAAAACATTGAAAATTCCGTGCTGGACGAGTTGGTGGTGACTAACACCATTCCTCTGTCCGCTGCAGCACAAGCCTGTGCGCGTATCCGCCAACTGGATATCGCACCGGTAGTTGCCGAGGCGGTCCGCCGCATCAGCAATGAAGAATCGATCAGCGCGATGTTCCGCTAAGGGCCCTGCCCTTCTCGAAATGTCTCGTTGACGAAAAGCGCCCCGCCCCGGCATTCCTGTCGGGGCGGGGCTTTTTTGCCCATATCGCCTTTAGCGCTGGTCGCAAACGCTGGGGCGAGTGTGGTTATTTTGGAGATACAACATGAACGATTTTACTCTGAATGCTGAAGTGCGTTCCGACCTGGGGAAAGGTGCGAGCCGCCGCCTGCGTCGTCTCGCAAGCCTGGTTCCAGCTGTAGTTTACGGTGGCGACAAAGCCCCTGAATCCATCAGCATGCTGGCCAAAGAAGTTGCCAAACTGCTCGAAAACGAAGCGGCTTACAGCCACATCATCGAGCTGAACGTTGGTGGCACCAAGCAGAACGTCGTGATCAAAGCCCTGCAGCGTCACCCGGCCAAAGGCCACGTGATGCACGCTGACTTCGTACGCGTTGTAGCTGGCCAGAAACTGACCGCTATCGTTCCAGTGCACTTCATCAACGAAGAAGCACCAACCAAGAAAGGCGGCGAAATCTCCCACGTTGTTGGCGAGATCGAAGTTTCCTGCCTGCCGAAAGATCTGCCTGAGTTCATCGAAGTCGACCTGGCTAACGCTGAAATCGGTTCGATCATTCACCTGTCCGACCTCAAAGCCCCTAAAGGCGTTGAGTTCGTTGCTCTGGCACACGGTGATGACAAGGCTGTTGCCAACGTCCACGCTCCACGTGTTGCTCCAGAAGCTGCAGAAGGCGCTGCAGAGTAATTTACTCTGCGCTGCCGGAGTGACCGGAAACATCGCGGACTAGAGCGTAGCGAGAAAGCGGGCGAGAACGCGGAGTTTACATCATGGTAAATGAGCAATTTTCGTCCACTTTCGCCGCACACCCTGATTGCGGCGATGTTATCCACCACTCCAATGAAGGGCCCCTATCGTGACTGCCATCAAACTGATCGTTGGCCTGGGAAATCCAGGCGCTGAATACGAACAGACCCGGCATAACGCAGGGGCCCTTTTTGTTGAGCGCATCGCGAACGCACAAGGCGTGAACCTTGTGGCGGACCGCAAATATTTCGGCCTGACCGGGCGCTTTTCGCATCAGGGTCAGGATGTTCGTCTGCTGATTCCCACCACGTACATGAACCGCAGCGGCCAGGCCGTGGCGGCCCTTGCAGGTTTCTTCCGCATCAAGCCCGAAGAAATCCTCGTGGCACACGACGAACTCGATCTGCCTCCGGGCGTTGCCAAACTCAAAGTGGGCGGCGGCCATGGCGGTCACAACGGGTTGCGCGACATCATTGCGCAACTGGGCAATCAGAATACCTTTCATCGCCTGCGGCTTGGCATCGGCCACCCGGGCGTCGCCAGTATGGTTTCAAATTTCGTCCTGGGTCGTGCGCCACGCGCCGAACAGGAAAAACTCGATGCCAGCATCGACTTTGCCCTCGGCGTGCTGCCGGATATCCTCGCCGGTGAATGGAACCGCGCGATGAAAAACCTGCACAGCCAGAAGGCCTGACTCTTATCCGAGGGGAAACACCATGGGATTCAATTGCGGCATCGTCGGCCTGCCTAACGTCGGCAAGTCCACCCTGTTCAACGCCCTGACCAAATCCGGGATCGCGGCCGAGAACTTCCCCTTCTGCACCATCGAGCCGAACAGCGGTATCGTGCCGATGCCGGATCCGCGTCTGGACGCCCTGGCGGCCATCGTCAATCCAAAGCGCATCCTGCCGACCACCATGGAATTCGTCGACATCGCGGGCCTGGTTGCCGGCGCGTCGAAAGGTGAAGGCCTGGGCAACAAGTTCCTGGCCAACATCCGTGAAACCGATGCCATCGCCCACGTGGTCCGCTGCTTCGAAGACGAGAACGTGATTCACGTCTCCAACAGCGTCGACCCGAAACGCGACATCGAAATCATCGACCTGGAACTGATCTTCGCCGACCTCGACAGCTGCGAGAAACAACTGCAGAAAGTCGCGCGCAACGCCAAGGGCGGTGACAAGGACGCAGTGGTCCAGAAAGGCCTGCTGGAGCAACTGATCGCTCACTTCACCGAAGGCAAGCCGGCGCGCAGCCTGATGAAGAACATGGGCACCGACGAGAAAGCGGTGATCAAGGGCTTCCACCTGCTGACCACCAAACCGGTCATGTACATCGCCAACGTCGCTGAAGACGGTTTCGAAAACAACCCGCACCTGGACGTGGTCAAGGCCATCGCCGAAGAAGAAGGCGCCGTGGTTGTTCCGGTGTGCAACAAGATCGAAGCGGAAATCGCCGAGCTCGATGACGGCGAAGAAAAAGACATGTTCCTCGAAGCCCTGGGCCTCGAAGAGCCTGGCCTGAACCGCGTGATCCGCGCGGGCTACGAAATGCTGCACCTGCAGACCTACTTCACTGCCGGTGTCGAAGAAGTTCGCGCCTGGACCGTCCGCGTCGGTGCCACCGCACCACAAGCCGCTGGCGTGATCCACACCGACTTCGAAAAAGGCTTCATCCGCGCCGAAGTGATCGCCTACAACGACTTCATCCAGTACAAGGGCGAAGCCGGTACCAAGGAAGCCGGTAAATGGCGCCTGGAAGGCAAGGATTACATCGTCAAAGACGGCGACGTGATGCACTTCCGCTTCAACGTGTAAGCACACCGCCCACAAAAAAGCCGCGTTTGATACGCGGCTTTTTTGTGCCTGAAACAATCACCCGCCCCACCACTGAACCACTGTGGGAGCGGGCTTGCTCGCGAAAGCGGTGTTTCAGGCGATATAGACGTCGACTGACACGCCCTCTTCGCGAGCAAGCCCGCTCCCACAGGGGGGATTGGTGTCGGGTCAGGCCTTTTTGGTTCGCGGCAGGAAAATCGCCAGCACCCCGAACAACGGCAGGAACGAACACAGGTAGTACACGTACTCGATGCCGTGAATGTCCGCCAGATGGCCCAGCAATGCCGCGCCAATCCCGCCGAAGCCAAACATCAGGCCAAAGAACACCCCGGCGATCATCCCGACATTACCCGGCACCAATTCCTGGGCGTACACCACGATGGCCGAGAACGCCGAGGCGAGAATGAAGCCGATGACCACGCTGAGAATGGTGGTCCAGAACAGGTCGACATGGGGCAGCAGCAAGGTGAACGGTGCAACGCCGAGGATCGAAAACCAGATCACCGCCTTGCGCCCGATCTTGTCGCCGATCGGCCCGCCGAAGAATGTCCCCGCCGCTACCGCGCCCAGAAACAGGAACAGGTGCAACTGCGAACTGGCGACCGACAGGTCGAATTTCTCGATCAGGTAGAAGGTGAAGTAACTGGTGAGGCTGGACATGTAGAAATACTTGGAGAACACCAGCAACCCGAGCACCACCAGCGCGCTGATCACTCGCCCCCTGGACAGGCCGTGAGTCGCCGCCTGACCTTGCTTGAGCTTGAACAGGTTCAAGTGGTTGGCGTACCAGCGGCTGATCCGGTAGAGCACGAACAGCGCAAATACCGCGAACAGGCCGAACCACGCCACGTGCCCTTGACCGAAGGGAATGATGATCGCCGCCGCCAGTAAAGGGCCGAACGCCGAGCCTGCGTTACCCCCGACCTGGAAGGTCGATTGCGCCAGCCCGAAGCGCCCGCCTGAAGCCAGGCGCGCCACGCGAGATGCCTCGGGGTGGAAGGTCGAAGATCCGATGCCGATCAAACCCGCCGCCAGCAGAATCATCGGGAAGCTGCCGACCACCGACATCATCAGAATCCCGATCAAGGTGCAGACCGTGCCCGCCGGCAGTAGCCACGGCTTGGGATGGCGGTCGGTGTAGTAACCGACCCACGGCTGCAGCAACGAGGCCGTCAACTGGAACGTCAGGGTGATCAGGCCGACCTGGGTGAAGGTCAGGCCATAGTTGGCCTTGAGCATCGGGTAGATCGACGGCAATACCGACTGGATCAGGTCGTTGATCAAATGCGCCAGCGCCACCGCGCCAATGATGCGCATCACCAGGGGGCTGCTTTGGGACGCCGGCACTGAACCGGTCTGGGCGTTGCTGATAGCCATGGGGTTTTCCGTACAACAGGTGGGTGCAAACGGGCAGGTCCGTCAATGTGCCATTTTTCAGTGCAGCAACGCCATCCCCTTAGCCTGCTAACGACTTCGATTTTCATCGCCGCAGCGTTGATGGCGCATAGCCATGGTCTGAATCTTGCCTTGCTTGTCTGCTTGAACGCGGCTTCCTTACAAAGGAGGCCGACAATGGGAAGTTTCGCCACAGAGTCGGCCCACAGAGCGGACAAGGGTGAACTTTCGAGGCCTTTTAAGAGGGCACGAGTCGGCGGTGCAACAACCTCCGACGCACGCCGATGGTGCGTGGTGTCCAGAGGAGTCATGGGGCATGCAGGCTTTTTTATCACCGGGGATCGGGTTGCTGGGGCGTTTCGGTTTTGCACGCAAATTCCAGCTGCTGTTTCTGCTGTTTATCCTGCCGCTGGCCGGCAGCTTGTGGTTGATCGGCCAGGACTATCGCGACAAACTCAGCCTGATTTCCGGCGAACGCGCCGGGGTGCGGCAACTGCTTGCACTTGATGCACTGGATGACCTGCTCGCCGCCCAGCGTGATCGCGCCGCCCGCTGGCGCGCCACGGAAACCAATCGCCAACCGACACCCGCCACCCTCGCGGCGATGGCGGCGTTCGATGCGGCTCAACCCGCCGTCAGCCAGGCCACTGCCGAGTTGGGCAATGCCCTGCAAAAAGAAGGTGCCGAGGGTGAAACGCTGTCGCGTTACCAGGCCCTGCAAACCACCCTCGATGGCCTCGACTCAAAAAGCCTGAGCAATGTCGGTTGGTGGCCGGATGGCTATGATCGCTTCACCAACGCCTTGAGCGCCCTGCAAGCCTTGCGTGAGCAGATCGCCATGGACAATCGCCTGACGCTGGCCCCGTGGCTGGAAACCTACTTGCTGACGCAGATCTCCACCCAGCATGCGCCGGACCTGATCGAGCGAGTCGGTCGCCTGGCGGCGGTGGGCCAGGCATCGGTAGTATCCGGGCAGTTCACTCTGCAAAGCCGCCTGCAACTGCGCGACTTGCGCAGCCGCATCGGCGATGCGCGCGAGCAGCTGGTGAAAACCGCAGGCCTGCTCGAAGCGCGCCTGCCCGGCGCCCTGCAAACCTGGGCCGGGCAATACCATGACAGCCTCAAGCACCTGGACGCCGGCCTGAAGGTGCTGGATGACGGCGTGTTCGGCGGCAGCATCAACCTCAAGCCGGATGACTTCGAACGCAGTCTTGACGCCCTGCTCTCTGACCTCGCCTCATTGCGCCAGCAGTCGCTGGTGTCGCTGGATCAACGCCTGGATTACTACCACAGCTCGGCGATCCGCCAGTTCATTGTGGTGGCCACCGTGTTGGGCTGCCTGCTGTTGGCCGCGCTGTATCTGTTCATCTGTTTGCAAGCTTCGATCCGTCGCAGCGCCAGCGGCATCACGGTATTGGCCGAGGCCTTGCGCGATGGCAACTTGAGCCTGCAAGTACCGGTTCAGGGTCGCGATGAACTCGCGGCCATCAGCACCGCACTGAACGTCGCCGTGGTGCAACTGCGCACCAGCCTGCAAGGGGTGGATCACGAAACCCTGCAATTGAGCCACGCCGTGCAAACCCTCAACCATCACGCCAGCGACGCCTTGGGCGAAGTCGAAGCCCAGCAGTTGCAGATCAGCCAGATTGCCGCCGCGGCGACGCAACTGGCCGCCACCTCACAAGGGGTGGCCCACAGTTGCGAACAGGCGTCCGGGAGCGCCCAGCACACCCGGCGCATTGCCGCCGACAGCAGCCGTGACAGCCAGCGCACCACCGCGAGCATCCAGCAACTCAACCAACGCCTGAATGAAACCGCAGCGGCGCTGGGCCGGGTCAGCGAGCAGGGGCAGCAGATCCAGCTGGTGGTCGACACCATTCGCGGCGTCGCCGAGCAGACCAACCTGTTGGCACTCAACGCCGCAATCGAAGCGGCTCGGGCCGGCGAACAAGGTCGCGGCTTTGCGGTGGTGGCCGATGAGGTGCGCAGCCTCTCGCAACGTACGCAATCTTCGACTGCGCAGATTGCCGGCACCGTCGATAGCTTGCGCAACACGGTGAACGAAGCCGTGAGCCTGATGGAATCGGCCTGTGGTCAGGCGCAATCCGATGCACAGGCAGTGACAGGCCTGGGTGAGCGGCTCGGGGATATCGCCAGTGCAGTGCAAAGCGTCACCGATACCCTGGCGCAAATCGCCACGGCGGTGGAGGAACAGGCCAGTACCGCCGACGAAGTCAGCGGTAATATCCAGCAGGTCGATCAGGCGGCGGTGCGTCTGCTTGAAGGCGCCCGCGCGGTGAACCAGGCAGCGGACACCTTGAGCCACGGCAGCAAGGCCCTCAGCGACAACACCGGGCGTTTCCGTTTGAGTTGAGTGCAGTCGGACTTCTCAGACGCGGATCACCGCCTCCGGGAAGTCCTGCTCCAGCTCGGTCTTGAGCCAGTCGATAAACCACGCCACGTCCGCCGAGAGCTCGGCGGACGGCGTGAGCACCCGATAGCTTTCCAGCTTCACTTGCGCGTCCACCACCCGCACCAGCTTGCCGCTACGGAGTTCTTCGCGCACCAGCACTTCATTGGCCAGCGCAATGCCCTGCCCGCTCTCGGCCACCGACAGCGCGTGGTCGTTGTTGACGTAGAGCATGTCCGAATTGAGGTGCATGTCGAGGTCGTTGGCGGCGAACCACAGGTTCCACCACTCGCCGTCATCGACGTGGATCAGGTTGTGTTGCACCAGGTCCGCGGGGCTGTCGATGGGTTCGACGCTGGCCAGATACTCGGGGGAACAGATCGGAAATACCCGAGGACAAATCAGGCTGGTGCGCGAGTTGGCGTATTGGCCGTCCACCCCGTAGACGATGCCCAGGTCCGCGCTTTTGCCATCCACTTCGGTGAAGGTCGAATTGGGTTCGATGGCGAACTTCAATCCCGGACGCAGATGGCGCATGGTCTCGATGCGCGGCATCAGCCAGCGCTTGGCGAACCCCGGCACCACCATGATGCGCAGCCAGCGCTCGGCGTGTTTGGGCTGCGCCTCCTTTCCTGCATCGATGATCAGTTGCAGGGCAGCGCTGATCTTGCGGTGGTACTTCTCCCCTGCCGCCGTCAGGTTGACCCCGCGCGAGGTGCGCTCGAACAGTTGAATGCCCAGCCAGTCCTCCAGCAACTTCACATGGCGGCCGATGGCCGGCTGGGTCACGTGCAAGGCCTTGGAGGCTTCGACATAGCTGCCCAACCGGGCCGCGGCATCAAAGGCACGCACCGCGTTGAGCGGCGGCAAACGGTGGTCAGGCATGGCTTGTGTACGCCTTTGGCTGTTAAATTTTTTAACAGCCCCTATGTTAAAATTGAAGTTTCGCCCGCCGCAACCCCTCGCTGATAATCGAGCCACAGCAGAACAAAAAAACAGCTGGTTACAACACCCGAACGCAATCTCGATCCTGCCCAGAAAAATAATATCCATGGTCCGACGGCTCAGCTGTCTACAGCACTCGCGGGCGATGGGGGAATCGGAGGTAACGCATGAATGCCCTGCATTCGCTGCAAACGCTGGCGGTGTCCATCCGCTCAGTGCGCAAAGTCTACGGTGATCCAAGCACCGGTCCGGTGGCGCTGAAAAGCATCGACCTGGACATTCGTGACAACGAATTCTTCACCCTTCTCGGCCCTTCGGGCTGCGGCAAGACCACGCTCCTGCGGATGATCGCCGGGTTCGAATTCCCTACCGAAGGCGAGATTCTGCTCTACGGCGAAAACATCGCCGACCGCCCGCCCTTCCAGCGCCCGGTCAATACGGTGTTTCAGCATTACGCGCTGTTCCCGCACATGACCATCGCCGAGAACCTGGCCTTCGGCCTTGAATCCCACCCGATGGGCAAAGTCCTGAACAAAACGCAAATGGCCGAACGGGTGCGCGAGATGCTCGCCCTGGTGCAGATGGAACGTTTCGCCAACCGCAAGCCGGCGCAACTTTCCGGCGGTCAGCAACAGCGCGTTGCCCTGGCTCGTGCATTGGCGCCACACCCGAAAGTGTTGCTGCTCGATGAACCGCTTTCGGCGCTGGACCTCAAGCTGCGCCAGGCCATGCGCGAAGAGCTGAAAACCATCCAGGCGCGTACCGGCATCACCTTCATCTTCGTCACCCACGACCAGGAAGAAGCCCTGACCATGTCCGACCGCATCGCCGTGTTGTCCGAAGGCGAAGTGCAGCAGGTCGGCCGCCCGGAAGACATCTACGAGCGCCCGCGCAATCGCTTTGTCGCGGACTTCATCGGTGAAACCAACTTCATCGAAGGCACGGTCACTCGCGTCGAAAATGGCCTGGCCTGGTTCGCCGGCCCGGCCGGACATCCGCTACCCGCGCAGCCGTGCAGCGATGTGCGGGTCGGCGCCAACGTTGCATTGTCCGTGCGCCCCGAGCGTTTGCATCTGGTGCCAGGCAATACCGACGGCGCCTTGCCGTGCCGGATCGAAGCGCAGATCTACCTCGGCACCGACCTGCAATACCAGGTCAGCCTGAGTGACGGTTCACGCCTCACCGTGCGCACCCCCAACTGCGTCGACCAGAGCAAACGCTTCGCACCAGGAAGCCAGGCCGGCCTGTTGTTCGACCAGGGTAGCGCCAGCGTCCTGCACGATTGAGCACGAGGAATTGCCATGCACGCTTTACCGATTGCCAACACGCTGGAACGTCGGCGGGCTTTCCAGAGTTTTCTCGGTGTCAGCCCCGCACTGATTGCCATCGGCCTGTTTCTGATCGTGCCGATCCTCATCGTCATCGGTTATTCGCTGATGGAAGCCAACCCCTACGGCGGAGTGAACAAGGTATTCAGCGGCGACGCCTACACCTCACTGCTGTTCGAGCGGCAACTGGATGACAGCCTGGCCTTCGCCGACTCCTACCTGATCATCGCCTTGCGCTCCATCGGCATCGCCGGGCTGACGACCATCATCACCCTGTTGATCGGCTTTCCGGTCGCGGTGTGGCTGGCCATGCAACCGGCCCATCGCCGAGGCCTGCTGATCTTCCTGATCACCGTGCCGTTCTGGGCCAACCTGCTGATCCGCACCTATGCGTGGATTCTGCTGCTGCGCAACACCGGGGTGATCAACAACAGCCTGATGGGGCTCGGGGTCATCGATCAGCCGTTGCAATTGCTCTACACCGACGGCGCAGTGCTGCTGGGGCTGGTCTACACCTATGCGCCCTTCGTCGTGCTGCCGATCTACGCCACCCTGGAAAAAATGGACACCCGCCTGCTCGAGGCTGCCCAGGACCTCTACGCCGGGCGCGTGCGTACCTTGCGCAAGGTGGTGTTGCCGATCGCCAAACCGGGGATTCTTGCCGGCGCCATCCTCACCTTCGTGCCTTGCCTGGGAGCGATGATCGCCCCGGAACTGCTCGGCGGCGGCACGCGAATGATGCTTGGCAACCTGATCTTCCGGCAGTTCAGCGATGCCCGTAACTGGCCCTTCGGTGCAGCCCTGTCGCTGGTGCTGATGGCCGCGGTGATGTTGGTTCTGACGGTCTATGCCCTGCGTGCCGAGCGCCAGCGCATCGCCAAAGGAGGTGCATGATGATCGGCCTGTTCAAACGCAATACGTTGGGCGTGCAGGACTTCCCCGGTTTCGGCGGCTTCAGCTTCCTGTTCTACCTGTATCTCTACGCGCCAATCGTGGTGCTGGTGGCGTTCTCGTTCAACGCCAACCAGTCGGCAACGGTATGGACCGGGTTCAGCCTCGACTGGTATCGCGCTGCATTCGCCAACCAGGCCCTGCGCCAGGCGGCCGGCAACAGCCTGTTGATCGCGGTCTGCGCCAGCATGGTCGCCACGGCCATCGCCACCCTCGCCGCCCTCGGCACGTCACGGGGGGCGAAGTTCAAAGGCCTGCAACTGTCCATGGGCGCGATCATGCTGCCCCTGGTATTGCCGGAAATCGTGGTCGGCGTCGCCACTCTCGCGCTGTTTTCCACCATCGGCCTGTCCCTGGGCTACGGCAACCTGATCATCGCTCACACGGTGTTCTGCATTCCCTTTGCTTTTTTGCCGATACGGGCACGCCTGAACGACATGGACCTGTCCCTGGAACAGGCCTCGGCCGACCTCTATGCCGGCCCGTGGCGGACCTTCCGCAAGGTCACCCTGCCGCTGCTGATGCCGGGGATTTTCTCCGGGCTGATGCTGGCCTTCATCGTGTCGCTGGATAACTTCGTGATCTCGATGATGGTCTCCCAGGCCGGCACCACCACCTTGCCGATCTTCATCTTCGGCCTGTTGCGCATGGGCGTGACACCCGACGTCAACGCCGTGTCGACCCTGATCCTGGGTGTCTCGGTGCTGTTCGTCACCCTTTCCTATCTGCTGGGCAAAAAGAAATCCTGATCCTTCTACGCACTGTGGGGAAATAGCATGAGCAAGTGGATTAAAAGCATCGGCACGTCGTTGTTCCTGACCTTGCCGCTGACCATGGCCGGCAGCGTCCAGGCCGCGGAAAAACTCAATGTGGTGAGCTGGAGCGGTTACTTTTCACCAGAGATTCTCGCCAAGTTCCAGAAGCAGACCGGCATTGAAGTTACGGTCGACTCCTACGACTCCAACGAAACCCTGTTGGCCAAATTGAAACAGGGCGGTGCCGGTTACGACGTGGCGATCCCGTCCCACCAGTTCATTCCGATCCTGATCAAGGAAAAGCTGCTGGAGCGTTTCGATCCGGTCAACGAGCCTTACTATGCCGGCGTCGTCGACAACCTGAAAAAACCCACCTGGGACCCGGAAGGCGCCTACTCCGTGCCGTTTATCTGGGGCACCACCAGCGTGGTGCTCAATACCGAACGCTACAAGGGCCCTGCCGACAGCCTCAAGGTGCTTTACGAGCCACCGACCGAGCTGCAAGGGCGAATCAACATGTTCGACTCGGTCAGCGATGTCGTGGACATGGCCAGCCTGTACTTGAACATTCCGCTGTGCAGTGAAGATCCGAAGCAAATGCAGCAGATCCTGACCCTGCTCAAGGCGCAGAAACCGTTCGTCAAGACCTACAGCTCCAAGGCAGGTTCGATCCGCGAAAACCTGGCGTCCGGTGAGATCGACATGTCGACCTTCTGGGGTGGTTCGTCGATGCGTGCCCGGGAAATGAAACCGAGCCTGAACTACCTGTACCCGAAAGAAGGCGTACTGGCCTGGGTCGACAACATGGTCATCCCGACCGGCAGCAAGAACCCGGTGAACGCCAAGGCGTTCATCGCGTTCCTGAGCCAGCCTGAAAACGCGGCGATGACCCAGAACTTCCTCAAGCACCAGAGCCCGATCAAAGGTGTGGAGCCGTTCCTCGACGCGGGCCTCAAGGATGCGCCGGAACTGCACATCCCCGAAGGCACTCCGGTGGTGTTCAGCAAGACCTGCGGCGAAGGCGCGATCCGCCTGGCCGACCGTCTCTGGACCAGCCTGATGCGTTGATCGCTACCGCCCCGACGCAATGGCGGGGCGTTTTTCCAGCCGTCTGAAAGGCCGCTTGCAATGAACTCTATTAACATCAGCGAACTGGTCCTGTTGCAGGCCCACGAGCTCGCCGAACGCATCCGCCTGCGCCAGGTTTCCTGCCGGGAAGTGATGCAGACTTATCTTGCCCACATCGAACGCTTCAATCCGCAGGTCAATGCACTGGTGAGCCTACAAGCACCGGAAGACCTGCTGGCCCAGGCGGATATCCGCGACGCGGAACTGGCCAACGGCCAATACCGTGGCTGGATGCACGGCCTGCCCCATGCCATCAAGGACCTGTCCCTGACCCGCGGCATCCGCACCACGCTGGGTTCGCCGCTGTACAAGGACTTCATCCCCGAGCGCGACGGCATCATGGTCGAGCGGATCAAGGCCGCCGGCGCGATCATCATCGGCAAGAGCAACACCCCGGAGTTCGGCCTCGGCTCGCAAAGCTACAACCCGCTGTTCGGCGCCACCGGTTGCGCCTACGACCCGGGCAAGACCGCTGGCGGCAGCAGCGGCGGCGCGGCGGCGGCGCTGGCCATGCACCTGGTGCCGGTGGCCGATGGCAGCGACATGATGGGCTCGCTGCGCAACCCGGCCGCGTTCAACAACATCTTCGGCTTCCGTCCGTCCCAGGGTCGCGTGCCCTTCGATGACAGTGCCGACCTGTTCATCGACCAGCTCGGCTACGAAGGCCCCATGGCGCGCAGCGTGCGCGATGCAGCGTTGCTGCTGTCGGTGCAGGCCGGGGCCGATGCGCGGGCGCCGCTGTCGATTGCCGAGTCCGGCAGCGCCTTTGCGGCTCCGCTGGAGCGGGACTTCAAAGGCACTCGCCTGGGCTGGCTCGGCGACTTCAACGGCTACCTGCCGATGGAAAAAGGCATCCTCTCGCTGTGCGAAAAGGCCTTCGGCGATTTCGCAAGCCTGGGTTGCCATATCGAGCCCGTACAGCCCGAATACGCACCAGAGAAGCTGTGGAGCAGTTGGCGGACATTGCGCCACTGGATGGTCGCCGGCTCATTGGGCGCGACCTATGCCGACCCGCAGAAGCGCGCACTGCTGAAAGCGGAAGCCTGCTGGGAAGTCGAAAACGGCCTGAAACTCTCGGCCACTGACGTGTTTGCCGCATCGGTGATGCGCAGCGACTGGTATCGGGCGATCTCCAGGCTGTTCGAAAAATACGACTACCTGCTGCTGCCGAGCGCCCAGGTGTTCCCGTTCGATAAAACCCAAGCGTGGCCCGCCTCCATCGAAGGCGTGGCCATGGACACCTATCACCGCTGGATGGAGGTAGTAATTCCCGGCACCTTGTCCGGCTGCCCGGTGGCCAGCGTACAGGTCGGCTTCAACGCCAGCGGCCTGCCCATGGGCCTGCAAATCATCGGCAGGCACCAGGCCGACTTCGCTGTCCTGCAACTGGCCCACGCGTACGAACAGGCCAGCCGCTGGTTCCAGCGCTGCCCTTCACCACTGCTCAGAGGATAGATTTTGATAAACGGTTGAAAGCGCAGAGAAATATTTTAGATTTGTGCTTGACGCATCCCCGTTACCGGTGAATAATGCGCGCCACTTGGCTACATAGCTCAGTTGGTTAGAGCATAGCATTCATAATGCTGGGGTCCGGGGTTCAAGTCCCTGTGTAGCCACCAAGTACTAAAAACGGCTTACCGAAAGGTAGGCCGTTTTTTTATGCCTTGAAAAAATACGCTGCGGTTGCAGGAAATCCTCAACCGCATGCGCGCATCGATCAGACGCCAATGGTCGGCAATGCCGACAACGCCCGCTCCCAGATCTGCCACGTACGCAACCAGACCATCGCCTGCCAATCGCTATCCGCCGGATAGAACTGCTCCAGCAGATTCAACTTGATCCCGCGCCCCGTTGCATCACTCGGGTTGCCATGCAAATGGAGCCAGTGGTCATCGCGCAGATGCCGGTGAACGTCCGGCCCGGGATAGGTCCCGCACTCGATGACAAAAGGCATCAGCCGCACCTGCGGCAGCGCATCGATCAACGCCTGCGAGGTATAGCCGGTGGCCGTCGCGGCCACGCCGGTTTCGCTGACCGTCTCGGCGCCGGTTTGCAGGCTGTAGAGCCACGGGCCGTAAATCGCCTGCGCATCAGGCAGCGCCGGATAGGCCGACTCGGTGATGGTCAGCAACATCGGATGACCGTACTCGCCCGCGCCGGTGTGCAAGTCGAAACACATGGCGACCTCGGCATGGCTCACGTGCTTTTGCACGATCTGGTGCAGCGTGCGGTTCGACCAGCTCGGTGCCAGCCCGCCGTAAAACAGGCCATCGGGATGAGCGTGCTGACCGCCCTCGACAATCGACATCACCGCCGGCCAGCCATGCAGGTCAATCTGCTCGTCGAGCAAGGCATCGGCACGATCGCGCTGCGGGCCGTGCAACTGCGGGCAGGCATAGATTTCATGCAGGGCGTTGTAGGCCTGGTTGTCTGGCAGCGGGCGCTGGAAGTTCAGGTGATTGCGGTTCAGGTCGATGTTGTCTTCGTTGACCCGGCGCAACCAGGCCATGCCCCAAGGGTTGATGGCATGGATCATGACCACGGCGACATCCGCTGGCAGCGAACGCCTGCCCAGCTCCTGCAGCCATTTGATCTGGCACCCCGAGCCATAGAAGCCTTCAACTCCATGGGTGCCGCTCAGCGCAATCAACAGGCGCCTGGCGCGGGGATCGCCCAGTACCGCCACATCGGTACTCAATGATTCGCCAAACGGTCCTTTGAGCGGGTGTGGATATTCAGTCAGCGTTGCGCCTGCGGTGGTCGCTGCAGCCAGGAACTGTTCACGCTGGGTGCGATAGCCGGGCTGGGTGGGGAATTCGGTTTGCATGTCTGCCTCTTGTTGGTTTTCTGGCCTGCCTGTTGGCAACGACCCTACAGAAAATCGTGCCTTTGATGAAGGACAAAAACGTCAATGCCGCGGGACCTGGTTTGCGTCCCTTCCGGTCGGCCGATACAGTCCACTGATCGTAGATCCAACGGACGGAGTGCCCCACGTGTTTTCAGCCATCCCTTTGCGCCGCTATCGCCTGCCCGCCCTGGTTCTGCTCGCCAGCGCCCTGACCCTGACCGCGTGCCACAACGCTTCGGTGCTGACATTACCGCTCGCTCCGGAAAGCGCTTCCGGGTTCCGCACCGACCTGCGCACCCAACACGCCGACAAATACATGGCAGCGGCGGCCAACCCGCTGGCGGCCGAAGCCGGGCGGGAGATGCTGCGCCGGGGCGGCTCGGCCATCGATGCCGCGATTGCGATGCAAGCGGTGTTGACGCTGGTCGAGCCACAGTCTTCGGGCATCGGCGGTGGTGCTTTGATCGTACTCTGGGATGGCAAGGCCGTGCGCACCTACGACGGACGTGAAACCGCCCCGGCCGGCGCCACTGAAAAGCTTTTCCTGCAAGCCAACGGGCAACCGATGGGGTTCACCCAGGCACAGATCGGCGGTCGTTCGGTGGGCACGCCGGGCGTACTGCGCGCCCTCGAACTGGCCCATCAAAAGCATGGGCGCCTGCCCTGGGCGCAGCTGTTTGAACCGGCCATCCAGCTCGCCGAACAAGGTTTTGCCATTTCGCCACGCCTGCACCAGTTGATCACCGCGGATTCGTCCATGTCCCGCTCGGCGGAAATGATGGCCTACTTCCGTAATGCCGATGGCAGCCCGAAAGCCGTCGGCACCAATCTGAAGAACCCGGCGCTGGCCGCTGTGTTCAAACGCATCGCCCATGAAGGTCCCGATGCGCTGTACAAAGGCCCGGTCGCCGAGGAAATCGCGTCCAAGGTTCAAGGTCACGCCAACCCCGGCAGTCTGTCCCTGAACGACCTCGCCCACTACCAGGCCAAGGAACGCGCGCCGCTGTGTACCGACTACAAGCGCTGGCAAGTCTGCGGCATGCCGCCGCCGTCATCGGGCGGGATCGCCGTGGCGCAGATTCTCGGCACGCTGCAAGCCCTGGAGGCTCGCGACACGCGCCTGGCGCTGGCACCGCTGAAACCGCTCAAGACCACGGCCCCGGCCGGGATAGAGCCCGCCCCGCAAGCCGTGCACCTGATCTCGGAAGCCGAACGCCTGGCCTATGCCGACCGCGCACAGTACGTCGCCGATACCGACTTCGTACCCGTGCCGGTCAAGGGCCTTGTGGACCCGGCCTACCTCGCCAGCCGCGCCGCCCTGATCGGCGAACGCAGCATGGGCACGGCCAGGCCCGGCACCCCGCCGGGCATTCAGGTGGCCTACGCCCCGGACCGTTCGCCGCTGCGGATTTCCACCTCGCAAGTGGTGGCCGTCGATGACGCAGGCGGCGCCGTGTCGATGACCACCACCATCGAGTCGGCGTTCGGCTCCCACATCATGGTTCAGGGGTTCATGCTCAACAACGAGATGACCGACTTCTCGTTCATTCCCGAGGAGAACGGACAGAAAGTCGCCAACCGCGTCGAGCCCGGCAAACGCCCGCGCTCATCCATGGCCCCGACCCTGATCTTCGACCGCCAGAGCGGCGAGTTCCTTGCCACTGTCGGCTCCCCCGGCGGCTCGCAAATCATCGAGTACGTCGCCAAATCCACCATCGGCCTGCTCGACTGGAACCTCGACGCGCAAGCCGCCATCAACCTGCCCAACTTCGGCAGCCGCAACGGCCCGACCGAACTGGAACAGGGACAGTTCAGCCCCGCGCTGATTCAGGCGCTGAAAGACAAAGGCCACAACGTCAGCGAAATCGACATGACCAGCGGCACCCAGGCGATTGTCCGGATCAAGGACGCCCAGGGGAAAGCATCGCTGACGGGAGGTGCCGACCCGCGGCGTGAGGGACAAGCGTTGGGGGATTGAGTCGTACGCAGGTGTGAGAAAGGGCTTACCGGTGGGTAGGCCCTTTTTATAGGTAAAGAGTCCAGGTCGCCTCTCTCCCGCTGCTTTTTCCTATCCGCAAAAAATTGCGTCCTGGTTAGAGTTTCTACGCCGTGTACATAAAATTTATCAGCACTCACAAGCAGTACGACACGGTCGACGCTGATAACGTCGAAATGGAGTAACCCATGAACATTCACCCGATTCACACCGACGAGGATTACCGCGCCGCTCTCAAGAGTGTGTCTGCACTGTTTGAGAATGAACCTGAAATTGGCACTCCCGAGGGAGATTACTTTGACATCATGATTACGCTGATCGAGTCGTATGAGTCGAAGCACTTCCCGATCGACCTGCCCAATCCTATCGATGCAATCAAGTTCAGAATGGAGCAGTCCGGGTTGTCCGCCGCGGATCTTGCACCCGCCATCGGCCGCACAAATCGTGTTTATGAAGTACTCAACGGCAAGCGAGCGTTGACGCTTCCGATGATCTGGAAACTGCACGAGCTGTTCGGGATACCCGCCCAGAGCCTGATCAAACCGGTCAAGCACGCTTGATCAGGGTCGGCTCCTGCAAGCATACCCACCGATAATACGGGCGATGCAGAACTCCACTTATCGACTGATCTTCAACCCCTGCCGAACGTGGTGCTTCTCCAGCGCCAGCTCGATCAGTCGCGTCACCAGTTCGCTGTAGGTCATGCCGGTGGCCTGCCACAGTTTCGGGTACATGCTGATGCGGGTGAAGCCGGGCAGCGAGTTGATTTCATTGATCAGCACTTCGCCGCTGTCAGTCAGGAACACATCGACGCGGGCCAGGCCGGAGCAGCCCAGTATCTGGAACGCTTCGACGGCCAGGGCGCGAATGCGCTCGCTGGCCTCGACGCTGATATTGGCCGGCACCACCACTTCAGCCGCCTTGTCGTCGATGTATTTGCTGTCGTAGGAATAGAACCCGCTGTGCACCACGATCTCGCCACAGCCACTGGCGACGGCCTCTTCATTGCCGAGCACCGCGCACTCGATCTCGCGGCCGCTGACGGCAGACTCGATCAACACCTTGGTATCGAAACTTAACGCCAGTTCCACCGCAGCGGTGTACTCGAGCTCGTCGGTAACCTTGCTCACGCCCACGGAAGAGCCCTGGTTCGCCGGTTTGACGAACAGCGGCAAGCCCAGCTTGCCCTGCACCTCGGCAAACCCGGTGCGCGCCGCCGTGGCGCGGGTCAGTGTCACGAACGGCGTCACGGCCAGGCCGGCATCGCGCAGCAGGCGCTTGCTGACGTCCTTGTCCATGCACACGGCCGAGCCCAGTACATCGGAGCCGACAAACGGCAAGTCGGCCATGCGCAGCAGGCCTTGCAGGCAACCATCTTCACCGAGGGTGCCATGGACAATCGGGAAGATCACATCGACGTGGCCGAGCATTTCCTGGCTGGAAGTTTCCACCAGTTGCTGACTGGCCTTACCCGGCACCACGGCCAGTTCGCGGTTGGACTGGTTGAGGGCGATCAGCGCCGGGTTTTCCTGATTCAGCAAAAAATTCGAAGGATCGTTGAGGTGCCAGTGGCCCTGTTTGTCGATGCCGATCAGCACCGGTTCGAAGCGTGAACGATCCAGCGCATCGACGATGTTTTTCGCCGATTGCAGCGACACCTCATGCTCAGCCGAACGGCCCCCGAAAATGATCCCCACGCGCAGCTTGCTCATGACCTGGCCTCACCTGACGAATAGAAAAAACGACCTGCAGAGAATGCGTCACACAGTGCAGTATTTGCCCTTGGTTTTCTAGCGCACCTGTCGCCTACCGATCAGAAGACAGGGCGTCGCTGACTGGGTTACCGTGTTGCGCATCGAGCTCAAGACAATCATCTCCATGGCCAAGTACCCGCCTCGCAATGACTGGTTCCATCGCGCGCCCGACGTCGGCGGGCTACAGCGTTTCGAGGCGTTTTTTGCCGGCCATGGCTACGATCTTCACCGCCACGACACCTATGCCATCGGCCACACCCTGGCCGGGGTGCAGAGTTTTCAGTATCGCGGTGGCTGGCGCCACAGCCAGCCAGGCGCAACGATCGTGCTGCACCCGGACGAAGCCCACGATGGCGAGGCCGGCACCGAGTCCGGTTTCCAGTACCGGATGATGTACATCGAACCGGCGCTGATCCAGCAGATGCTCGGCGGCCAACCGCTGCCGTTCATCAAGACCGGACTGTCGAACGACCCCCGCCTGTTTGCCGCCACGGGAGCGTTGCTGCGCAGCCTTGATTGCCCGCTCGACCCACTGGAAGAACAGGATGCGCTGTTCGATCTGGCGCAGGCCTTGAGCACGGTTTCCGGTGTGCCTGCCAAACGCTCGGGTTTCGATTACGTGGCCGCGCAGCGCGCGCGGGAATACATCCACAGCGCCCTTGATCGCACCGTGACACTCGATGAGCTGGCGCAACACAGTGGCCGGGATCGCTGGAGCCTGTCCCGGGATTTTCGCCTGTTGTTCGGTACCAGCCCCTATCGCTACCTGACCATGCGACGCCTGGACATGGTTCGCGCGCTGCTGACCCAGGGACAGACACTGGTCAGCGCCGCGCTGATCGCCGGCTTCACCGACCAGAGCCACATGACCCGGCAATTCAGCAAAACCTACGGCTTGCCACCGGCCCGCTGGCTGAGCCTGCAGCGGCGCTGAGCCACGCACAATCGTTCAAGAGCCGCGCCGGATTGCTGGCTATCGTGGGTTCACAAACAACCGCGAGAGCTGTTCCATGAACGCATACGAAAGCCTGAACTTCACTGAAAAACTCGCCCGAATCGATACGCACTGGTCGCCCCGGGTCATCGCCGAAATGAACGACTATCAGTTCAAGGTGGTGAAGTTGCTGGGGGATTTCATCTGGCACGACCACCTCGATACCGACGAAACCTTCATCGTTCTGCAAGGCCAGTTACGCATCGACTTTCGCGATGGCCATGTGCTGGTCAACGCCGGAGAAATGTATGTGGTGCCCAAAGGCATCGAGCACAAACCCAGCGCCGCACAGGAGGTAAAACTCCTGCTGATCGAACCCAAGGGCGTGCTCAATACCGGCCGCGAAGGTGGCGAGCGCACTGCCGAGAATGATGTCTGGATTTGAGCGCTGCCTGCCTCACGCCTGCAAGTTCTTGCCGTCCACAGGGTCACCAATGGTCAAGAAGTGCCCGCCCGCCACGTGGTGCAGCGTGCGCAAGGCATCGTGCCCTTCGAAGTGCCAGCGACCTTCGCTGAACACGCGTTCGTCGGCCTGGGCGGCAATCACTTCGGCCAGGAACAGGTCGTACTGCTGGTGATTGTTCGGCTCCGGCAACAGGCGGCATTCGAGCCAGGCCACACAGCCTTCGAGCATCGGCGCATCGACCGCCTGGCCGGCGAACGTCTGCAAGTCATAGGTTGCAAACTTGTCGCGCCCCTGGCCCTGGGTCAATTCCAGGCCGGAGGTCGAACCGACGGTTTGCACAATGTCGGCCTGGGCGACACAAGGAACGTTCAGCACAAACGTGCCCGAGGCTTCCAGCAACTGGCGAGTCCAGGTGGACTTGTCCAGCACCACGGCGATTTTCGGCGGTTCGAAATCCAGCGGCATGGCCCAGGCTGCCGCCATGATATTGCGCTGGCCACCGTGGGCTGCGCTGACCAGCACGGTCGGGCCGTGGTTGAGCAAGCGATAGGCCTTGGGCAAGGGAACTGGACGGCGGTGGGAAACGCTCATGGAAGTCTGCTCCTGGGGGAAATGAGCCGATTGTAACGGGATAGAACGAGCTGAAATGAAAAGATCGCCAATGGCGATCTTTTCAGGCGTCGAACAAAACGCTGGATTCAACTTGCCAGCTGATTGGCAAACTGCCCCACCGCATTGACCACTTTCTGCGCGCCGTCCTGGATCTCGACAATCACCGTACCCGCTTCCGCCGCCAGCGCCAGGCCCTGTTCGGCCTGGAGCTTGCCGTCGGTCATCAGCGCCACGGCGTTGCGCGCCATGTCCTGGTTCTGCCGCACCACGAGGACAATTTCGTCGGTGGCCTGGCTGGTTCGCGAAGCCAGTTGCCGGACTTCATCGGCCACCACGGCGAACCCTCGGCCCTGCTCACCCGCACGCGCCGCTTCGATGGCCGCGTTGAGCGCCAGCAGGTTGGTCTGCTCGGCGATGCCGCTGATGGTCTTGACGATGGTACCGATCACCAGCGATTGCTCGTTCAAGGCTTCGATGCCATCGCCGGCGGTTTGCATGTGTTTGGCCAGGTCACGCATCACGTCCACGGCCTGGGTCACCACGGCGTTACCGCGCTGGGCGCTTTGGTCGGTTTGCTTCGACGTGCTGTAGGCGATGTTGGCGGCCTCGGCGACGGCTTGCTCCTGATTGACCTGATCGGTAATCACCGTGGCGAACTTCACCACTTTGTAGAGTTTGTTGTTGGCATCGACCACCGGGTTGTAGGACGCCTCCAGCCAGACCGCACGACCATGGCTATCGACACGTTTGAATCGGGCGGCCACGTATTCACCGGCGTTCAGGCGACGCCAGAAGTTCTGGTACTCGGCACTGTTGTAATCCTCCGGCAGGCAGAAGGTGCGGTGATGTTTGCCCTTGATCTGCGCCAGGCTGTAACCCATGCCACTGAGGAAGCGGTCGTTGGCGGTCAGCACGTTGCCGTTGAGGTCGAACTCGATCACAGCTGTAGAGCGAACCAGTGCACCGATAAGGTTCTCGTGTTCGCGGGAGGCCTCGATGGTGCGGGTCAGGTCGCTGGAAAAGATCGAAAAATGCTTGATCCGCCCATCTGCCGAACGCACCGGTTGCAGGATCGAGCGCAACCACGCTTCCTGGCCTGTACCGCGCAACAGGCGAACCGCGCCAGCAAAGTGCTCGCCACGGGTCAGCGCGTTCTTGAAACGCAGCTGGAATTCATCGGACTTGACGTGATCCGGGACGAGGTCGTCGATGTGTCGGCCGATCAGGTCGGCACTCTTGTAGTGCATCTCGCCAAGGAAGTTCTGGTTGACCGACTGAACCCGCCCGTCGCTGTCGAGGGTCAGCACCAGCATCTCGCTTTCCAGACTTTCCTTCACTTGCTGGAGACTGGAGAGTTCTTCACGAAGAGCCGACAGCTCCTGCTTCAAGCGTTTATTGAACATGGAAAGCACCGATAGACAGGGGTAGAAAGCGATATGCAGCTTAACCATCGGCCTTGGAAACATTTTCTGAAGCGTGCTTCAGGCTTGTCCTACAAAAATAGTTACGACAGGCCCGATCAATGCGCGCCAGCGGCAGAACAGCCGGCCATTCTCGGCATCCGCGCACCGAAGTACGCCGCACTGCCCACCCCCACCGCGCCCATCACCGCACTGAACATCACGCAGATCCATGGGCTCCACGGCATCAGGCCGATCAACAGCAGCGGTGTGATGCTCGCCCACGCGGCGTAGGCAATGTTGTAGGTGAACGAGATGCCCGAGACACGAATTCGCGCCGGGAACAGACTGACCATCACCGACGGCACCGCGCCAACCACCCCGCACGCCAGCCCTGCCACGGCGTAGGCCAGGCCGACCCAGTCACCGCCCATGATCAGGCAGGCATACAGCACGCCGATGCCCAGCGGCAGCAGCAGGCTATAGAGCATCACCGTGCGCCAGGCGCCGATACGGTCGACCAGCAGCCCGGCGAGCACGCAGCCGATGTTCAGGAACACGATGCCCAAGGCGCTCAAGGCGAAGGTATGGCTGGCGGTCATGCCAAAGGTTTTCTGCATCATGGTCGGGGTGATGACCACGAACACCACCACGGCCGAGGTCAGCACACAGGTGAGAAGCATCGCTGGCAAAATGGCCAGGCGATGCTCGCGCAAGACTGTGCGCAGCGGCAGTTCGCCGGCCGCCTCGCGTTGCGTCTGCATGGCCGTGAACACTGGGGTTTCGCTGAGCCAGCGACGCAGCCACACGCCAATCACCCCAAACACGCCGCCGAGCAGGAACGGGTAACGCCAGGCGTAATCGAGTATTTCCATTGGAGTGAATGCCTGCGCCAGGAAGGTCGCGGTCAATGCACCGATCAGGTAACCGAAGGTCAGCCCCGCTTGCAGGAAGCCCAAGGCGTAGCCGCGATGGGCAACGGGCGCGTGCTCGGCGACGAATACCCAGGCACTGGGCACCTCACCGCCCACCGCCGCGCCCTGGAGGATGCGCAGGGCCAACAGCAGCAACGGTGCGAAATAGCCGATTTGCGCGTAGGTCGGCATGATCCCGATCAGCAGGCAGGGCAACGCCATCATCAGGATGCTCAGGCTGAAGACTTTCTTGCGCCCCAGGCGGTCGGCGAAGTGCGCCATCAGGATGCCGCCCAACGGTCGCGCCAGGTATCCGGTGACGAAGATCCCGAAGCTTTGCAGCAGGCGCAGCCACTCGGGCATTTCCGGCGGGAAGAACAACTGGCTGAGGGTCAGGGCGAAAAACACGAAGATGATGAAATCGTAGATTTCCAGGGCCCCGCCGAGGGCGGCTAGCCCCAGGGTCTTGTAGTCCGAGCGGCTGAACGGCGCCGGACGCGAATCGGTGTTAATCATGAAAGGAACTCTGGCACAGGCAAAAACCAAGGCGCTCATGGTCTACGCAAATGCACCGGCGGACAACCCGTTAGACCAAAGTCCCATAGCCACGAAACAGCCCCACAAAAATCCCCGGCTTGAATTAATGTTGGCGTCTGTCCAGACGGGCCGCTACTGCCCCGAAGACCACAACAAACATAAAAATCCGAGGTACCCTCCGTGGCCGCCAAGATCGAAGATAGCCGCTCCGCCCGCTTTGCCCTGCGCTGCTCAAGTTTTGCCGAACGCTGGTTTCCCGACTCCTGGGTGTTTGCTGCCCTGGCGGTGATTATCGTGGCCCTGGCCACCATGGCGATGGGAGCCAAACCCACCGACGCCGCCATGGCCTTTGGCGATGGTTTCTGGAGCCTGATCCCCTTCACCATGCAGATGGCCTTCGTGGTCATCGGCGGGTATGTGGTCGCCAGTTCGCCGCCAGCGGTGAAGTTGATCGATCGCCTGGCGAAAATCCCGAAAAACGGCCGCTCTGCCGTGGCCTGGGTCGCCCTGATCTCCATGGTCGCCTCACTGCTGAACTGGGGTCTGTCGCTTGTCTTCGGTGGTCTGCTGGTGCGCGCCCTCGCCCGTCGTACCGATCTGAAAATGGACTATCGCGCCGCCGGTGCCGCCGCCTATCTGGGTCTCGGTGCCGTGTGGGCATTGGGCCTGTCGTCGTCCGCCGCACAGTTGCAGGCCAACCCGGCGAGCCTGCCGCCATCGATTCTGTCGATCACCGGGGTGATTCCATTCACCCAGACGATCTTTCTCTGGCAGTCCGGCGTGATGTTGCTGGCCCTGATCGTCATTTCGCTGATCATTGCCTACGCGACCGCCCCCGGCCCGAATTCGGCGCGTGACGCCAAGGCCTGTGGTGTCGACCCGAGTTTCAACCTGCCACCGCTGCAACCACGCACCCGCCCCGGCGAATGGCTGGAACACAGCCCGTTGCTGACGATTCTGCTGGTGTTGCTGGCAGGCGGGTGGCTGTTCCATGAGTTTTCGACCAAACCGGCCATCAGCGCGATCTCCGGGCTGAACACCTACAACTTCCTGTTCATCATGCTGGGGGCCCTGTTGCACTGGCGTCCGCGCAGCTTTCTGGATGCCGTATCCCGTGCGGTGCCGACCACCACTGGCGTGTTGATCCAGTTCCCGCTGTACGGCTCGATCGCCGCACTGATGACCACGGTCAAAGGTGCCGATGCGCAGACCCTGGCGCACCACATCTCGACCTTTTTCGTCAGCATCGCCTCTCACGACACCTATGCCCTGCTGATGGGCGTGTACTCGGCGATCCTCGGTTTCTTCATTCCGTCCGGCGGCGGCAAGTGGATCATCGAAGCGCCGTACGTGATGCAGGTGGCCAACGACCTGAACTATCACCTGGGTTGGGCCGTGCAGATCTACAACGCTGCCGAAGCCTTGCCGAACCTGATCAACCCGTTCTACATGCTGCCGCTGCTGGGCGTGCTGGGGCTGAAGGCGCGGGACCTGATCGGCTTCTCGTTCGTGCAGTTGCTGGTGCACACGCCACTGGTGCTAGTGTTGTTATGGGCACTGGGGACGACGCTGGCGTATTTGCCGCCGGTAATACCGTAACCATGAAAAAGGGCCGATATTGAAATCGGCCCTTTTTGTTCCGCCCGTCTGTTTCAGTATCTGTTGGTCTTATACGCTGAAAAGGATCTGAGCATGTTCAAACTCGCGGCACTCACCCTCGCAGCCCTCACCCTGAGCACCACCGCCCACGCCGATGCCAATTTGAAGCTGGGCTCCACCGAACGCGTTACCCGCCTCTTCGCCTACCCCAACAATTGCAACGTGATCTGCTTTCGCAACTGGACGCTTGAGCAGACCGTCGAGCATTACCTGACCCAGAGCGTGCAGCGCGATGGCTATGGCGACGCGAAGGTTCTGGTCAAGAGCGACAATGGTCAGCTCCACGCAGAAATCACCGGCGTGCCCAATGGCTATGAAAAACCCTTGGCAGCCCTGCTCGATGCCGGTGACCTGGCCTATGACGGAGCCAGCAAACTGAATGCCGACGGCAAGTGGGCGTACAGCTGGTACCTGTTCCTGCCGCTGGGCATGGCCCTGGAGAACCGCAAAAGTGTCGAGCTGCTGCACTTCCCGCCCGACTATTCGTTGACTCAGGCCCAGGATTACCTGAAGTCCGCCACTACGGATCGTTGGGCCACGCTGCTCACCGTCAATGGCGTCCCGGCCGAGCAGACGCCGGGCTTCCAGACCATTGTCGACATCGCCCCGATCGCCGCCCCATCCAACGCAGGCAAGGACCTGGAGGGTGTCTACAGCTACTTCAACGACTACCAGACCACCATGGTCAAGAATGTCAGCCAGCACGCCAACGGTGAAACATTGCCGTTGGTCGCCTTCGGCGCACCGGTGCGCAACTGGATCAAACAACAATATGGCTCGACCGTGAATGTGCTGGGCCTGGCAACTATCAGCCCGAGTGACGGCGTGAAAGTACGTGTGCTGGGTGCCAACCACCCGAGCTACATCTGGTACGCCGCCGACCCGGCGAGCTATTCCGGCAACGATGCCAAGGCCAAGGCCGATGCAGCGGGCCTGAAAGTCATGGGCCAGGACTTGAGCGCTGCGTGCTGGCAGGCCGTCATGGGCCGCCAACCGGACAGCAATGCTGATGTCGAGCTGAAAACCTGCACTCAAACCTGGCTAGTGGCCGAGAAAGAAAAAACCTGCGAGCTGTTCTACACCTCGATTCGCAACCTGACGCCTGGCCAGGCAGCGGCCAAATGCTCGACGGCCGCGATTCAGTTGCAGCTCAAGCAGCTCAAGGCGCCGGCGCCAGCCACTGCCCTGCCCGAACCACCGCTGTAAACCAATTGCGGGCAGTCGAACTGTCAGTTATGACAGTAGACTGCTCGCGATATCTGCGAGAGGCTTGGGCCGTACCCATGTGCTGCAGCACTGACAGGATCGTCAGCCGTTGGAAGTCGCAGCGCCCAGCCGACAAGGATCGTTATGAGAGCTCATGCCCTTCAAGGAAAACACCCACAACCACCGCAAGGTGTTTACCCCTTTTCGGAGCTGCCCGTTCGTCTGGGATTTCCGTCCCTGGCCGACTTCGAAATCATTGAAAACGCCAACGGCCAGGCCACCGCCATTGCAGCACGGCGCGAATTCCCGCGAATCACTCGTATCTGCCGGGCGTCGGGGCGTTTGCTGCCCTATCGCTGCCGCCATACCCGCCAGCTCGCGCCGGGCGTGCATGTCTACGACCCGCGGTTCTGCGGGCTGCTGCGACACTCCTGCGACCCCAATGTCTTCCTCGACCTGAGCGAGTTGTGGTTATGGGCGCTGAAGGACATCAGCAAAGGTGACTGGCTGACCATGGACTTCGCCGCCACCGAAGACAAACTGCAACGGCAGTTCGCCTGCCAGTGCGGTTCATACGATTGCCGTGGCTGGATTACCGGCTACGACGAATCGCCAAACGCCGACGGCCAGGCGTTTCTGCAACACTGGCGTCGGCGGAGCCACGATTGACGGGCTTTATTGCGAATCGATCGGACGCAGGCGGTACTGCGGCGGCAATTGCTCGAAGCCGCTGATGGTGGTGTTCAGGCTTTTCCAGCGACCGTCCTTGATGCCGTAGATGCAACCGTGGATCGACAGGCTCTGCCCGCGGTGCCAGGCATTTTGCACGATGCTGGTATGGGCGACGTTGGCCACTTGCTGAATCACGTTGAGTTCGCAGAGGCGGTCGACCTGTTCCTCTTCGGTGGCCAGTTTGGCCAGTTCTTCGCGCTTCTCGTAGTAGAGGTCGCGAATCGAACGCAGCCAGCCGTCGATCAGGCCGAACTGGCGATCCTGCATCGAGGCGCGCACGCCGCCGCAGCCATAGTGGCCGGTGACGAGGATGTGCTTGACCTTGAGCACGTCGACTGCGTACTGAATCACCGACAGGCAGTTAAGGTCGGTGTGCAGCACCACGTTGGCCACATTACGGTGTACGAACAGGTCGCCCGGCAACATGCCGACGATCTCGTTGGCCGGCACCCGGGCATCGGAACAACCGATCCACAGATACTCAGGCGTTTGCTGGCGAGCCAGTTTGGCGAAGAAATCCGGGTCTTCCTTGGTGATCGCGTCAGCCCAACGCTCGTTGTTATCAATCAGGTCTTGTAAGTCGTGCATGCTGTAAGGCCTCAAGAAAGATTGCTGCTTTGACAGACAACCGTCCGTCGGGGTCACGCAGGAACCGCAAGTGTTTTCGTTGGAATTCTCGTGTGTCCGGTGAGTCCACTCTAGTAGGGCCCACAGTATGAGTAATTGCCATGACTGATTCACGACGTCCTTACGATGCGGTGCAACCGGAGCCCATCGATGATAACGAAGACCGCATGGGTTCGGTGCATGAACTGGATTTCGATGCCGAAGAACCCGGCGCCAGAATCGGTGACGAACTGCCGGACGAGGAGCGCGAGCATCTGATGCCACGCCGACGTGTACGTCAAGCGGGCCTCACCGGCGCCTCGACCGACGACCATCAACCTACCGACGATGACTTGAGCCCGGAAACCCTGATTCGTGAAGACGGCGCCCGGGACGCCCATGAGGCGGGCAGCGATAGCCGCGCGGATTGGGACCTGAGCATCGTCGACAAGGACGATATCGGTGGCGGGCATGGCCTGGATGAGGCTGAACTGGCGCGGCGGGATCCGATCGACAGGAAGCGTTGATTGTTGTCGTCTGACAAATCGCTTTCGCGAGCAGGCTCGCTCCCACAGGAGATTTACGTCGTACATGAAATCTGTGGGAGCGAGCCTGCTCGCGATGCTTTTGAAGCTTCAGTCGACCAAGGTACAGGCCATGACCACCGCATCTTCGCGCCCACCCACCGCCGGGTAGTAATCGCGCCGACGACCGATCTCGTTGAAGCCATAACGCTCGTACAGCTTGAACGCCGCGGTATTGCTGTCGCGCACTTCCAGGAAACACTCCCGGGCGTCGGCCTTGTAGGCAATCGACATCAGATGCTCAAGCAACGTCAGCCCCAGGCCACGGCCCTGGTTTTCCGGCTTGACCGTAATGTTCAGCAGGTGCGCCTCGTCGAGGATGATCTGCACCACACCGTGGCCTACCTGTTGCTGGCCTTCGAACATCAGCCAGATCTGATACTTGCCCAGGCCGTCGAGGAAAATCCCGCGAGTCCACGGGTGACTGTAGGCCGCGTATTCGATTTTCAGTACAGCTTCCAGGTCCGCCTCGGTCATCGGGCGAAACGATACAGCGTCACTCATTCGATTCTTTCCAGCGCGCCATCAGCCGACGCATGGCTTGCCAGACATCAGCCTTACGCTGTGGCTCTTCCATTAATAATTCCAGGCCCGGCACCGCCCAGGCCGGACCCAGGCCTTCGATCTGCAACTCGCGATTGAACGCCCCGGCATCCGCTTCACCGGCAAATCGCACCGCGGGCAGGCCGATCAGCCACAGGCAGGCGCATGGCGTTTCTTCCATCCGCACGGAAAGGAACCCCTGTACGAAGTCCCGCGCGGCTTCAGGTCCCTGATCCATCGTGCCACGCACCAGCAACGGCCAGCGTACCGGCTCTCCGACGATCTGCGGGCTGTCCGGCAGACCGGCGGCGCGCAGCATGTCCTTGAGCAGCAGGTAGGCAGGATCGCGGGTCTGGAAGGATTCGCCTGTGGGTAACTCCACCAGCAGCAGGCAGCGCCCCGCCCGCAGCAGTTGCAGGGCGAAACGCGGGGGCGGCACGATTGGCGCCTTGACCGCCACGGGCGCCTCTTCGGCCTCTTCCACCGGCTTGGCGCCAGTGCGCGTGCTGGCCAGCGATGGCCGCGGTACTTCGATCTTCGCCCGCTCGGCCGGTTTGACCGCCGGCGCTACGGGCGTTTCAGCCACAACAGCAGGCATAACAGGCACGAGCGCAACCGGCTCGGGCCTCTCCAGCAGTTCGGGGCGCGACGGCGCAGCAAAGGGCAATTCGGTGCGCGGCAGCCAGTTGACCACCTGCATGGCAGCCAGATAAGCGCGACGACGGGACTCGATAAGCAAAGGTCGGCCACTTGTGGATAACTAAAGTGCGCTGATTCTACCGCCGTTCGCTCAAGATCGCCCGCAGTTGATCGATGCACCTTACCGAAAAGAAGGCGACAGTCCGTCCCGAGAGTGAATCGCATTGCCCCCGATGCAGTACAATCGCGGCTTTTAATCGCCAACCAGCCGGCCATTCCGATGATCGAACCCAAGCGCGTCTTGCGCGCCCTCGCTGAACACTGGGCACTCCTGGAGCCACTGTGCGAGCACTTCGACCAAGGCACACTGAGCCTGAACGAACTGCGCACGCAACTGGCCGCCCAGCAACTCGACAGTACGCCGCAGGACATCACCAGCCTGCTCGACGTGTGGATTCGCCTCGACATCCTGGTTCCCGTGGCCAAAAGCCCGAACCGTTTCGAGCTCAATGCGCAGATTCACGACTTCCTCGCCTACCTGCGCCGTGAACACCGCCTGGGCCTGTGCCTGGAGATCGAAGCCTACCTGCGCCACCTCGAGCGTCTGGCCGGTTATATCCAGGACGCGTTCGATATCCGTGACGGCAATGACCTCGCCCGCCAGTTGCGCCTGCTCGACATGCGCGTACGTGACGTGCTGAAAAAACTCGATAACGACGAACAGGCACTGGTGGCCGTCGCCGAACGGGCGAAAACCAGCGACCGGCAGATCCCGTTGCGCCAGCGTTACGCTGAAGTGCTGGCGACCTGGGACGAATACGTCGAGCCGATGATTGATCTGGTGAACGCCGACGGCGCCTTCGAACAAGGCGTGCGCAAGGTCGAAACCGTCCTGCTGAAGATGCTCAGCGAACAGCAACGCCTCGGCCACCTGGTCGACGACGACATGCTGCTGCGCACCCACGCGCGCATCCTCGAAATGCAGACCAGCGCCCAGTTGACCCTGCGTCATGCCCGCGAACTGCTGTTGCCGCTGCGTGAAGAAGCCCGCCGGCACAACGCCGTGACCCGTGGCGCGGCGCTGGCCTTGTCGATGATCCGTCGCAAGGGCCTCGACGCGGTACCACAAGCGGCAATGCCGATGTTCACCCGCCCGCAAAGCACCTTCCTCGGCAGCGCCAGTCAGGTCGAGGCCTACGTTTATGCCCTGGCACGTTTCGAACCGAAACCGGCGCGCTTCCCCAAGGCGCACAAGACCCACAAGGGCGGCGATGCACCACGGGCGCCACGCACGGTTCGGGAAATGCTCGAACGCTGCGAAGACGCCTTGCCGATGCCGGACCTGATGACCTGGCTGCTGGAGCAGGAACCGGACGGCGCCACCGACGAATTGCTGTACTGGTTCTCGCGCCTGTCGCGGGAAAAACGCTTCACGCGCGAGCGTCTGGAACGTCGCGAATACCATACCCACGAGCATCAGGTCAGCCTGCGCTCCTTCGCCCTGCTCTCGGTCAGCGATGACGCCGCCGAGAATTCTGCGAGCATCCCACATGCATCTTGATCTTTCCGAACTGTCCCAACTGGCGCCGATTTTTCGCGAGCTGTTCAAGGGTTACCACGTCAGCCGCCGCGATCCGGAGCTGTACGCACAGTTGTCGAACTTCCAGGACCAGTACCGCACGCTGTTCAAGGCCCTGGGCTTCGAACTGGTCTGCGACACCCGCGGCTTCTACTACTTCGTGCCGGACCTCGCGGCGGCAGCGGTGAACAAGACCGCCCAGCGCCTGGCGCTGTTCACCTTCATCCTCGTCGAGCACCTGGCCGATCAGGGCCGCGACCCGATCGCCGTGCTCGACGGCGGCAGCCTGGGGCGCGATGAATTGCCGTCGCTGCTGGAGAAATACCGCGACCTGTTCATCCAGGCCGAAGTGCAGACCCAGGATGAACTGGAAGAAAAGATCATGCGCCGCATGACCCAGCTCGGGTTCGCCAGCGAAGAAAACGGTATCTACCGTTTCCTGCCGCCGATGCACCGTTTCCTCGATGTGTGCCTGTCGGTACAGCAGGACCGCGATCTGGCCGCGAGCCTGCACAGCGTCCTGCCATTGCCGGTGCCGGTGCTGATCGACGAAGACAGCGACGAAAAACTGCTGCTGACCGACGATCCACTCGACCTTGCGGAATTTGAAGACGAAAGCGAAGAAGACGCGCTGGCCCGCGCCATCGCCGAAGAACAGGAGCTCGACGCATGAGCAAGGAACGTTACGGCATCCGCCGCTTTGCCCTACTGAACACCGCCGGCTACAGCCTTGGCCTGTTCCCGCTGGAAGAACCGCTGTCGGTATACGGCGCGAACAACCTCGGTAAATCCGCCTCGATCAACGCCTTGCAGTTCCCGATCCTGGCGCGCATGTCGGACATGAGCTTCGGCAAGTACAGCCTGGAGCAATCCCGGCGTTTCTACTTCGCCTCGGACACCAGCTACATCCTGGTCGAAGTGAACCTGCCCCACGGCCCTCATGTGATCGGCGTGGTCGGCCGCGGCCCGGGTGGTGGTTTCGGTCACCAGTTCTTTGCCTATGCCGGCAAACTGGACCTGGCCCACTACCAGAAGAACGACACCTGCCTGCGCCAGAAAGAACTGTTCACCAATCTTGAGCGCGAGGGCCTCAAGGCCTACGAGCTCAAGCCGGATGAACTGCGCCGCCTGCTGGTCGGTGGCCACACCTCGATCCCGCTGGACCTGACGCTGATCCCGCTGCGTTCCACCAGCGAGCAAAGCCTGAAGACCTTCCGCGCACTGTTCATCAACCTGCTGCACATGCGCGAAATCACTGCGGCCAAGCTCAAGCAACTGTTCCTCGATGCCTTCGAGCATAGCCTGCGTTCCGGCAGCGTCGATTACATTGCCGCGTGCGAAGAAGCGTTCCGCGATGTACGACGCATGGAGCAGGACTACAACTCGCTGGTCGCCGCCGGCCCCTTGGTCGAAGCCCTGGCCAACGGCGTGAAGCAACGCGACATCCTGCGCGGCAAACTGCACCGGATCTCGCCATTACTCGACTCCTTGCTCGGTACCTGGTCGGACTACGCCAGTGCGCGCAAAGAGGAGCTGACCATTCAGGCCGAACACTACCGCAACGAGCAGGATGCCCTGCAAAACGACCAGCGCGGTGGCACTCAGGAACTGATGCGCCTGGAGCGGGAAATCACCGGCATCCAGCGCTGGCTTGGCGAACTGTCGGTGCTCAAGCATCGCTTTGCCCTGGTCGATGACGTCAAGGTGCTGGAACAGCAGCTGCTGGCCGCGAAGGACGCCCACGACGAACTGGCCGGTGCGCTGGCGCAATCGCGTCAGTTCAGCGCCGAAGACCTGGACGAGCGCCTGCGCGACCTGGAAAAACGCCTGAAGTCGGTCAAGCAGCAACTCGATCACGCCGACAACAACAGCTACGCCCGCCTGCGCGAAGAGTTCTCTCAGCAAGACGTCGAACGCCTGATGCGTCTGTTCAACAGCGCACTGTTCAGCCTGCCGCTGGGTGAACACGGCATCACCCTTGACGACGATGGCGAGTGGGTCAAGTCCGTGGAGTTGATCCTCGACGGTTTCAAAGGCGAACGCTTCGAAGTGCCAGGCCTGTCCATCGACATTTCGCACATCGAACCACCGGCATTGCAGGCCCTGGCTGACCGCGCGGCCCTGCGCGACCAGAAAGAACGCCTGGAAAAAGAACTCAAGCAACTGAAAACCCAACAGGCCGTGGCTGCCGACCGCGCCGCGAGCAAGACCCAGACCGAACTGCTGTACCAGCAAGTGCTGGATGCGCAGAAAGCCCTGGAAGATTTCCGTCGCGCGCAAACCCTGAGCGCCGAAGAAGGCGACAAGCTGGAGCAACTGGCGCAGATGGAAGCCGCGCAGGACGAATTGAAGCGTTCCAGCGATGCCTTCACCGAGCGCGTCCAGCAACTGTCGGCCAAGCTGCAACTGGTCGGCCGGCAGATCGGCGACATGGAGGCCAAGCAACGCACCCTCGACGACGCCCTGCGCCGCCGCCAGCTGTTGCCGGCAGACCTGCCCTTCGGTACGCCGTTCATGGACCCGATCGACGATTCAATGGACAACCTGCTGCCGCTGCTCAATGACTATCAGGACAGCTGGCAAGGCCTGCTGCGGGCCGATGGCCAGATCGAAGCGCTGTACGCCCAGGTACGCCTCAAGGGCGTGGCCAAGTTCGACAGCGAAGACGATATGGAGCGTCGCCTGCAACTGTTGATCAACGCCTATGCGCACCGCACCGACGAAGCCCTGACCCTGGGCAAGGCTCGCCGTGCCGCCGTGACCGACATCGCCCGGACCCTGCGTAACATCCGCAGCGACTACGACAGCCTCGAACACCAGCTGGCGCTGTTCAACCGCGAAATCAACAAACGCCAGGTCTCCAACCTGCAAAGCTTCCGCATCGTGCTCGCGCCGAACAAGGAAGCGCTCAAGCACATCGACCAGATCATCCACAGCGCCGGCCAGTATGAGGAAGGCGAAACCCTGTCGGTCTTCGACCTCAGCCAAAGTGCCGAGCAGGACAACAAGAACGAAGAGGCCAAGGAATACCTGGCACGGCTGGTGGCGGCCAACCACAACCAGCTCGGCCTCAAGGACTTGTTCGAGCTGGCGTTCGAGATCACCAAGGTCAACGGCCAACCGGTGATCCACACCGACATCGATGGCGCGGCGTCCAACGGCACCACCATGACCATCAAGGCGCTGACCAACATGTACTTGTTGCTGCACCTGATGGACCGTGACCAGGCCGGTCGCGTGCGCCTGCCGTACTACCTCGACGAGGCGGCGGACATCGACGAGAAGAACCAGGCCGCCCTGCTGGAAACCAGCCTGCAACTGGGCTTCGTGCCGATCCTGGCGAGCGTCAAGCCGCAGGTCTGCGCCAGTGTCGCCATCGACCTGGAAGGCGGCAGCGGCCCTGCCGGCATCTACATCGACGAGGCGGACTGGAAGTACATCCGTCGTCACGACCAGGTGAAGGCGACGGTCAACGAACAAGCGGATGAACCGGAACTGGATGCGGTCTGACGCTTGAATCGAAGGCAATGAAAAAGGCCGCAATCCAATGGATTGCGGCCTTTTTTGTGAGCACTACTGAAGACTTTCAGTGATTTTCAGGGCCTCTTCGCGGGCAAGCCCGCTCCCACAGGGGTATCGGTTGATCACAGATTCTGTGTACAACGCAGTTTCCTGTGGGAGCGGGCTTGCCCGCGAAGGCGTCATCACTGACGCCACATAACCCTCAGACTATTTACCGAGGGAAATCTTCGGCGCCCACGTCAGCCATTCCTCTTCGAACTTGTCGAACAGCGCGAATGTTTGCTCCGGTTGCGCCGGNATCACTGACGCCACATAACCCTCAGACTATTTACCGAGGGAAATCTTCGGCGCCCACGTCAGCCATTCCTCTTCGAACTTGTCGAACAGCGCGAATGTTTGCTCCGGTTGCGCCGGATTGCCCATGCGCTCGCCGTCCGGCGTGGCAAAGGCGACACCGCCCTGAATCATCGTCTCCAGGGATTCAGTACGCACCGTTGCACCCCGGAACAGGCCGACATCGAAGTCGAAACCGCTGGTGTTCCAGAACCGGGTGCCGCTGCGTACCAGTGGCGCGTACTTCGGCTCGATCAGGATATGAATCAGGACACGATCCGCGGTCTGGCCCAGTTCATAACCCGTCACCTTGCCCACTGTGATTTCGCGATAGGTCACCGGCACGCCAGCTTTCAGCGAACCGCGACGAGCAGCGCTGAGCACCAGACTCAATCCCGCCTCCTGCTTCGCCGTTTCCGGCACAGTGGCCAAAGCCACGAAGTTCTTTTGCGGCCCCAGATTCTTCGGTGCCGGTTGCACCTCGATGTATTGCCCGGTCACCAGGGTTTCGAGGTTGGAGGTCTTGATCAACCCCAGCTCAGGCTTGACCACCCAGAACTGACTGCCGACCCGGGCGATGCGCTCCGGTACTTCCGTAATCCGCGCGGTTAGCAGCACCGATTGCAGGTCCTCGCTGAGATCAACGCCTTCCACCTTGCCGACATCCAGCCCCTTGAAACGAATCGGAGTGCCGGTACGCAAGCCATCCGCACGATCGAGCCTGATGGTGATGACTTCGCCTTTTTGCGTGGCGTCGTCATGGCTGGCGAACAAGCGGAAGCGTGGAATGCGCTTCTGCAGCGGCGCCTTGGCTTCCGGGGTTTCAAACGCAATACCGCCGGCCATCAAGCTTTGCAGCGATTCGCTTTTGACTTGAATCCCGCCGGTCAGTCCGCCCGTGAGCGTGATGCCGCTGGCATTCCAGAAGCGTGTCGAGGCGTTGACCAGATCCTCGTACTCCTTCTCGATGTGCACGCCGATGATCAACTGCTTTTTGGTGCGCGAGAACTGATAGCTCTGTACCGAACCGACCTTGACCTGCTTGTAGAGAACCGGGCTGCCGACTTCCAGCGACCCAAGGTTTTCGGTGAACAACACCAGGTGCAGGCCCGGCGCGCGCAGATCCAGCGGTGGTGCCTTCGGCCGCGCCACGAATTCGCGTTGCGGTGCGGCGCCCTTGTCGCCAGGCCGCACAGCAATGTAGTTACCCTTGACCAGCGCTTCCAGGCCGGTAATGCCCGCCAGGGAAATCGACGGTTTGACCACCCAGAATTGCGTACCGCTCACCAGGTAATCTTCGGCCAACGGGTCCATCGTCAATTCGGCGGTGGCCCCGGACAGATCGGGATCGACCTTCAGCGCCTTGAGATTGCCGACCTGAATGCCTTTGTACATCACCGGCGTACGACCGGCCTGCAAGCCTTCGAAGTCGCTGAGCTTGACCTTGACCCGGATACCGGCGGCCGCTGCATCGAAGTCTTCATAGAGCCTGAACGGCAGGCTTGGATCGGTAGGCGGGCTGTCCTTGCGGTTTTCAGGCGTAGCGAATGCAATACCTCCGGCAACGATGCTGGCCAACGACTCGCTGCGCACTTTCACACCGGACAGATTGGCATCGATGCTGATGCCACTGGCGTTCCAGAAGCGTGTGTGTTTGCGCACCAGTTTGGCGTAGGTCGGTTCGATGAAAACCTTGAGCTCAACGGTGTTCTGGTCTTCCGAGAGCACATAGCTCTTGATCTGGCCCACCTTGATCTGTTTGTAGAACACCGGGCTGCCGCGGTTCAACGAACCCAGGCGATCAGCCTTGATGGTCAAGTGCAGGCCCGGCTGGGCATCGGAGAGCGGTGGCTCCTGAGCCAGGGCCTTGAACTTGCGAACAGGTTCCCCCTCGCCCGGACTGATTGCAACGTAGTTACCCGAAACCAGCGTCTCAAGCCCGGTAATACCGGCCAGCGTCACGCTCGGCTTGACCAGCCAGAAACGCGTGCTGGTTCGCAGGTATTGCTCTACGTCCTTGTTCATTTCGATGCTGGCAATCACACCTTTGGAACTGCCCTCGTCATCGAGCTTGAGGTTTTTGACCTTGCCGACCGACATGCCCTTGTAGACGACTTCCGTCTTGTTGGCCTGGATGCCTTCGCCACTTTCAAAGCGCACCTGAATCTCGATGCCATTCTCGTTGTAGGCACGCCAGCCAAGCCAGCCGCCGATGATCAAGGCGATCAGGGGCAACACCCAGATGGCGGACCAGTTGGAGGCCGGTCGGGTTTTCGCTACAGGCAAATCAGTCATGGTCGTCGTCCGACTCCGTGTTATCCCAAATCAGTCGGGGATCGAAAGTTACGGCGGCAAGCATCGTCAGAATCACCACAGTGGCGAAAGCGATGGCGCCAAGATTGGCTTCAATACTGGCAAGCCGTCCAAAATTGACAACCGCCACCAGGATGGCGATCACAAAGATATCGAGCATCGACCAGCGACCGATGAACTCGATGAAGCGGTACATCCAGATACGCTGGCGAGCTGAAAGGGGCTGGCGACGCTGCACGGAAAACAGCAGCAAGGCGATGCCGACCAGCTTGAAGGTGGGCACTATGATACTGGCGATAAACACCACGGCCGCAATGGGGAACATACCGTAGTGAATCAACTCGATCACACCGGCCATGATCGTGCTGGGCGCACCTTTGCCCAAAGAGTTCACGGTCATGATCGGCAACAAATTGGCCGGTATGTAGAGAATGGCGGCAGTAATCAGCAATGCCCAGGTCCGTACCAGGCTGTTCGGGCTGCGGGCATGCACCAGCGCTCCGCAACGCGTACAGACTTGCTCATCGGTATCGGCTTCCTGCCTGTTCAATTCATGACATTCCTTGCAAATCAGAATGCCTGCATCAATCGCCCGCATGTGCATCCTCTCCCGATAACGCTTGCCAGATCTGGTGAGGCGACATCACGACTTCCAGCCAGACTTGAATCAGCAACAAGCCAATGAAGCACGCCAGGCCCAGGCCTACGGTGATTGCTGCCATATCTGCCAGCTTGACGATCGCCACGAGCACGCCCATGAAGTAAACCTCGAGCATCCCCCATTCGCGTATATGGTGATAAATGCGGTAGAGCAACAAGCCGTAGCTGCGTCCGACATCAAAACGGATGCTCAACAATACGGCCAGTTGGCACAGTAGCTTGAGCAGCGGAATTCCCATGCTGCACAGGAATACGATCACAGAAACGCTTTGCATGCCTGTATCAAAAAGCGCGACAACACCGCTCCAGACCGTGTCTTGCGAAGATTGCCCGAGCAGATTGAGTTGCATGATGGGTAAAAAGTTCGCCGGAATAAACAGCAACAGGGCCGCGATTACCAGGGCAAGGCTGCGCTGTACGACGTTGTAGCGATGGGCATAAAGCTCGTAGCCACAGCGCGGGCACAGGGCTTTTTCGCCATGGGCGAGTTCTGGCTTACGCATGAGCAGGTCGCACTCATGACAGGCAACCAGATTGTCTAGCGGTAATTCTGACAGCCCTTGGGCGTCAACCGGATCCGGCATAAAGGCTCTGAGTCTGAAAAAGTTGGCCCTATTCTAGTGCCATGAACTGAAAATAACTGTGCAAAATGTGCAACGGCCAATCCTGATTTTTCACGCACAAAAACAAAACCCCTACCTGCATACGCAGAT